>JANLQX010000439.1:0-26501 GCA_031368095.1 Actinomycetes bacterium | reverse complement strand
CACCTCCAAGGTTGACTCGGCCACCCGGGATCCGGCGCGATGCAGCGCGGGCGGCGCCCGATAACGCGCGCAGCCGTCGTGCGCGATAACAGCCAGAGTGCAGTGCTCGGTGGCCGGATGCCGTCCGCCCGGATCTACCCTTACCGAGTGTTTAATCATGCTTCGAACTACTTGGTGCCGATCGGAGGTCGGCCTCCGACAACTGTTCAGGCTGGCCAATAAACGACCCGTCGGCGAGTTACCCTTTCGGCCGGACCTCAGGGACATAATTGGTCAGATCCGCAGTGGGGGTTGCAGATTGGGTGGTCGGCTCGGGTGTTGAACGCCTTCTGGGCCGGTGAACACGACGGTGTGGTTGGCGTTGCCGATGGCAGTCCAGCCACCTTTGTGGACGAGGGTGTGATGGCGTCGGCACAGCAGGCAGCAGTTATCGCGGTCGGTCGGCCCACCCCGTATCCAATGCTTTACGTGATGCACATCGGTAAACGCAGCGGGCATGTCGCACCCCGGGAACCGACACGACCTGTCACGTTTCGTCACCGACTTGCGTAACGCGGGCGACACCACTCGGGTTTCGCGGCCCAGGTCCAACACCATCGACGATCCCGCGGTCAACACTCGCGCGATCGAGGCGTCGCAGCACGCCTGCACGACTGACCGGATATCGATCCCGTTCAACGAGTACGGCGTTTCCGCATTCCCGGTCAGATGCACCGTCGTGAACCGGTCCAGGTCGACGGTGATGTTCACATGCGCCCGGTTGATCGACGCGCCGTCACCACGAGCGACCGTGTCGTGGTGATCCAAGAAGAACTGGGCGATCAACACCAACGCATCCGCTCGTTGCTGTGCCGGGGTGCGGGTGTCTTTCGGGCCTTCCGGTTCCTTTACCGCAACACCGTCTTCGAGGGCTTCGTCGTCACCTGTCGAATCCGGCTGCCCGAGCCGATGCGCCGCCCTGAGAGCGGCCTGAAGAACGGCGGCGTCGGCCGCGTTGAAGGTCCCTTCGATGACGGTGTCACCGTCGAGAATCTCCCCGACCCGGAGCTCGGAAACGGTCGCATCCGGGTCCGGTATCTCACCGCCGGCGTCGAGAACAGCGGCTGCGATTTCGGCGTCGACCGCGTCGGCCCACCGACGCGCCATGATCCGACATTGCGCCACCGTCAACGAGGTGGCGTGTTCGATCAACAGGTCAACATCACGCTCCACGTACGCCACCCTCGCCGGGGTAAACACGTGGATCAGATGATCAGTTTGATCAAACGTGAGCGTGCCGGTCGACAAGGCGTGATGTAGTGACGGGCAGTCGCGCAAACCGCGGGCCTGACGCAACAGCGCGATGGCGTGTCCGTGAGAAATCCGGAGTTTTGCCCGCAACCATCCCGCCGGGGACCTGGCTCCATCGAGGAGATGGGCATCGGCCCGGTCCCACCAGATCAACGTGTCAATCAAATCCAGCCGTGCCTGCTCGGCTGGATGCCACGCCTCGAATACGGCTTCGCGTTCGTCGGGCGGACGCCAGTTCTCCGACCATTCGGTGTCCCACCGGACAAGGTCGAAGAACTCGGTTTCGAGGTCTTCGACAGGCGGGAACATGTATTCGAGTGTAGCAAACACTATGTCGAGCGGCAACCAAATACCGAAATTTCTTGTCCATCTTTTACCGAGAATTCTGGTACAAGTTGGGGACGCTACGCCCGCACCAACCTTCCGGCGCTGCGCTGCTCCGCTTCGCTGCGCTGCTCGCAACACAAGTGACCCGACGTTCCCAATTCGCTACACCCGCACCTCACGGAACTTGCCGGCCGATGCGCCGTCGAGCCGGGCTCGCACTCGGGTGCCGTTGTCCTCGTGACTTTCCACGAGCACCTCACCCTCGCGATGCACCGCCGCGAGCAGATCGCCCCGGTCGTAGGGAATGAACAGTTCGATGACATTGGTAAGTGCGCGTACTCTATCGGAAACGACCTCGAGAAGTTCGTCGATGCCTTCACCGTTGAACGCCGAGATGGCGACCGACCCTGGGAACTGGCGGTGCATCGCCTCGAGTCGTTCAGGCCACGCAACGTCGGTCTTGTTGAAGACGATGAGCTGGGGTACGTCCGACGCGCCGATCGAGGCAAGGACTTCGTCGACCGCATTCATGTTGCCTTCCGGCGAAAAGCAGCTGGCATCAACAACGTGGATAAGAAGATCCGCCTCCACGACCTCGTCGAGTGTGCTTTTGAACGCTTCAACAAGTTCATGAGGAAGGTTTCGAACGAAGCCGACGGTGTCTGACAACAACACCACTTCACCACCCGGTAGCGAGAGTCGACGGGTGGTTGGGTCGAGGGTGGAGAACAGACGGTTCTCCACCAGCACTCCCGCTTCGGTAAGTCGGTTGAGCAGGGTGGACTTCCCAGCGTTGGTGTAGCCGACCAGCGTTACTGCGGCCTGGCGATTTCGACGGCGACCCTTGCGTTGATTGATACGTACACGTTGCAAGTCCTTGAGCTGACCCTCGAGCTTGTGGACGCGGTCGAGCAACCGACGCCGGTCGGCTTCGAGCTTCGTTTCACCTGGCCCGCGAGTCCCGATACGGGCGCCGCCGGCGGCGCCGCCCTGTTGGGAGAGGGCACCGCCTTTCCCCCGAAGACGTGGCAATCGGTAGCGCAACTGCGCCAGCTCGACCTGCGCCTTGCCCTCCGCGGTGCGGGCGTTCTGGGCGAAAATGTCGAGGATCACCGCGGTCCGGTCGATGGCGGTGCGGCCGAGCAGCTTCTCCAGGTTGCGGCTCTGCTTCGGTGCCAGTTCGGTATCGAACACGACGGTGTCGGCGTCAACGGTGAGTGAGATCTCGCGAAGTTCCTCAGCCTTGCCTTTCCCGACGAAGTACACCGGGTCGGGTGCATCTCGCCGCTGGATGACACGAGCCATGGCGTCGGCGCCGGCGGTGTCGACCAGGAGGGCGAGCTCGTCGAGACCTTCTTCCGCGTCGTCGACGGTGCCCGGAGGAATGGCGACCCCGACGAGCACAATCTTCTCCCGGATGGAACGATCGATGAGCTGCTTCACGGTGTTCTCAGCCATGGATACTCACCCCCGAAGGTAGAGCAAACTCGGACGTGCAGATGAACTGCGAGGTCCCGATGAGTCTCGCTTCGTCACCATCAAAAACGACGACCGCATCCCCTCCGGGCTGCATGACTCTCGTGCGGTCACCGGCTAGTCCCCACGAGCGGGCGACCGAGGCGGAAGCAACCGCGCCCGTGCCGCAGGCCTGCGTGATCCCGACGCCGCGTTCCCACACTGCCATATCAAGCACCCCCTCTTCGGCCGAACGACCGATCACTTCGACGTTGATTCCGTGAAGGCCGGTACCCAGGTACCACGCCTCAACGGCCGGGCCGAAGGTGGCGAGATCGATCGTCGACGGATGGGCCTCGACAACAATGTGCGGATTGCCGACATCAACGGTCGTCGCCCGCCGCTCACCGATCACCGCTCGAACCGACGCAGGAATCTCAATCTCAATCGGGTCAAGCGTTGCCGTTCCCATCGAGACTTCGACGTAGGCGACACCGTCGACCGGTGGAAACGCCTCGACGGTCCGAAGGCCGCCGTCGGTCAGAACCCTCACCGGTCCCGGCGGCACGAGACCAGCGTCGAGGGCGGCGTGGATGAAGCATCGAATGCCGTTGCCACTCATCTCGGCCAGCGAACCGTCGGCGTTGCGTAGTTTCATCCGGAGATCGGCGCCGCTGTCTGCTTCGGCCGCTGAGCACACCAGAAGTCCGTCGGCGCCGATCCCCCGGTGGCGATCGCACGAAGCTCGGGCCAGCTCGGCATGTGCCACGTCGTCCGGCACGGCGGATCCGTCAGCAACAACCATCACGAGGAAGTCGTTGCCGAGACCGTGGTACTTGGCCAGGCGGACGGTAGGGCGGACGGTGGGGACAGCGGCAGGCATGTGCATCCAGTATTCACCCGCCAGCCGCCAACCGGCTCGGAATAGCAACCGCCACGGCTTTCGATCCGTAAAGTGCAGCAAATGCCCGACGCCCTCGCCGACTTCGTCCGCGCTCCCTTCACCTCGAACGGAGTGACCCACGACGTGTACCGCTCGGGCTCCGGGCCCTGTGTGATCGTGATCGCCGAGATACCGGGCATCACCCCGGCGGTCGCCAACTTCGCCAGGGCCATCGTCGAGCGGGGATGCAGTGTCGCCCTCCCCCATCTCTTCGGCGTGCCGGGCGCCGACTCCAAGAAGTCGGCCTTGAGCAAGGCGGTTCGCCACGTCTGTATCTCCAAGGAATTCACCCTTTTCGCCACTGGGGGCGAGAGCCGAGTAACGACGTTTCTACGCGCGCTTGCCACTTCGGAACACGCCCGGTGCGGCGGGCCCGGCGTCGGCGTCGTGGGCATGTGCGTGACCGGTGGATTCGGTTTGGCCATGCTCGCCGAGCCAGCCGTGATTGCCCCGGTCCTCAGCCAACCGTCGCTACCCGTTGCCCAAATCCCATTTCTCCGAGGCCGCTCCAATCGGATCGACATCTCGCCGGCCACCTTGGCCGAGGTCCAGCGTCGGGTCGAAGCTGATGACCTCTGTGTCCTCGGCCTGCGATTCACCAACGATCCCCTCGTCCCCGCCGCCCGCTTTGCCTACCTCCGCGAAATCCTCGGTGACCATTTCGTCGGCGTCGAGATCGATTCGTCACCGGGAAACGTCGGCGGACACGCGCCGAATTCACACTCCGTCCTCACCGAGCAGCTCGTCCCTGACGCGCTCGAACAAGTCCTGACGTTCCTAACGGACCGACTCAAGTCGGCAAAGTCGGCGTAGTTGGCGAAGTCGGCGTACTTGTAGACCCAGTCGCTCCCAGAGCGACTGGGCGCACAATTATCCCGGCGCGACCGTACCCAAGGCGTCGGCGAGGCGCTTCCACGCCGCCGCGGGCATGGCGTTGCCGTCGTGAAGAACCTGCACGCAGACATGGTCCGCGCCCGCTTCATGATGTTCGGCGACGCGCAACGCGATGCGGTCGTCGGAACCCCACGCCACGATGGCATCAACGAGTCGGTCCGACCCCCCATCGGCGCGGTCATCTTCGGTGAAGCCCAGTCGCAGGAGGTTGTTCCAGTAGTTGGGAAGGCCCATGTAGATCTTCATGCCCGCCCGGGCAATGCGGCGCGCCTCGATCGGATCCGTTTCCAGCACCACCATCTGCTCCGGGGCGAGCAGCGCGTCGGGTCCCATGGTGTCCCGAGAAATCTGGGTGTGCTCCGGTGTGGTGAAGTACGGATGAGCGCCATTGGCGGCCGTCGCCGCCAGTTCGAGCATCTTTGGACCGAGTGCGGCAAGCACGCGACCCGGGTCATGCTCGGGGCCGCGCGCCATGAATAGCGAGGCATCCATGCGCACCAGATAATCGGTCATATAGGAGTACGGCCTGGAGTAGTCGTGCTTACGAATACCGGCGACCAAATGACCGTGACTCACGCCAAGACCGAGCAGGAAGCGGTCCGGGAACGCTTCCGCCAACGTCTTCTGGCCGGCCACCATCGTCATTGGATCGCGCGCATAGATGTTGGCGATGCCCGTCGCCACGGCCAGCGTGGTCGTGGCCCCGAGGATGATCGACGAGGACACGAACGGATCGCGACCGACCGCCTCGGCCACCCACAACGCGCCGAAGCCAAGGGACTCAACGAGCTGCGCAGCCTCGCGAACTTCGGGCGTCGAGAGGGCATCGATACGTCCATACCAAATGCCGTAACGGCCAAGGTCGACGCGGGGCTTGCTCATGAGTTCTCCTGATTTCCGGTGTGGGCAGCAACGAACGTGGAAGAGTGCAGCGGACCACCACGAAGGGGAGCCAGCGTATGACGCAAGCCGTTGCCGTTGACCATGATGTCCCAAGCAAAGGCCTGAAGGGAGGTTCCCTCGGGCTCGTCGCCGTCATCGTTATCGGGGTGGCATCGACCGCACCCGGATACAGCCTCGCCGCGAGTATCGGCCTCGTCTCCGGCGAAGCGGGCGTGAAGGCACCGTTCATCATGCTGTTCGCCTTCGTCCCCATGGGATGCATCGCCGCCGCGTTCTACTACCTGAACAAGGCCGACCCCGATTGCGGGACGAACTTCACGTGGGGTGTGCGATCGTTCGGACCCAAGGCCGGTTGGATCGCCGGGTGGGGATGCATCGTGGCCGATCTCGTCATCATGCCAAACCTCGCCGGAGTCTCCGGGCAATACCTCATGCTGTTGTTCCACGAGCAATGGGCGGCGAACATCTGGCTCACCACCATCATCGGCATTGCGTTCATCGTTGCTATGACGTGGATCTGCTGGAGGGGTATCGAGCTGTCGGCCCGTTCACAGGTGGCGTTGCTCGGCACCGAGATGGTGGTGCTCATCGCGTTTGCGGTGATCGCCATCTCCAAGGCATTCGCTGGCACCACCAGGACGGTCGACGTGGAGGGCGTGGCCACCACGTACAGATCGGTGAAGCCGAGCCTTTCATGGCTGTCGCCGTCGGGACTCACGTCGTCGCAGATGATTGCCGGACTCGTCCTCGCAGTATTCATCTACTGGGGCTGGGACACGTGCGTGTCAGTCAACGAAGAGGCCAAGGACTCGTCCAAGACGCCTGGACGCGCCGCCGTGCTTTCCACGGTGATTCTGTTGGCCATCTATCTGGTCTGCGCGTTCGGATCGGTGTCGCTGCTCGGCCCCAAATTTGTGACGGACAACGCCGGCGATGCGATCTATGCGCTCGGCAAAGTTGCCCTACCGACGGTGATGGTGAAGCTCCTGGTAATCGCCGTCCTCACGTCGGCGGCCGCATCATGTCAGACGACGATCCTTCCGGCCACTCGGACGATGTTGTCGATGGGTTCGCACGGCGCCGCTCCGGAGAAGCTCGCCCGCATTGATCGAGCCCGCCTCACTCCGGACTTCAGCACCTTTCTCTTCGGCGGGATTTCGATTGTCTGGTACGTGCTCCTCGTCGTGGTCAGCCACAACACCAGCACCGATGCATACAGCGCATCGATCGCTGCCGTCGGCATGGCTATTGCCGTGTACTACGGGCTCACCGGCATTTCGTGCATCGTCTATTTCCGTCGCTATCTGTTCAAGTCGGTGAAGAACTTCGTCCTTATCGGCGTGCTTCCCGGTTTCGGCGGCGCGGTGTTGTTGTTCGTCTTCGTCAAAACCGTGTGGGACGCGCGTTCCGCCGCCTACGGCAACGGCACGATATTCGGGGTCGGCACGGTGTTGGTGATCGGTACCTTCTTGCTCGTGGTCGGTGTTCCACTCATGCTGTGGTGCGCGGCGAAATATCCACGGTTCTTCTCGTTCCGACCGGACCCCGCTGAGCTGGTCAAGGATCCCGATGGCGATGACACCCTCGCCGCCCCGCTCGGTACCTATCGAAAGGATGTGGCCTGATGTCAGGACCGATCGTTGTTGGGATCGGCGGGAACGGCAGCGGCTTCGAAGCAGCGCGTGAAGCCGCCCGTTTGGCCGCTGCGCTGCGCGTGCCTCTCGTGCTGGTATTCGGCTACGAGTCGACCTCGATGGGACCGCGCGGTGGACCCCTTGAGGAACGGGTCTCGGCTATCGGCGACGAAGCAGTCGACCAAATTCGCGTGGAGCTGCTGGCGACGCATTCCTCACTCGCCATTGAAGTCGAGATGGTCCCGCAACGTCCGGCCGAGGCGCTGATCGCCGTGGCCGATGCAAAGGGCGCATCGATCATCGCCGTTGGTCACGGCGGCCAGGGTCCTCTCCGTGCGGCACTGCTTGGCAACGTCACCTACGAGATGGTCCACCGCTCGCAGGTCCCGGTCTTGGTCGTACCCGACGATGACGACGACGAGGTCGCCGCCACCTAAGGCCGCCGCCTCAACAGTTGATCGCCGCGCCGCCCGCGCCGATCGGCGCCCGTTGGCGCGCAGATCGATACCAAGTCCGCGCAGATCGGCCGGAGTCGTCGCCAAACCTGCCTTTTTCAGCCGGTGTGCGCGCTGCGTGCTGGCATCTGCGCGCCAGGCGGCGGCATCTGCGCGTCGCCGAAGTGGGCGATTTGATGCAGACGCATTAGACAATGGGAGACTTGCCTTATGGCTATCGACTTCTCGCTGTCGCCCGAACTCGAAGAGATCCGGCTCCGGGTCCGGACGTTCGTCAACGAGGTGGTCAAGCCGGGTGAGGCCCAGATCCACGACGACAAGCTCGACGAGACCGACCGGGCCGCCTACGTCGGCGTGCTCATGGGCATGCGCAAGAAGGCGTTCAAGGAAGGCCTCTGGCTTCCCCATATGCCCGCCGAGTGGGGCGGTATGGTGCTCGGCCACGTGCAGCTGGCCTTGGTGCAGGCCGAGGCGGCCAAGGCGAATTACGGCCCGTGGGTCCTGAACTGCCAAGCGCCCGACGAGGGCAACATGCACACGCTCATGCACTGGGGGACGGCCGAGCAGAAGGAGAAGTACCTCCGTCCGTTGTGCGACGGGAAGGCGCAGTCGTGCTTCGCCATGACCGAGCCTGAGGTCGCTGGTTCGGATCCCACCCTGATCCGCACCGTCGCCGTGCCTGATGGCGATGAATGGGTCATCAACGGCCACAAGTGGTTCATCTCGGGAGCCGAGCGGGCCAAATTCGCGATCCTCATCGCCCGCACGGAAGATGACCCCGACCTGCCGCAGGCGGCGAACACCGCATTCATCGTCGAGCTTCCGAGCGACGGGTGGATCAACAAGCGACAGATCTCGACCATGCATGGCTCCACCGGCCACAACGAGATCGTCATCGAAGACTTGCGCGTGCATGCGAACCAGATGCTCGGCGGCCGCGGCCAGGGACACCTGCTCGGTCAGTACCGACTCGGGCCGGCGCGCCTCGCCCATTGCATGCGTTGGATCAGCCAGGCCGAGACTGCGCTCGACATGATGGTCGCCCGTTCCCTCGATCGATTCAGCCACGGCTCGTTGCTGGCCGAGAAGCAGGGCGTGCAGTGGATGATCGCCGACTCGGCCATGGAGCTCTACCAAGCGAAACTGATGGTGCTTCATGCGGCCTACAAAATCGACCGCAAGGAAGACTTCAAGTCCGAAGTCTCCATGGCCAAACACTTCGTGGCCAACGCGCTCAACCGGATCATCGATCGATCCATCCAGGTTCACGGCGCGCTCGGCTATTCCAACGACACCCCGCTGGCCCACATGTACCAGCAGGCCCGGTGGGCCCGTTTTGCGGACGGGGCCGACGAGATCCACCAAATGCGTATTGCCGAGCGCACGATCGCGGCGTACCGCGATCACGGCACGACCAGAGCCGCCACCGGGAACCTGCCCGTCTGACATGACGGCTGTTCCGGTCGACCTCGATCGTCTGACCACCTGGCTCGACTCGCGCGGTATCGGTTCCGGGCCGGTCGAATGCACTGCGCTCGGGGGCGGCACGCAGAACGTCATGGCTCGAATCACTCGGACCGACGCCGACGTGGTGCTCCGTCATCCGCCGCCCTACAAGCGAAAGAATTCTGACGAGACCATGCGCCGCGAAGCCACGTTGCTACGTGCGCTTCGTATGACCGAAGTTCCGCATCCGCGCCTTGTTGCCGACGAGCCATCGCTTGACGTGCTCGGGTCGGCGTTCTACGTGATGGAACCCGTCGATGGCTTTGCGCCGATGCTTGGCTTGCCGGACGCCTACTCCGACGTCGCATGGAAACACGCCATGGGCCTCTCGATGGCCGACGGCATTGCGTCCTTGGCCAACGTGGACCATCGCCGCGTCGGGCTCGGCGAGTTCGGACGCGCCGACGGGTGGCTGGAGAGGCAGGTCGATCGATGGCGTTCGCACCTTGCGTCGTACGACGCCACTCCGAACTATCCCGGTCACGAGATCCCCGGCGTCGACGAAATCGGCGCCTGGCTCGACGCGCATCGGCCGCACGCGTGGTCGCCCGGAATCATCCATGGCGATTTCCATTTTGGCAATGTGATGTTCCGTCACGATGAACCACGGCTGGCGGCGATCGTCGACTGGGAACTTGCCACGATCGGCGATCCGCTCCTCGATCTCGGCGCTCTTCTCGCCACGTTTCCCACCAGTGGCGCCGGCGTCTCCGTCATCGACGTCACGGGACTTCCGACCCGAAGCGAACTGATCGATCGCTATATCGAAAAGACCGCCGGGAACGGCCGATTCGTGGACCCCACTCTGGCCACGTGGTACCAGGTCCTCGCGTCGTACCGCCTCGGCATCATCCTCGAAGGCACCAACGCCAGAGCCTGCGCCGGGCTCGCTCCTCGCGAGATCGGCGACCAGCTCCACACCACCACGCTCGCCCTCTTCGCCCGCGCCTCCGAACTGATCAGCGCGTGACCGCCTCCATCCTCCGTCTCCCCACCGAAGCTCTGCTACTTGGTTGCGGCCAGTGACCGCCTCCATCCTCCGTCTCCCCACCGAGGCCACGACACGCGAGCGTCTCCTCGATGCCGCCGAGCGCCTCTTTGCCGAGCGAGGCATCGAGGCGGTCGCTCTTCGGGAAATCACCCGTGAGTCCGGCGCTCGGAATGCCATCGCCGCCCAGTATCACTTTGAAGATCGTGCTGGATTGGTTCGGGCCATCCTCGCCCGTCATCTCCCCGAGGTCGACGCCGGTCGCCACGTCCTCCTTGACGAATACGAGGCATCAGGCGCGCCGGACCTACGCGCGCTTACGGCTGCCTACGTGCGTCCCTTTGCCCCGAAACTGCGGACTCCCTCCGGACGCGCCTTCCTCATCGTCTACGCCGAACTGTTGAACCGTCCTGACCCAAAAGTCTCAGAATCGTCGTTGCAGGATCCTTCGAACACCACGTTTCGTTGGCGCACCCTTGTTGGCGCGCTTCTCGATCAGCGATCACTCGATCTCCATCGCCGGTTCACCGCCATCCTGCACTGCGCCATGGAACTCGCCCGCCGGGCCAAGGACGAGGAGCATGCCGACGATCGTCTTTTCATAAGTGCACTGATTGATGTGTCCACCGCCATGTTGGCCGCCCCGCCGTCGCCCGAGACGACTCGACTTCTCGCCACCAAACGAACCCGACCACCACGACTCATTCGAGAAGGCCAACAGTGAACGCCGCCGAACCGAAGTCCAAAGCGTCGCGCGTCGACGCGGAAGCAAAGCCCGACCGAGCGCCAGCCTCGACTCGACTTGTCATAGGTGCACTTATGGTTGCGCTCCTACTTTCCGCTCTCGACAACACCATCGTCGGAACGGCTATGCCAACGATCGCCGGGCAATTCAACGCCTTTGGTCTCTACGCCTGGGTATCAACGTCGTATGCGGTCACTTCGACGATCGCCACGCTGCTGTTGGGCAAGCTGAGCGATCTCTTCGGTCGACGGCGATTGCTGCTCTTCACCATCGCCCTGTTTCTCTTTGCGTCACTCCTGTGCGGTGCGGCTCAATCAATGCCCCAGCTCATCGCCGCCCGAGCGCTGCAAGGGGTCGGTGGAGGTGGCATCTGGGGACTCACGTTCGCCACCGTCGGTGACATCGTTCCGCCCCGCCAGCGAGGCAAATACTTCGGGCTCTTTTCATCGATGTGGGGAATCGCCGCCATCCTCGGCCCCCTCGTCGGTGGCGTCATCGTCGACAACGTGAGCTGGCGCTGGATCTTCTTCGTGAACCTTCCGCTCGGCCTGGTGGCCTTCACCCTTCTCGCCCGTGTCCTTCGAGTGCCCCCGCCCAGCCGACGACCCGTGGTCGACGTGCTCGGCGCTGTATTGCTAACAACGTGCGTTGCCTCGTTCATGCTGGCCCTCGAACAGGGTGGCGAACGCGGCTGGACCAGCGCGGCCATTGTCGGCGGCTTCAGCCTCTCGGCGAGTAGTTTTGTCCTGTTCCTGCGCCAAGAGCGGCGAGCTCCAGAGCCGATTCTTCCCCTTCGACTCTTCCGCAATCCGCACCTCCGAACGTCGTACACGCTCGGTTTCCTGATCGGACCGGCGATGTACTCCACGGGGTTGTTCCTCGGCCTCTACTTCCAATCCGTTC
Source organism: Actinomycetes bacterium (assembly GCA_031368095.1). GTDB lineage: Bacteria > Actinomycetota > Acidimicrobiia > Acidimicrobiales > JANYDT01 > JANLQX01. The sequence continues at coordinate 14,458 of JANLQX010000439.1, read as the reverse complement.
GATTCATGTCCCCCACCCGGGCTGGCTTGGCCGGCGTCCCGATGATGCTCGGCATGGTCGCCGGATCGACGTTCAGCGGTCGGCTCATCTCCAGGCTCGGTCGTTACCGGTTCCTGCCTCGAGTCGGCTTTGCGCTCTCGGCGGTTGGTGGACTCTCCGCCGTCGCGCTGACGGCAACCACTCCCTATGCGATCATCGCTTTCATTCTCCTGGTGACCGGTCTCGGAACCGGTCTGGCGATGCCGACGATGTCGATCGTGGCTCAGAACTCCGCCGACCCGCACGACCTCGGGGTGTCGAGCGCGGTGCAAAACTTCATGCGCAGCGCCGGTGCGGCCATCGCTATTGCGTGTCTCTCCGTGTACTTCAACCACCATGTCAAGTCGCGCCTTGAATCCGGCAAGGGTGGCGGCAGTCTCTTCGGCCTCATTCGCAAGCCGAGTCAGATCAAGTCGCTCCCTACCGGAACCCGTACGGCAATCACCAACGCCATCGCCTCCGCCTCCGGCCGAGCCGTAATGATAAGCGCGCTGGTCGTTGTCGTCGGCTGGTTCCTCACCTTCAAGATCCAGGACCAACCCCTCCGCACCACCACCGGCCTGGAAGCCCGCCTGGCCGAGTAACCGAACGCGAGAGAGGTTGCCCCCATAGACGTGACTGCGTTACCCCGAAGCGTCGCACCGAGGTAAACCGCCGCAAAATCGGTCCGGTCCGGTGGGACTTTCGTTGTGATGGGGTCGGCCTAGCCTGGCCGCTGTGGTTTCTCTGGCTCGCACACGTCGCAATGGGCCGGGCGGGAGCCCCGAGTTCGTTCTCGTGCATGGCCTCGCATCGAACGCCCGCATGTGGGACGGTGCCGCCGCCGCCTTGCTAGAACGCGGGTACGGCTCGATCAGCGTCGATCTCCGCGGCCACGGTCAGTCCCCCAAGCCCGAGGTCGACGACGGCTACGGGTTCGATGTCGTAACCAAAGATCTCCTCGACCTGCTCGTCGACGAGGGACTGACAGGAGAAAACCGGCCGGTCCTCGTGGGCCAGTCGTGGGGCGGAAACGTGGCCGTCGATCTCGCGGCGAACGCGCCCGACGCGGTCCGTGCCGTCGTCGCCGTCGACGGCGGCGTGATTCGCCTCGCCGATCGTTTTCCGGAGTGGGACGAATGTGCCGAAAAGCTCGCGCCGCCCAACCTGGTCGGCACGCCGGAATCGCGCATGCGATCGTGGATGACTTCGGCTCATCCCGATTGGCCGACCAGCGGCATCGAAGGTTCGATGGCGAACTTCGAGGTTCGGTCCGACGCCACCCTGGCGCCGTGGCTCACCCGGGATCGCCACCTCGCCGTGCTTCGAGCGCTGTGGGAACACGACCCCGTGGCCTGTTTCGCCCGCCTCCACGTTCCGGCCACCCTCCTCATGGCCGATTCGGGAGCCGACTGGACGAGAGACAAGGCCGCCGGCGCCGCCGTGTGTATTGACGCGTCGCCGACCGCGGTGAGCGTCGAGTGGTTCGTCGGAGCCGACCACGACCTTCACGCTCAGCACCCGGAACGAACCGCGGAGTCGCTCATCGCCGCGCACCACCGATCACCACACACCGCAAGGACCTCGTCATGACCGCCCCCCTTCCCCGAATTTTGACGCTCATGGGGTCCGGTGAAACCGCCCCCACCATGGTGAAGGTCCATCGAGACGTCATCGGACGTCTCGGGTCTGCCGCTTGCGCAGCGTTGCTCGACACCCCCTACGGATTCCAGGAGAACGCACCCGAGCTAGCGCAGAAGGCGGTTCAGTACTTCGCCGAGTCCATCGTGACCGACCTCGCCGTGGCCGGCCTGACCCGCATTCAAGGAGCCGATCCTGTCGCCATGGAACGCGGCTTCAATCTGCTTCGTACGTCCACATATGTCTTTGCCGGTCCCGGCTCGCCGACGTACGCGCTCCGTCAATGGACGGGTTCACCGCTGTCGTCGGTGCTCGTCGACAAACTCCGCACCGGCGGTGCCGTGACCTTTGCGTCGGCCGCCGCGCTCACGCTGGGACGCGTCACGGTCCCGGTCTATGAGATCTACAAAGCGGGCGAGGAGCCACGATGGCTCGACGGGCTCGATGTGCTCGGTGAGATCGGCATCCACGCCGCACTTATCCCGCACTACGACAACGCCGAAGGCGGTCATCACGACACCCGCTTCTGCTATCTCGGCGAGCGGCGTCTACGAATGTTGGAGGCAGAACTGCCGCCGGATCATCACGTGATCGGCATCGACGAACACACCGCGGTGATTCTCGACCTCGACGCTGACACGGCCACGGTGGTCGGTCGCGGCGTCCTCAGCGTCCGGGTGCAGGGCGTCACCACAACCCATGGCGCCGGAACGACGCTTCCCATCGACGTGCTCCGCTACCCGGGCCGGCCGACCCAAGCCACTGCGGTCACGGCTGCCACCGCAGTAGCAACCGAGCCCGTCGCCGACCCCAAAACCAGCGACGCCGACTCGCTCGGCGCCACGACCACCGCGCTTGGTGAACGTTTCTCGGCGGCGCTACTGGCCGGCGACTCCGACGCCGCGGTCCGCGCCACCCTTGAGCTTGAGGCCACCATTCATGCCTGGTCGGCGGACACCCTGCAGTCACGCGAAGCAGACGAAGCGCGCGCCATGCTCCGTTCCATGATCGGTCGACTCGGCGAAGCAGCAACGCAGGGCCTGGCCGATCCGCGCACTCGAGTGGCACCCTTCATCGAGACGCTGTTGGCGTTACGCGGCGAGGTACGCAAGGACAAGCGCTACGACCTGTCGGACTTGATTCGTGATCGTCTTTCCGAATCAGGCGTGGAGGTTCGCGATACCGCAGCGGGCCCCGAATGGCTCCTCCTGTGAAAGAGGCGCAGCCCTAAGCGTACGTATCAAACATGCACATGCGCCACACGGCGACGACCGGCTCGCCCGGTGGCGAGAAACACCACCAGGAACACTGCCGCGTTAATGAGGATGACGGTGGCCCCGGGCGACGTGTTCACGTGGTAGCTGAGGTTCATTCCCACGAACGACGTGATGGCGCCGATCACCGGCGACAGGGTCAGCATTCTTGAGAACGAATCGGTGAGCATGCGGGCGATCGACGCCGGGAGAACCAGCAATGCCGAGATGAGTAGCACCCCAATCACCCGCATGGTGACGAGCACGGTGAGCGAAAGCATGACCATCAAGACGGCGTCGAGGAGATCGGGATGGCCGCCCGTAACTCGAGCTACCTCGGAGTCGAACGTGGCATAGAGAAGCGGGCGATAGGCGCCGATCACCACTGCGAGAACAAGAAGTGCGACCCCGACCACGGCGTACACATCGGTGGCAACGACCCCAAGGATGTCGCCGAAGAGCACCGCGTCGATACTTCGTCGAGCCTGACCGAACTTGTTGAACAGCACAATTCCGGCGGCGAACGACGCGGTGGTGACGATGCCGATGGCTGCGTCGGCCGACAGCAATTTGCGTCGGGTGACCCGACCGATCAGCAGGCCGGACGCAACCCCCCAAGTGCCAGCACCGAGGAAGTAGTTGACGTTCATGACGGCCGCCGCCGCCGCTCCGCCAAAGACGGCGTGCGAAAGTCCGTGGCCGATGTAGCTGAGCGACCGAAGCACCACGTAGACGCCGATCAGCCCGCACAACGCGCCGGCCAACACGGCCACGGTGAGACCACGGCGGAAGAAGCCGAACGACAGAGGCTCGAGAAGGTCAACGACGCCGACCAGAGCGACCATGCTCATGCCGGTTCCGACACGACCCGAAGGAACGGGGCATGGTCCAGTACGACTGGCATGCCGCCGTGGATCAAGACCTCGAGCGGCGCACCGTAGGTCTTTTCCAGTACCGCCGGGCGAAGCACGTCGATTGGCGCACCATCGGCGATGACGGTCTTGTTGAAGCACACAATGCGAGGCAGGTGCGCGGCCAGCCCGTTGAGATCGTGGGTGGTGAGCACAATGGTGAGACCATCGGCGTTGAGATCGGTAAGCAGGTGCAAAATCTCGTGGCGGGTCCGCACGTCGACTCCCGATGTCGGTTCGTCGAGGACCAGGAGGTCAGGTTGACGAGCCAGGGCCCGGGCCAGGAACACGCGCTGCTGCTGCCCGCCACTGAGCTCACGGATATGGCGCTCCCCAAGGCCGCCAAGACCGAGCCGCTCGAGCAGCATGTTTACTTCCGCCTTTTCCGCTTTGGAAGTAATGGGCCACCACGACCTTCGGCGAATCGTCATGACGATCACTTCCGACACCGTCACCGGGAAGTTCCAATCGACCGTTTCCACTTGGGGAACATAGGCAACGGAAATTCCAGCGGGCTTCGTGATCGAGCCGTGAATCGGAACGACGGTGCCGAGGATGGCACGAAGCAGCGTGGTCTTTCCCGAGCCGGATGGTCCGACGAACCCGACGAGTTCACCGCTTTGGACCCGCAGGTCCACGTGGTCGACGACGACCGGCCCGCCGTAGGAGCAGCTCAGGTGACTCATTTCCAGCATCGGCGTTCCCGCCTCCACGAGGATCACTGGGGATACACCGCCGTGTCTTTTCCGACGTCTGACGTGTCGAGGGCCTGGAGGCCGCTGGGGTCGCCACCGAGAGCCTCGATCATCGTGGCGTAGTCGAAGCGCATCAGGCCGAGGAAGGAATGCTCGCCATCGCCAGGGGCGCCGATGAGATCGTCGTCGCGGAGGACATCGACATACCGGGCTCCCGACTCCTTCCCGATTTGCGCGAGTACCGGAGAGGGAAACACTTCCGATCCGAAGATGGCGGGGACCTTTTGCTCCTTGATCTGCTTGATCAAACCAGCAACTTCCTTGGCGGTCGGCTCATTGAACGATGAGGGTTGAATGGCACCAACCACCTTCCAGCCGTAGTGGACGGCGAAGTAGGCGTAGGCGTCGTGATACGTGAGCAACTGACGACTCTCCGGGGCCAGGGAGGCGGTGGCCTTGACCATTGCGTCGTCGAGGGCCTGCACCTTGGCAGCAAAGGCGGTGTAGTTCGTCTCGTACTTGGCCGCATTGGCCGGGTCGCGGCGAACAAGAACCTCTTTTGCTATGCGCGCATAGTCCTTCGCCATCGGAGGGTTCGTCCAGAGATGCGGGTTCGGCTTTCCACCCTCCTTGGGGAACGAGAAGTCGTAGATCCATTCCGACTCCGGAAGAATCGCCGTGCCGAGTTCACAGATCTGCGAACCGGCCTTGGCGTTTGCGGCGGCAAGATCTTTGGTGGGCTCCTCCAGCTTCAGCCCGTTGATGAATACGACGTCGGCCACCGAGACGACCTTGGCGGCCGACGGTGCCGGCTCGAAGGTGTGGGAGTTGGTTCCTTCAGGGACCAGGCCGGTGACCGTGGTCGGGGTACCAGCGGCGATGTTGGCAATGATGCTGGTAATGGGCGCCACGGTCGTGGCCACCACGAGTGGTCGACCACTCACCGGCGTGCCGAGATCACAGCCACTCGTGGCGCTGTCGGTCGGCGCCTCACTCGCCGCATTCGACGCCACGGCAACGCTCGTGTCAGCGGTTTTGTCACTACTGCACGCCGTCAGCCCGGCGAAACAGATCAGTCCCGGAAACAAGATCCGGACAAGATTTTTCATGCTTTTTACCACCGAAAAACAGTAACTGATCGCTCAAGTTATGCATTCGCCGTAGGGTGCGACGCTTGACCCTCGCCGGGCCACCGGCCGATCACCTGGAGCGCTCATGAGCACATCACCGACCACCCTCGCCAACGGCCTCCAGATCCGGTCCCTGGTCACCACCGACGGACGCCTTGAACTTTCGTTGGCGGAGGTCGAGACGCCGGCCCCTGGCGATCACGAGGTCGTCGTTCGCGTCGAGGCGGCGCCGATCAACCCGTCTGACCTCGGGCTCCTGCTCGCCGGCGCCGATGCCACCACCCTCACGGCCGCACCCGGGCCGTTGCTGCAAGCGACGCTCGGGCCGGACGCGATCCGCGCGCTTACCGCCCGTCTCGATCAGTCGATGGCGGTCGGCAACGAGGGCGCCGGTGTCGTCATCGCCGCCGGGTCCTCCGACGCAGCGCAGGCCCTGCTCGGGCGCACTGTTGGATTTGCCGGTGGCGCCAGCTACTCCCAGTTCCGGACCCTTCCCTTGGCCGTGTGCCTGCCGATGCCTGATGGAGTCACTCCGTCAGAGGCCGCGTCGTGCTTCGTCAATCCCCTGACCGCACTCGGCATGACGGAGACCATGCGCCGCGAAGGCCACAGCGCGCTCGTGCATACGGCCGCCGCCTCCAACCTCGGCCAAATGCTCAACAAGATTTGCATTGACGACGGCATCGGTCTCGTGAACGTTGTTCGCAAACCGGAGCAGGTTGCCCTTCTCCATTCGATTGGAGCGAAGTACGTCGTGGACTCCAGCGCACCCACGTTCATGACGGACCTCATCGCCGCCGTGACCGCCACGGGAGCCACCATTGCCTTCGACGCCATCGGTGGCGGCCGGGTCGGCGGGCAGATTCTTACGGCCATGGAGGCTGCCGCCAACGCCACCGCCAAGGAATACAGCCGTTACGGCTCCACCACCTTCAAGCAGCTCTATATCTACGGCGGGCTGGACCGCAGTCCGACGGAACTCACTCGTTCCTTCGGTTTCTCCTGGGCGGTTGGTGGCTGGCTCCTTACGCCGTTCCTCCAAAAGATCGGCGCCGACGCGATGGCTCTACGCGAACGCGTCGCCAACGAAATCACAACCACGTTCGCGAGCCACTACAGCGCCGAAATCTCCCTGGCCGATGCTCTGACCGTTGAGATCGCTCAATCATATGCGCGCATGCAAACTGGCGAGAAGTACCTCATCGCCCCACACCGCTAACTCCCACACCGCTAACGCGTCAGCTGAGGTCCCACTCCAACTCTGTTTCGCGTTCGTACCGGCTGAGCCATGTGAGCGCCACGTACCCGCGCACGACGGCGCCACCGTCATCGGTCTCCGGCAGGTCCACGGGTTCGCCCCAGGACAGGGCCACCCGGAACGCTCCATCGTGACCCGGACGAGGTTCCAGCACCGCTGTCGTGATGGTACGGGGCGGCACCATTCCGACATCGGTCCAACGCCAACCTTTGATGTGGTCGACGGCGAGGTTGGGGACGTTCACGTTCAGCACGCTCGGAGTGGCCGGCGGAACCTCGATCACGTGGCGGACCACGTCGACCGCAACCGCCGCAGCGCTCGACCAGAGCTGGGATCCAAGCGCTGACTCGTCACCCTGACCATCGACTTCGTCGGGCACCGACTGGCTGATGGCCACGCCGGTGATCCCGCCCGTTCGTGCCGTGATCGCCGCCCCGACCGTGCCCGAGTGGTACACCGCACGGCCCACATTGGCGCCCGGATTGATACCGGACACCACCAGATCCGGTCGACCTCCGAACAGTCCCATGCGACCGAACATCGTGCACAGCGCCGGTGGTCCGTTGACGACATGGACCTCACCACCGAAGTCCTCGATCGATCCGCGATGAACTTCCGGCCTCATCAGATGGAGGGCGCCGAGGGCCGCTGACGCTCCCGAGTATTCGCTGTCAGGGGCGACGACGACCACGTCGCCGAACACTTCCATTGCCCGAGCGAGCACGTGAAGCCCGATCGAGTCGATACCGTCGTCGTTGGTCACCAGGATGCGCACGCCAAGAACCGTAACCAGTGCACGTGAACAGCAAACAAACGGCTACGTCAATGTGTCGAAACGCACGGTGGCGGCATCGTCGGGGCGAAGCCACAGGATGCGTTGATCGCGTCGGAACCACCGTTCTTGACGGACGGCGAACTGGCGGGTCCTGGTAAGAGCCAATTCGATGGCTTCGTCAAGCGACGAGTCGCCCCGGAGGTAGGCCCACAGTTCGCGATAGCCAAGGGCCTGACTCGCCGTGCGCGACAGCCGATCACCAAAGCGTTCGAGCAGAGCGGCCGCTTCCGCGACAAAGCCGGCCTCGAGCTGGACAGCAAACCGTTGCTCGATTCGTCGCCGCAGTTCGTCGCGCGGCCACGAAACGCCGACGAGCCGAATCTCGTCAGCCGCGTCCCGACTGGCCTGCAGCCCGGGGCCGAACGAGGAGAACGGCCGTCCACTACCGATGCACACTTCCAGGGCGCGCAAAACGCGACGATCGTTGCTCGGTTCCATCTTCGACGCCGCCGTCGGATCGAGCAGCACTAAGCGAGCGTAGAGATCGGCTACTCCGCGGTCGTCGAGGTCGCCCTGCAGCCGGGCCCTCACCTCCGGATACTGCCCCGGCATGGTGAAGTTGTTCACGACGGCATCGACATACAGACCGGTGCCTCCGACCATCACCGTCGGCGCGCCTCGCTCATCGGCCGACGACAACACGGCACGGGCATACTGCTGGAACTCGGCGACCGAGAACTCCGTAGTGGGGTCAACGAGGTCGAGCCCATGATGGACAAACCTTCGTTGTTCTTCGGCCAACGCTTTCGCCGTGCCGATATCCATGCCCCGGTAGACCGTCATCGAGTCGACGCACAGGACCTCGGCGGCCGCACCATCACCCTCACTGGACTCGGCCGCGAGACGAAGGGCCAGCGCCGTCTTTCCCGACGCCGTAGGCCCCACCACGGCTAGACGCAGAGCCATCAGACCTCGGCGACCGTGATGCCCTTCCAGAACGCCAGCCGCCCCGTGATCTCCTTGGCGGCGTCTTTCGGGGCCGGATAGAACCATGCCGCGTTGGCGTTCGTCTGACCGTCGACGACGACCCCGTGATAGCTCGCCGTTCCCTTCCATGGGCAGGACGTCCGATGATCACTCGGGGCCAGCAGCGTGGGGTTCACCGAGTCCGCCGGGAAGTAGTGGTTGCCCTCAACGATCACGGTGTCGTCGCTCTCGGCGATCGTGACGCCGTTCCATGTCGCTCGCATCATCGGAGGCTCCTTCGTAGTGGGGTTCGTGGTCGGCTTCGTATTCGGACATTTCAGGGTAGGTCGACTCTTGCGCATTCGGCTTCCGACAGGTTCAGCATCGGGGTCGGCTCCGACGAGACGACGGTGAGCGATTGCACGGCGCGGGTCATGGCCACGTAAAGGACCCGAGCTCCTCGGCCTGCTTCGTCGTTACCCCGGAGAATGACGTTCGGCTCAACGACGATCACGTCGTCGAATTCGAGACCCTTGGCGGCGACTGCGTCGAGCAGCGTGATTCCCCCGAGGAGCGTGGCCCCGGCACGGCGCCCGTCAACGAACTCTGCACCTGCCGCGCCGAGGGCAGTGGCAAGGTCGTCGAGCAACGTGTCGTTGGCGAGCAGCGCGCATGACGATCGGGTTGCTAGTACTGCCAGTGAGACTGCGGTGGCGATGGCGGCCTCCATGGACCCCACTAGGACGAACGTTGGCGTGTCGCCCGACTCGCGAACCGATCGGGCCGGACGGATACCGGGCGCAGCAATCGACAGCAATCGATTGGCGACGTCGAGGACCCGGGCAGGCACGCGGTACCCGAGCGTGAGCTCGGCGACGCGACCGGCGGGCCCCCGTCCAGACGCGTGGCGAAGGGCGTCCAGCGCGGCGTTCCAGTCATGCTGCCCACCAGCGCTGGTGGACTGGGCTAGGTCGCCGAGGATGGTGAGTGATCTCGCCGGCGAACGGCGGGCGGCCACGCGGAGTTCCATGGCCGAGAGGTCCTGAGCTTCATCGACGACCACATGGGCAAAGGTTCGCGGCACGCCGGAGATGATTTCCTCGGCTTCGTCGAGGAGTGCGAGTTCCGCTCGACTCCAACGCTGCGCCGAAATTGCTGCGGGCACCGACCGATGGATCAGCGCCTGTTCATGCGCGGTGAGGATGCCAACGGCGGCACCAGCCAGCATTGATCTGTTCGTCAGAAGTGACCGGATCACACCTGCGGCCGAAAGACTCGGCCACATCCGGTCAAGGGCCGACTTGAATCCCTTCGACGAACGAAGCCCGTCGACGAAGCCCACGTGATGGGCCGGGTCGGCATTGGTACGCGCGCTGAACGACTTCCACGCCGACGCCACGAGTTGCTCCCGGAGAACGTCTCGGGCGGTGTTCGTCGGTAGGCGCCGGCCGAGGACATCGTCGATCTGTGCACACACCTCTTCCTCAGCAAGGCGAGCCACGCCGAATGGTGTCGTGACCTCCAGCGGCTCAACGACGGCTCCGATGCGACATCGGACGACGTTGTCGATCACGACCGCCATCCGACCGTCACCCTTGATCCGAGCCACGGCAGTCGCGTCAATGTGACCAAGACGGTGTTTGCGCAGCAGCAGTTCCATCGTTGTCTGCGTGACGCTCGTTTCACCGAGCGACGGCAGCACCTCGGCGATGTAGGCCAGGAACAACGGGTTCGGGCCGATGACGAGGAGGGGCGTTCTCCGGAACAACTCGCGATGTTCGTAGAGCAGGAACGCGGCCCGGTGCAGACCCACGGCCGTCTTGCCGGTGCCCGGCCCACCCTGCACCACGATGAGGTCATCGAGCGGGGCCCGAATGATTTCGTCCTGCTCAGCCTGAATGGTGGCCACGATGTCGCGCATCGCCCCACTCCGCGCCCGGTCGAGTTCAGCAAGAAGCGGGTCGGGAACACCGCCTCCTTCGGCCGCGGCGTCGGGATCATCGAAGTTCTCGTCGAAGAATCCGGCGATCGAATTGCCGTCAATAGCGAATCGACGGCGGCGAGCAAGTCCGAGCGAATCGACCCACGTAGCCCGGTAGAACGGCGCGCTTACGGTTGCTCGCCAATCGACGATCACGGCGTTGCGATCGTCGTCTTCCACGTGTCGGCGACCAACGCGGAACACCTCCCCATCGTCGGTATCGATCCGTCCGAACGCCAACGCACCGCGGCCGTGCTGCAGCGACACCAGCCGTTGCCGCAGCACGGCGCTGATGGCCGCATGGTCAAACGCGGTGTCGAGGTGGGCGTCTCGCTCGGCCTGCGCCAGAGTTGCTTCGGCCCGGGCCCGCATGGTCGAAAGACAGGCTTCAGCGAACGCCAGGTGAGCCTGTTCGCCGAGCAACTCGTCGTCGTTGCGGCCTCGGGTGGTCGACATAGGGACCGAAGAGTGTATTGGCCGGCACCGTCTCGGACGGCGCCGGAACTACTCTGGACCGCCGTGATGTCCAGGCGCCCCGTAACGACCTTTGTCGCTGGACTCGTCACTGCGGTTTGCGTTGCATCGTTCACATCGGCGGCCGACGCAGCAAAGGCGACCGTCAAGAAGGCACCCAACGCAGCTGTACCCGTCAAAAAGACGGTGACGACGCTGCCGCCAACGCGAAACCCCAACAACGACCTCGTTGGTTGGGACTCGTTAGACGAGGCGGAATGGCCGAAGGCACTCGATGCCGTTCGCGCCCAGTCGATCAACTCGGCCGTTCGCGTACATCAATCGGCCAACGCCCTGTCGCCGGCAATCACCATGAACAAGGGCACGTCGGCCTTTGGAGCGATTGCCTTTCTTGCCCTCGGACGGAGCGATGACTTCATTCGAGTCCTGCTTCCCCTCCGGCCCAACGGATCGATCGGATGGGTCCGGGCTTCCGACGTCACCCTCGATCGCATGCCCTACCGGGTCATCATCAACGAGAGTGTCAACACGCTGACCGTCGAAGGTCAGGACGGGGTCGTCCTTTCGACCAAGGTTGCCCTCGGCACCAACAACACACCGACACCGACCGGACTCTTCTACGTGAAGGAGATCGTTCCGCAGGCCAATCCCAACGGCGGCCTTGGGCCCATCGCCCTCGGGCTCTCCGGACTGTCGGAGGAACTACGCACCTACAGCGGCGGCTTCGGGCGGGTCGCCATTCACGGCACGAACGCGCCCGGCAAGATCGGAACCGACGTGAGCCACGGGTGCGTGCGAATCGACAACCCGACCATTCTGCGCCTGGCCAAGCTGCTTCCGCTCGGCACGCCAGTCGAGATCATTTCCGACGCCTTCAGCGTGGTTCCCGAGTCGGCCCGTCGGACCAGCGGCTGGAGCCAACCGAGCCCCGCCCTGACAACACCAACGTCGGTTTTGACCGCCCCCACATCGTCGGTGACGGCAGCAACGATCACGACAATCGCATCGACCACGACCACCCCCGCCGGACCGGCTGTGGTGTCCGTTGGGGTCACGGTGCCATCCACCGCGGTCCCCGGCTGAGCCGGGGGCTCACGCCAGCAAAAACCGGTCATCCACGTAGGCCGCAAGCCCGTCGGCCACCAATGTTGCCGCCACCAGATTGGCTCGTGCGGTGTCGTCAGGCCAGCGCATCACCTCGGCGATCGCCGTGCCGTTCACCGGTCCGACGCGTAAGGCCGCCAGCAGACGACCTCGCCCCTCACGGTCAGATCCGACAAAGCGTGACTGGCTGACGCTCACCGCCGCCGATCCGACCGCGGGATCAGGTTCGAGTTGCCCCGTCTGAAACCATGCACACATACGATGGACCGGACACGTGTCGCAACTTGGCGCACGTTTGGTACACACCATCGCCCCCAGATCGAGCATGCCCTGGTTCCACGCCCACGACTGGCCACGAGGAACGAGGCCGTCGGCGATAGATTGCGCCTCCCTTATCGAGCATCGCCGACCGGCAACGGCCCGGGCGACGATCCGCCCAACGTTGGTGTCAAGCACGCCCGCATGCCCCTCAAAGGCAAACGCCACCACGGCTCTCGACGTATACGGGCCAAACCCGGGGAGCGTACTGAGTTCACCAATCGTGGCCGGGAACTCACCGTCGAAACGTTCCACCACCGCAATCGCCGCACGATGCAGATTCACCGCCCGACGGTGGAAGCCGAGTCCTTCCCAAAGACGGACCACGTCGGCCTGCGGCGCCTCGGAACACGCCACGACCGTGGGGAACCGGGCCATGAACGCTTCCCACTTCGGGATCACCCGAGCTACCTGCGTCTGTTGCAACATGACCTCACTCACCGCCACGGCCCACGGATCGCGAGTACGACGCCAGGGCAGGTCGCGTCGGACCTCGTCGGCCCACGCCAAGAGTCCGGTCTGAAAAGCCGAGACGGTCACCCCCAGATCGTGTCCGATTCATAGGGGCGCTTACGAAGTGGGGATGCGGCGTTGGTCCAGACCATGATCTTTCGTCGAAACTCGCACACCACCTCGCCCCGCTGATTGATGCCCTTCGATTCGACCGCGACGATTCCGCGATCGCCCTTCGACGTCAGCGTCTTGTCGAGCACTCGCGTTTCGGCATAGATCGTGTCGCCGTGAAAGGTGGGCTTGGCGTGCTTGAGCGACTCGACCTCGAGATTGGCAATCGCCGCGCCGCTCACGTCGGGCACACTCATGCCCAGCACCAACGAGTAGACGAGATTGCCGACGACCACGCAGCGACCCTGAACGGATTCATTCTCGGCAAACCATTCATTGGTATGCAGCGGATGGTGGTTCATGGTGATCATGCAGAACAGGTGATCATCGGCTTCGGTGATGGTCTTGCCGGGCCAATGCTGGTAAATGTCGCCGACCTCGAAATCCTCGAAGTGTCGGCCGAAGGGACGCTCGTACTTGCTCACGGGGCACGACGTTACTGGCGGCCTCGTAGTGTCGTACAGCGGTGAACACGTCTGCCCCTGCGCCCGTGGTTGCCACCCGTGGACGAACATTTCCACCGGAGTCGCTGTTCCTGATCAGCGCCGTTGCGCAATACACCGGGGCAACGATCGCCGTTCGTCTTTTCGATCGGGTCGACCCGGCCACGGTGGCATGGTTCCGGGTCATCGGAGCAACGCTCGCGCTCGTCATCGGAGCGCGAGTGTTCCACCAACGTTCCACCAGACCGTGGACGGCCCCTGAGATCCGAGCCGCCGCGCTCCTGGGCGTGGCGACGGCGCTGATGAACCTGTTCTTCTTCCTCGCTATCGCTCGACTGCCGCTCGGGAAGGGCGTCACCATCGAGTTTCTCGGTCCGATCGCCGTGGCCGCCGCGCAGACCAGATCGCGACGAAACGGCGGAGCGCTCCTCCTCGCCGTGAGCGGGGTGGCACTGCTCTCGGGGTTGGAACTCGACGGTGACCGCGTCGGAATTGCGTTCATCCTCATCGCGTCCGCCCTCTGGGCGGTCTACATCGTGATCGCCAGCAAGGTCGCCAAACTCGACCGCGGACTCGACGGCCTCGGGGTCGGTCTCGCCTTCGGGGCCGTGGCCATTGCGCCGTTCGGTATCGGCCACGCATCGACCGTTTTCCGGGCCCCGGGGGTCCTTGCGCTGTGCCTGCTCGTCGGGGTGTTCTCCAATGCCATCGGCTACGGCATCGACCAGTACGTGCTTCGGAAAATGTCGATGCGACGATTCTCGGTGATGCTCGCTCTGCTTCCCGTGGTCGCCCTCGTCATGGGTGCACTGTTCCTCGGACAGCGACCGGAGATGTTCGACCTCGTCGGCGTTGCCCTTGTTCTTG
>JANLQX010000422.1:0-2769 GCA_031368095.1 Actinomycetes bacterium | reverse complement strand
CCGAAGGTCCAATTGCCCGTGGTGGGGATGTTGATAAAGCCGGTGGATTCGACGACGAAGTTATCCACTTCGGTGGTCGTCATGCCGGGAAAGTTGTTGTTTCCGGTGGTGAAGTGGCCATCGGCTCCGGTGTTCAGGAAGTTGAGCGTCGTCGTGGAATTGGTGGCAGTCGAGGTGACTTTGCTCGGAGTCGCGAGAACGGATTCGGCCAGAGCGAGCGTGGTGACCGTGACATTGGCAACGTACGTCTTGGAGGCAAATCCGGCGGTGGCCGATGGCCCGGCGACGTAGGTTGTCACGTTGAACCCGGGCGCACCGGCTTGAAACGTGGTGGACGTGAGCCCGACCGTCGTCTTGGACATCAAGTCATTCCAGATCGGCAGCTCAGTCGTCACGCCGCTGGAGAACCCCGCGTTGTTATTCTCCCAATCGGACGAGGCTCCGCCCATGTAGCTGGAGGAGAAATCGGCGTCGGGGCGCTCGGTGACCTGGTAGACGCCCCAGTACAGCCCGTCCATATACAGGTTGGCGAACCGGCTGTGATGCGATGCATCACCCATGGCCAGTTGTGTCTCGGAGGCAAACGCGTCGCGAATGAGCTGGACAGTGGACGGTCCCCAACTCCAGGCATCGTTGAACTGCGACCGTAGAATGATCGAGCTGAACGATTGCGCCCCGTTCTTTCCAAAAAGCGGGTAGCTCAACTGCGACGGTCCATAAGACGAATCAAACACCACGCGCATCGAATGCTTTTTATATTGCGGCGACCGCCCGACCCCGCCGTAGATCTGTACACCCGCGTTCACCTGAAAAGCGTTGCCCCCATCGGCATCGAACATCTCAAGCGACCCCGGCACAGTCAAAGGGTTGCCGTTGTAGTTTGAGTTGAGACTGATGGCAGTATTCGCGTAGATGCCATTGGTCGGGTCAAAGAGGTTCGTCTTGTCGCTGACCAGCGAGACCGTCGGGATAGACTTGAGCGCATCCACCAGCGTGTTGCGGTAGGCCGGGTCGGTGGTGATGCGCGGGTCCATCTGGTAGTCGGATGGATAGGTATCCCAGTTCGCCGGAAAACCCGCCGGGAGCGCGGGCTGGGTGATCACATCGGCGGGGAAAACATAACTCTGCGTGACGACGTTGCTGGGTTGGTATGCACCGTTCCCCGTGTAGATGACCGCGCGAACGATCGTTGTCGTGGGGATGGTGATGGGCCCGGTATACTGGTTGCCGAGTTTGAACGCCGCGATCCCGCCTGATGCGCTCGACACGGATGGCGCCGCCGACAGCGCATAGGTAAACGTATTGGCCGATGCGCTGGTGACCACGAAGTCGCCGTTGTACTCGACCGGGGTCGCTCCAACGATGCGAACCAGGTCCCCCGCGATGAGCCCATGCGCGGTGGAGGTCGCGGTGACTGTGGTGCCAACCGCCGCAAGTGGGGTGACCTGACGGGTGACCTTCAGGGCGACGATGGTCCCTGTTGCGGTCGTCGCCGGCGAGCCGGAGACCGTGTAAGAAAATGTGTTGGTCGTCACCCCGCTGACGACAAACAGCCCATTGTATTCAGGCTGGACGGCCCCGGAGATGAAGACCTTGTCGCCGTTGATGAACCCGTGGTTGTTGCCGGTGAAGGTCGCCGTCTGCGAAGTTCGGGTCACCCCGCTTGCCGTCCGCACGATCGGGTTTGTCCACGGATCGGAGTTGTCGGTGGTGTAGTAGATTTTGTCGAGTCGGCGGACGGAAATCTTCCCGCTTGCGGGCGACGCTGGCGACCCCGACACAGCATAGCTGAACGTATCCTGAGCCACCGCCGTGATGACAAAATCCCCGTTGTACGCTGTCGGCGAGGCCCCCGAGACGCGTACGGTGTCACCAATCGCGAACCCGTGGCTCGCGGCGGTCGCGGTCGCGGTAGAACCCGACCGGGTGACTTTCGTGACTGACTGAGACGCTGTCGAAAGCGTCAGCGGGAACGACTGCGTGTACATCCCGTGCTGGCTGCTGAATACCGGATCGGCGGCTTTCTGGAAGAACTGCAGCGAATTGCCCGAGGCGGGCGTCGCCGTGCTGAAAAAGTGCTTGCCCAGCGTAGTCGATGAGATCTGCGAGATCTCGGGCATCAGCAGCATGTCTCCGTCGGTCGGGCCGACATTGAGAAGCTGCACGGCCAGCACGTTTCCCGACGTGAGCAAGTGCCCTGGCGTGGCGGCGCTCAGGTAAGAGCTGATGTCGATCGTCTCGAAGGTTGAGGACTGCACCTCGCTGGTGCGGGCGGCCAGCGCCTGCGAGTTCCAAGACACCGAAGCCGGCGTATTTCGGGCCGCGACCTGCACCCCGTTGAGGTAGATAACGTATGCGTCATCATACGCCATTTTAAGCGTCAGACTCGTGAGCGACGCGAGATCCGGCGCATCGAACGACAGGCGCGCGTACAGTGATGTATCGGCGGTAGTGTTGCCGGCCGCCAACTGCACCTGGGCAATCGCCGCCTGCATCGCGGTGCGAATGTTGGTCTTGACCTTGCTGGCGACGCTGTTCGTCGGCCCGGTAAACGGAAAGCTGTTGACGACCAGCCCCCCGTTGACGGTATCACCCACCAGGCGCCACGCGGTCGTGCCCGAGTAGGCCGTGAAGTTGCCCGGCGCCGCGAACATCTCGACACCGGCGCTACTGGTGCCCTGATAGTAGAGAAGGTCGGCGTCGTAGTCTCCGGCGGCGGGGAAGGTAACCACGCCCAGCGAGTCCGCCGCCCCGCGCGTCCCATCAAAG
>JANLQX010000384.1:0-18518 GCA_031368095.1 Actinomycetes bacterium | reverse complement strand
CGCGGTTCGGACCGATCCGGTCCTGCATGTCGGAAATGACCTTGCGCTCGGCCCACACCATCAACACCACGGAGAGAAGACAGATCACCAGCGCGATCAGTGCCTTGATGACAATGATCAGCAACGGCATGCCCCAGAGATAGGAGCCTTCCCGAAGGAGGGGGTCGCCGAGTTCGGCGGCAAGGACCTGGGCCATCAGGACCGCCCGCTTTCGAGACGAACCTTGGTGATGCCGTCAGCGGCCAGTTCGCCCACGTTGATGAGGGTGTTGGCGCCGCGGTCCGCCAGGTTCCACGGCACGAACGCCACGCCCCGCGGAAGATGGTCATCGACCTCGATGGTCAGAGCCAACTCGCCGGTTTGGGAGACGACTCGGATCACGTCGCCGGGGTGCATGGCGTGACGTTCGATTTCGCCGGAGTGGAGCCGAACCGACGCCGGCCGGGCCAGCTTGGCCAGCGACGAACTGGCCTGAACGATGGAACCCTGGTCATAGAGCACTCGGCCGGTGATGAGGCGAAGCGAGTAGGAATCGGGTTGCGGTACAACGCCGTCGACGGCGCGCACCCGCAACGGTTTCGGGGCGGCGACGCTGGGCGGGCGCGGTTCGGCGTTTTCTTCGACACTCGGGTCGGCGGCATCCGCCGACGGTGTACTCGCCTCCGTGGGGACCGGGACCACGATGCCGTCGGCGTTGGCCGGGCGACGCAGTTCGGCTCGGGTGGCCCCGGCATGGGTGGGGACGGTGGCGGCGATGTCGTCGGTGATGTCGCCGACTGTTTCGTAGCCGAAGTCGGTTCCGAGCATGGAGGCCAATTCGGTGGCGATCATCCAGTCAGGACGGGCCGTCCCAGGGGCGCTCACCTTGGAGGACAGTACCGTCACTCGACCTTCGAGATTGGTCGTGGTCCCGGACTTTTCCCCGAACCCCGCGGCTGGGAGCATCACATGAGCATGCGTGTTGGAGGCATTCGGAAGGGTGTCGATGGCCACGACTAATTCCGCGCCCATGAGGCCGCGCTCGGCGAGATCACGGTCAACGAAGTCGGCTACCGGGTCGGCACCGAGAAGTACGAGCGCTTTGATCGTTCCGGCTGCGGCCGCTTCAAGCATCGCCGCCGTGTCGAGCCCAGGATTCGACGGTCCGGCGCCCCAGTGGGCCGCGAACCAGGCCCCACCCTCGCCGTGGGTAACTCGTCCCGGAAGCAGACCGGGAGCCATGCCCATATCAAGGGCACCGTGAAGGTTGGCCCGACGCATCGCCGGCAGTACGACCACGTCGCTCGACGCCGCGCTGACGGCCAACGCCGCTTCAACGAACGCCCGGTCGGGTTCGGCCATCGACGCCCGACCGAGGAGCACCACGACCTTCTTGCCACTCACGATCGCCTTGGCCAGAATGGCGCCCGCGGCGTTAATCGAGTCAGCTTCCACGCCGCCGATCTGGCGCTCCGCACTCGAGCCGGCGGCCGCCGCCATGACGGCCTTGACGGCCAGCGCGACCTCGCCCGGGCGATAGCGCACCGACTCCGCGGCGTAGGGGCTCACGCCGGTGGGAGCAGCAGCGAACTCGACGACCGGAACCTTCTTGGTGACGGCAGCATCACGTAGACGGAGGAACAGAAC
This sequence comes from Actinomycetes bacterium, assembly GCA_031368095.1. GTDB lineage: Bacteria > Actinomycetota > Acidimicrobiia > Acidimicrobiales > JANYDT01 > JANLQX01. The sequence goes on along the minus strand of JANLQX010000384.1, from coordinate 16,892 downwards.
CGGCAGCTCTTCTTTGATGTCGGGGCCGAGCAACACGATCGCGCCGGCCGTGGCCAGGTCATTGATCGTGGCCTTGGGGAAACCGAGCCAGGCATCGGGGGTGAGCCCGTCGGCGAGTTGCGCGTCGACGTTGTCCGTTCGCAGAACTTGCTTGGCGAGACGAACGTAGGCGTACTGATCTTCATTGGTCAACCGGGCGCCGCCGATGAACCCGATTTCCGACGGTTGATACGTGCGCAGAGCAGTTGCGATGCGAGTCATCGCAGCCGACCACGACACCTTCTCCGGGGCGGCGCCACGAGCGGCCCGAACGAGCGGAGCCGACAACCGCGACGGTGACGACACCGCTTCGAAATCGAAGCGGCCCTTGTCGCATAACCACCCCCAGTTCACCGGATCCGAGTCGACCCCCTGCAAGCGAGTGATCTCGTCACCGCTCGACTGCACGACGACACGACATCCAACGGCACACGACGTGCAGGTGGATTCGACCTGATCAAGATCCCACGGACGCGCTGCAAAGCGGTACGGCGAAGCAGTGAGCGCTCCAACCGGACATATCTGCACCACGTTGCCGGAGAAGTACGACGCGAACGGATCGTCGGGGAACGTATTCACCTCGGTGGTGTTGCCCCGATTGATGAAGTGGATAAGCGGATCGCCGGCCACCTCCTTGGAGAAGCGGGTGCAGCGATCGCACAGGATGCAACGCTCCCGATCGAGAAGCACAAGGTCGCTGATCGGAATCGGCTTCTCGTTGTGGCGCTTCTCTTCGACGAAACGCGATTCGCCGGGACCGAAGGTGAGTGTCTGATCCTGCAGCGGGCACTCGCCACCCTTGTCACACACGGGGCAGTCGAGTGGATGGTTGACGAGCAGGAATTCGAGGACCCCATCCTGGGCCTTCTTGACCATGGCGCTCTTCGTGTCGACGACCATGCCCTCGGCGCACGGCTGCATACACGCCGGCTGAAGCGACATCCCTCGGGGTCCGGAGACCTCGACGAGGCACATCCGGCACATCCCGACTTCCTTCATCCGCGGATGCCAGCAGAAACGGGGGATATACGTCCCGGTGCGTTCGGCTGCGGCGATCAGCAGTTCACCCGGATTGGCTTCCATTGCCACCCCGTCGATGGTGACGGTGAGGGTGGTCTTCTTCGGCGTCTCGGGCGCGGTTGTGGCGGTGTCGGTCATGACGATTCCCAGTCTGGCGCGCTAGGAGGCGGGGGCGAGCGACGGTCGGTAGATCCCCGTCGACACGCCATCGATAGGGCGGCCGTGCACGATGTAATGGTCGTACTCGACCGGAAAGCGCCGGATCGAGCTCACCAGAGCGCCAGCCGCCGCCGAGGGCCCGAGGGGACAGATGGTCGTCTGCTTGGGCGGCCACGTGAGTCCGGGGCTGATGTTGTCCGCCACGTCGAGCAGGAGCGCAACGTCTTCGGGGCGACCTTCGCCGTCGAGAATCCGGCGGTAGATCTTCTCCATCCAATTCGTTCCCTCACGGCACGGCGAACACTTGCCGCAACTCTCTTTCGCGAAGAATTTTACGAGACGCCACGCCGCCTTGACCATGTCGGTCGTGTCGTCCATCACGACGATCGCCCCCGAACCAAGCATCGAACCCTTGCCGCCGACGACCCCCGCATCGAGCTGGGTATCGAGATCCTCTTCGAAGAACCAGGGGGCCGATCCGCCGCCCGGAATGAAGGCTTTGACCGTGCGGTCCTCCCGGATGCCGCCACAGAAGTCATAGAAGAGCTCACGAAAGGTGGTGGTCCCGAACTCCACTTCGAACACGCCCGGATTTTTCACATGACCGGACACCGCGAAGAGGCGGGTGCCGGTGTTCTTCTCGTTCCCGAAACTGGTGAATGCGGCGGCGCCGTTGCTGATGATCCATGGAAGGTTGGCCAGCGTTTCCACATTGTTCACGACGGTGGGCTGCATGTAGAGGCCCTTCGACGCCGGGAAGAACGGCGGCTTGAGGCGTGGCATCCCGCGGTTGCCTTCGAGCGACTCGATCAGCGCCGTCTCTTCGCCGACGATGTACGCGCCGGCACCCCAATGCAGGACTACATCCATCGACCAATCGGTGCCGCAGATGTTCTTGCCGATGTAGCCGGCCGCATACGCCTCGTTGAGCGCCGCCGCGACCCTCTCGTGCGCATGAGGCATCTCGCCGCGGATGTAGATGAACGCCTGCTCGGCCTTGATCGCCCACGACGCAATCAGCACGCCTTCGATGAGCTGATGCGGATCGCGCTCCATGAGGAGGCGGTCCTTGTACGTGCCCGGCTCGGACTCGTCACCATTGACCACGAGGTAGCGCGGAAAGATGTCTTTCGGCAGGAACGACCACTTGGTACCGCACGGAAATCCGGCGCCACCGCGTCCGGCCAGGTTGGCCGCCTTGACCTCGTCGACAACGGCGTCGGGGTTCATGGCCAGCGCCTTGCGGAGCGCTTCGTAGCCGCCGGTGCGAAGGTAGCCGTTCAGGGTATGGCCATCGGCCTGATCCCAACGGGTGGAGATCATCTTGGTAGGGGCAGGCATGTTAGCGACCTCGTTGGGCGGAAGAGCTCGGGTGGAGGCCTCAGATGGCCTTCACACCGGCCCGTCGATCGGCGGGAATGGATTGGCGCACGGCACCCAGCATGCCGTGACGGGGAATGTCAGCGCGCTTACCAGCTCGCAAGTCGGCGACGATACGGTCGAAGCCCTCGTGGGTGACCTTGTTCTCGTAGCGATAGTTCACCTGCAGGCACGGTGCCTCCGTGCACGCCGCAAGGCACTCCATTTCTTCGAGCGTGAAGAGGCCGTCGGCCGTGGTCGCGCCAGGCCGGATGCCGAGCGAGCCACTGGCGTGGTCGAGTAGCTCCTCACCACCGACAAGCAGACAGGAAATGTTCGTGCAGACACCGACGACATAGGTACCAACGGGATGGAACTTGAACATCTCGTAGAACGATGCCGTGCCGTACACCTCGGCGTTGGTGCAGCCCACGAGTTCGGCGATATGGGCCATCGCCTCCTCGGTCAGGTAGCCGTCTTGCTCCTGGGCAAGGTGGCACATCGGGATGGTGGCGCTCTTGGCCCGTGGGTAGTGCGTAAGAAGTTCGCGGGCGCGCTCGAGGTTGGCCGGGTTGAAGCGAGACATCAGCGATCGACCTCGCTCGGCACATGGTCGCCGGACCGTTGCAAGCGCAGTCTCACCGGTCGACCTCGCCCAGGACAGGATCGATCGACGAGATGATGGCGATCGCATCAGCGACCTGCGCGCCCTGCATCATCGTGGGCATCGACTGCAGGTTCACGAACGACGGACCGCGCCAATGCATGCGGTACGGCTTCGTCGTCCCGTCGCTCACCATGTAGCAACCGATCTCACCGCGGGGCGATTCGACCGGCACGTAGACCTCGCCCTCAGGCACCTTGTAGCCGTCGGTGAACAATTTGAAGTGATGGATGAGCGCCTCCATCGATTCGTCGATACGACTGCGAGGCGGCGGGGTGACCTTCTTGTCCTGGGTGCGGTAGTCGCCCGACGGCATCAGGTCGACGATCTGGCGAACGATACGGATCGACTCACGGATCTCATTGAGCCGAATGGCGTAGCGATCGAACGCGTCGCCATGGGTACCGACCACCACGTCGAAATCGACCTTGTCGTAGGCGAGATACGGCATGTCGCGACGAAGGTCCCATTCGACTCCGGTAGAGCGCAGGATCGGGCCGGTGGCCGACAGGGCCACTGCCTCACTGGCGGTGATCACGCCCACGCCTTGGGTTCGATCCAGAAAAATCGGCTGGCCGCTGAGCAGCGTGTCGTACTCGTCGAGTCGCGGCTCGATCTTGGCGCACAGGGCCAAGACGTCGTGCTGCCAGTCAGGCGGCAGATCCGCCGCCACCCCGCCGGGGCGGATGTAGTTGTGGTTCATGCGAAGGCCGGTGACTTTTTCGAAGAACGTGAGTACTTCCTCGCGTTCACGCCAGCCGTAGATCATCATGCCGACGGCCCCGAGGTCCATGCCGTTGGTCGCCATGAACAACAGGTGCGACGCCATGCGATTGAGCTCGCACATGAGCATGCGGATCCAGGTGGCCCGGTCCGGCATTTCCACGCCGAGGAGCTTCTCGGTGGCCAGCGAGAAGGCCAGTTCGTTGAACAACGGCGAGAGGTAGTCCATGCGGGTGACGTTGGTGCACCCCTGCATGTACGTAAGGCTCTCAGCCGTTTTCTCCATGCCGGTGTGGAGGTACCCGACCACCGGTTTGGTCCGAAGGACGGTCTCGCCCTTGAGCTCGAGCATCACCCGGAGCACACCGTGGGTGCTTGGGTGCTGCGGCCCCATGTTGATGATCATCGTCTCGTCGTCGCCGAGCTCGATGTCGTAGTCGTTGATATCAATGGCGGCGTCGTCGCTGACGCCGCGAAGTACTGCGCCCCGCTCACGGAGAAGTTCGGCGGCTGGCGTAGCCAGCCGGTCCTGCATCTCTTGACCGAAGTTCATATGGTCCTCGCTCTCAACGGGCTCAGCGGACGGAATGCATCGTGTGGGTGAACTGCACCGGGATCCGACCAGTGGCCTCGTCCTTGCGGAGCGGGTGGCCCTCCCAGTCGTCGGGCAGGAGAATCCGGGTGAGATCGGGATGGCCTTCGAACCACACACCGAGGAGGTCGTAGGCCTCACGCTCCATTGCCTCTGTGCCCGGATGCACGTCGTAGAGCGAGGCAATGCGCGGCTCGTTGCCTGGCACCTGCACCCGAAGACGAAGTCGTTCGCGGCGCGCATGGGAGAGCAGGTTCACGACCACTTCGAATCGTGCCGCCACGAGACCGACGGGCAAGCTTCGCCCGGGATGGGTGAGGTAATCGACGGCGGTGAGATCAACCGCCATGGTGAACCCGTCGACGTACAGCTCAGTGACGACCTTTACGTACGAATCGACGGAGGGGTGGATGACCTTTTCGCCCCGGCTGTACGTGACCGCGCATCCGTGGATGAGTTCGGGTTCGGCGACGGGTGGGTCCGGGGTGGTGACGGTGTCGGACACGGCGCTACCTCGGCGTGCCGATGGAGATCGTGGTCGGCGGCATATCGAGGCGAACCGAAGCGCCGCCTCCGTTGGCCGATCGGCGCTGGGCGATCTCGCCCGTTTCGATCTTGGCGTGCAGCGTCTGAATGGCGTAGAGCAGTGTTTCCGGGCCCGGAGGGCAACCGGGGGCGTAGACATCGACGGGCACGATCTGATCAACACCCTGCACGATGGCGTAGTTGTTGAACATGCCACCCGACGAGGCACAGACCCCCATCGCAATGACCCATTTCGGTTCCATCATTTGGTCGTAGACCTGCCGCAGAACGGGCGCCATCTTCTGGCTGACCCGACCAGCCACGATCATGAGGTCGGCTTGGCGCGGCGACGCCCGAAAGACCTCCATGCCAAAGCGCGAGATATCGAAGCGGGAGGCGCCGGTGGCCATCATTTCGATGGCGCAACAAGCGAGCCCGAACGATGCCGGCCACGTGCTCGACTTCCGAGACCAGTTGACAAACTTCTCCAGCGAGCCAGTGAGGAAATTGTGGTTGAGATCTTCAAGACCCATGGCGCCAGCTTTCGTCGGGGCGAAACATCAAGCCGCCGTCTCATCGGCGGTCGGAACCGGACGACTGACCTTGCGAATGGTGGAGGCGGTGGTGCGGTCTCGGCGATCGCCAAGAGCGCGGCCAGCGGTGACCTCCAGGCGGCGGAGGCGACTGACCGGTGCCCAATCGAGAGCACCGTTGGAGATGAGGTAGGTAAACGCCACGATGACGGCCACCGAGAACACGATCATTTCGACCAGACCGAAACTCCCGAGGGCCCGAAATCGAACCGCCCACGGGTACAAGAAAATGATCTCTATGTCGAAAATGATGAAAATCATCGCCACCAGATAGAACCGCACCGGGAACCGCTCGGCTGGTTCTTTGTCGGGGACGATCCCACACTCGTAGGGGCCAATCTTGGCCGCCGTCTCGCGCCGACGGGGGCCGAGCAGCGTTGAGGCGAGAATCGAACCAAAGACGAAACCGAAGGCCAAGAAAAACAGGATGACAATCGGCAGATAGGCCGCCATCACGATCCTCGCTACGCCGTCGCCGGTCGGGTCTTCATCGCTGACATGACTTGTCGATCACGTTTATGAAGTGCCCGGGTGGAGATGATCAGCATGATCAGCGACGCCAGGAACACTTTGAACGCCGGCTGGCGAAGGTTCCCGAGATTTCGGACCATCACCGAGTTGTAGACCGGCTTCGTCGTATCGATGATCGGCTTTTTGTCAGCACCGAGCTCAGGCGACCCAAAGGCATCGAGTTTGTACGGAGCCACCTGGTCGACGTAGTAGCGCTTTTGGTGCATCAGCCCCATGAAGCGGTAGTCGGCCGGATTCCACCAGTCGCCGCCCGATTCCTTGCGGGGCCGTAGCTTCAATCGCTGCGCGCCGCCGATCTCATAGCCCCCGATGTGGGCGAATTTGGTGGCGCTGTCAAAGACCTTTTCTTCAACAAGGTGGGTGTCCGAAGCCGATTGCGCTTCGCCTCGGGTGGGCGTGCCCTCCGCCACTTTCGTCCAACCGGCCGGTAGTTTGCCCCCCTTTATGAACGTCTCCAGGGAGGCAACCTTTTCTGACTGCGCGTTGCCGACCGACGTAATGACTTCTTGGACCTTCCACGACGGCGGGCTGCCCTTGAGGCCGATTCCGTAGACCATCCAGGTGATCGTCATCAACGACATCCAGGCCCAGAACCCGGCGTTGGCCAACAAGAAGCCAAGACGGTTCCCGATGTTGGTAGCCAAGATCACGTAGGTCGAACCGACGAGGATGACGAACATGAGCGCCGGGAAGATGATCCCTCGGGTGGTGACGTTCCACTCAAGGGCGGCGAGAACTCCTGCGCTCATTTCAGACCCCGTTCGTAGGCGACGATCTGGTTGATCATGTCATCGGAAAGAACGTTGGCGAAGTACGCCATGCCGCCACCGCTCCAGTGGTTCACACCGGCGGTGCCATAGGCGGCTTCATCGGCGGCACCAAGTTTGATGAACTCAGCCTGCTTGGCGGCATCGGGGAACTGCTTGACGAGACTCGCCGTCTTCAAGGCCGGGCCATAGAACCCACCGCCTGACTCCTGCGGCTCGCTGTAACTCCAGCCCCGGGTGTGGCAGCGTGCGCAGTTTTGGTTGAAGAGGATTTCCCCGTCGCTCGATGCCAGGGTCTTCTTGGCGTTGGCGACGTTGAGCTCGAACTCTTTCAGGCCCGCTTCGGCCGCCTTTATGGTGACCACGTTGCCCGCTGCCGTGGCATCGTCAAGGGCCTTTTGCGCCGCCTGCCGACTCGCGACCTCGCCTTTGACCAACGTGGCAGCGTTGGCCTTTTCGTCGTCAAGAGCTTTGCCGGACTCGGCCTGAGCATCTTTGGCAGCGGCTTCGAAAGCCACTGCGAACGCCTTCGAAGCGTTGTTGCCGTTGGAGTCCCAGGCCTTCTTGTAGGCCGCTTTGGCCACCGGGTTGCCTTCGATGGCCCACGAAGACAGGAGGGAGACAAGGTCGCCAATCTGCTGCGGGGTACCCGGTCCGCCGCCGACGGTGCCCCACGCCGGCATCGGGTTGTTCTTGGCTCCACCTCGGCCGTAGTTCAGAACGTTGGTGATCTGGCCCGGCTTGTAACGCAGCGCTACGTTGTTGATGCGGGGCGCCTTCCAGTCGACTTGGCGAATCATCGGTTTCCCGGTGGCCGCATCGATCTTGGGCTGGCCGTTTTCGTCGTAATCGGTGACCGACCACGTGGCCACCCCGCCACCTCCCTCGGGACCGTGGCACTTGTTGCAGGCGAACGTGACTTCGTAGTTCTCCATGCCGCGCTTGATTTCTCGTTTATCGAAACCAATCAGTGCGCCTTTCTCCCGGCCCGGTTCGCCGAGCCAATAGAGCGGTAGCGCAACGGCAAGTACGGTGGTTCCCACAAGCGCGGCAGTCAGGAACCGGTCGAGGCGCCGGCCCTCGAAGATTTCATCGTCGGGCGGAAGCTTGCGGTTCGGGGCGTTGAGGTAACTCTCGACGATGTCGTTGGTCGACCGCTTGTTCTCGAGGACGAGGTACACCGCCCAAGCCGCCAGGGCAGCAAAGACGATGACAACGGCGACGGCGCGCTGGGTGGTGCTGGCCAGAATCACTGAAACTCCTTGAGGGCGCTGGGCGAGACGAGCACTAGTGCCCGCCGGCCTTGCCGCCGACGCAGTGCGGACCCTCGGCCTCTTGGCCGGTGGTGTTGGTGCCCTGCGCCGGTCCGATACGAACTTGCGACGTATCCACCGTCACGTTGCCAGCGGCATCGACGACAGCATCAAAGCGGTCGAGTCCGCGCGGCGCCGGGCCATATTTGTACTCCCCGACGCGGTTGTATTGCGACCCGTGACATGGGCATTCGAACCACTGAGAGTTCGTGCACCACGGCACCTTGCAACCGAGGTGGACACACTTTTGATAGAGCGCAACGACACCAGATTCCATGCCCTTGACGACGCCGGGGGCGTAGACCTTTTTCGCCTTGGCGACATCTTCCTTCGGGTACGCCGTGATGTACGTACGCGCTTCGGCGAAGTACTTCGGTTCCTTTTTGGTGGCGACCTCGGCGAGGATGTCACTCACTTTGCCGAGAGTCACCTTGGAGCCGAACCCACCGGAAAGGCTGGGCCACAGGAACGCAAGTACGGCGGCGCCAAAACTGCCGAGGCCAGCGGTGAACATGGCAATGGTGGAGCGATTCAGGAACTGGCGGCGGGTCACACCGAGCTGTTCGAGATCCATCGGAGCACGAAGAACCGCTGGGGCGGCAGCCGCCGGCCGTGAAACGAGATCTCGCCCGGTTCGAGCGAGCACCACCGACTTCTCCATGACGCGTCCCGACGGGGCCGGCGGCGGGGCCGAGACCGCAGGAGAACTGACGGCCGATTTGCGGCGCGAGCGATCGCGACTGGTGGTCTCCCGGGCGAGCAGCCCGGTGGCCGACCCACGGTCGGTTCGTCGTGACATGGTGACGACCGCCGCCGAAGCAGCAACGACGATGGCGACGATGGCGATGATCAATACGGTGGCGTTCATACGTGTGCCTCCAGCGGTTCCTGCGAGCGGATGCTCACAGTTCGAAGAAGATCCCTTCCTTCCACGGCATGATGAAGTTGAAACCTCGTCCTCGGAAGAACGACCCGATGATCACGAGCACCGCCCAGAACATCAAGAAGATGGTGAAGATAGAGATTGCGAACTTGCGATCCTCGGGTTTGTTCGAGGGGTTCTTGTCCAGATACGGCGACAGGATGAGCAGGAACAGGCCCATGCCCGGAATGGTGACGCCGGCCACCATCGGGTGGAATGTCGTGAGGAGTTCTTGCAGGCCGAGGAAGTACCACGGCGCCTTCGACGGGTTCGGGGTGCGGTTGTAGTTGGCGAGCTCGAGAAGTGGTGCGTTCACGAATGCTGACAGCACCATGAGCAGGGTCAGACACGCCAGCGACGCCACGAACTCACCGACGAGGAGGTGGGGCCAGGTACTGACCTTGTCGGTCGGGGTGGCCTTGACGTCTTGGATCGAGCCGGCCTTGACGACGGTGAGCAGGCGCTGGGTGTGGCCCGCCGGACCAGCCAGTCCGCCGCCAGCAGGCTGAACCAGTGCCGCAGCAGCGGCGACGGCGCCCGCCGTGGGCTTGTCGAGAACGGCAACGCCTCCGCCTGTTGGTGCGTCGCTCGACGAGCCCGATTCCTTGGCCGCTTTGGCGGCCGCGCTACGGGCCAGCAGGTGAGCGGGGATCTTGCCGGTCGACTCGGCGGCGGCGTAGCTGGCCGCCGCTTCGGCGCCATTGTCGGCGACCGCGGCCGCCACGGGTGCGGCGTCGGCACCACCGGCGGCAGCTGCTTTCTTGGCCTCGGCCTTCGCCTTGGCCTCAGCGGCTCGCTTGAGCAGATGTTCGGGAATGTCAGCCATTGGTGCGATTCCTTCGCTGGGAAGTCTTGGACACGATGTTCTCGGAGGGATTCGGAGGGATTCAGGCCTAAAGCGGGCCGGAAATCCCGCCATCTTTGCGGACACGCCAGAAGTGGATCGCCATGAAAATGACGATGATGAACGGGAACAGCAGCACGTGGAGGACGTACCACCGCAGCAACGTGTTGGTACCGATCTCCACGCCGGACAACAGGGCGAACTTGGATTGGGTGCCGAACACCGGGGTGTACCCGATCATGTTCGTTCCGACCGTTACCGCCCAGAGGGCCAGCTGATCCCACGGAAGGAGGTAGCCGGTGAACGAGAGCAGCAGGGTGAGGGTGAGAAGGATGACGCCGATGACCCAGTTGAACTCGCGCGGGGCCTTATAGGCACCGTGGTAAAAAACGCGAGCCATATGCAAGAAGACGGAGAGCACCATGAGGTGCGCTCCCCATCTATGCATGTTCCGGACGAGCAAACCGAACGTGACGGCGGTGTGCAGGGTCTTGATGTCCTGCCACGCCAATGCTTCCGTCGGACGGTAGAAGAACATCAAGAAGATGCCGGTGACCGTGAGCACGATGAACAAGAAGAACGAGAGTCCACCGAGGCACAACGTGTAGCTGACCTTGACGGCGTGGCGCTTCACCTTGACCGGGTGCAGGTGGTAGAGCAACGAGTTCATGATGACGTAACTGCGGTTACGCGGTGAGTCCGAGTATCCCTTGCGGAAAATCGATCCGGGGCGGAATATCGAGTTCCAGGCCTGGCTGCCCTGCACGTTTTCGACGCGCTTGGCAGCTCCGGCGGCGAAGCGCTCGGGAAGTCCTGGTTTCATTGGTGTGGTCACGAGAGTTCTCCTGCTGATCGTTCGCTCAAAACGCTACTGCTCGACGTCGAAATTGGGTTAGCCGCCACGTCAGAACCGCATTCTCTGCTGGATTCCAACATCAGAACCGCATTCCGTACGAGTAGCCATGCTTGTTGTCGCGCATGTGCTGATCTCCGTCACGCGGGGCAACGCCGGCTTTGCCCATGATGATGACGCCGGTCGGGCATCGGTCGACACACAGCCCGCAGCGAGTACACACGTCTTCGTCGACGACAAAGATCACGTGGTCATCAGGATCGGTGCCCGGGGACACCACGTTGACCGAGTCCTCAACGGTCCCGGCGGAGAGCATATGGATGCACTTCCACGGACAGATATCGACGCAGCCTTCGCACATGATGCACTCGGACTGATCGATATGCAGGAACTGCTTGGGCTTGACGCTCTTGTTGAGCTCGTCAACGCTGATTTCCGCCAGGGTGTAGCCGCCGGGGAAATACGGCATCGGGGGATTGGCTTCGGTCTTGGCCATGGCATCACCTTGCGGCGGTCACGCCTTCTTCACGAGCGGGCGACCGTAGGCCGAGACGGGCTCAATGGCAGCTTTGGCGGCAGCCTTCTTGCCCCGATTTTGCCAGAGGACCCAGAGCTTCATATTGGCGCCGAGGAAGACGATGTACAGCGTGGCGGCGATGATGTCGCGAATCGTTTGCTTGCTGACGATGACCCGGCCGCGGCCGCCGAAGGTGATTCCATCGGGAAAAGCCACGTTCCTCGCCGAGCTGAGGAATTGATTGTTCATCTTGGACGGGAGCAGGGAACCGAACGGCCCGAGCGGAATGCCACGGGCGTCAGACCGCCAGTTCAGTGTCTTGCCGTCGGCCCAGGAGAGGAAGGAGTGGGGAACGATGCCGTAGCCGAGGAAGAAGATCCAGAACACCACGGCGGCCCCGATAATTGCTTCACCCCAGGTCACGGGCGTGCCGACCGGTCGTCGGGACCCGTAGGCGAACACGATCGAAACCAACGCAATGAGCGCCAGGAAGGAGCCGAAGAACGCAACCACGCGGGGCCTTTCGATCGTTGAAGAGGGGGCGGACGCAGCTCGCCGGGAGCCGCTTGTGAAACGAATCACAAGCCCGCCGGAGCGGCCGTTGTGGTTCCCTTCGTTTCTACCACTGCCGCCTACCGAGGGGAGAATCACCTGGCGCCAGTTTTGGTGACCTCTGTCATCGTTGGGAGCGAACGACTTACGCGTTCGATCGTCGCGAGCGCTGATCCCTCGGGTCGGCGGCGGAGGTCGATTCCCTCGTACGGTGCCGCTCGCGCCTAGATTTGCCTGCCGTTGTTGGACTTCTCGCTGCAGTTGGCGGGGTCCGAAGATCTGTTGTCCGTCCGAAAGGCTCCGTCCATGGCCGATATCCCCAAGCACCTGCTCGAACGAGCTGCCGCCCGCCGGGCTGCCCTCTCCGGTGCTGAGGCCCCGACTCTGGCGGCCGCTGAGGCCAGCGTTCCCGCCGTCGCCGTTCCCGCCGCGGCGGTCGTGCCCGTGGCGGGCGGAGGTGGTGGTGGTGTCGTTCCTCCCGCCGCACCGCCGTCGGTGCCAGCTCCGCCCCCGGCGCCTCGCGGCATGGGCTTCGCCCGCCTGGGATCGGTCTTCATGTTGGTCGCCCTGCCGGTGTGGATGTTCTTCATGTTCAACACCTTCAGCGTGCCCGGAGCCTCGGCCGACTCACCCGAGGCGGTCGGCGCACGGCTCTACACCGCGAACTGCGTCGCCTGTCACGGGGCCAACGGCTCCGGCTCAGACGGCGGTCTTGCCGGACGGCCGCTCTACAACGGTGAAGTAGATAAGACCTTCCCCGACCCGCTGGCGCAGTTCGCGTTCGTTCGGCACGGCTCGTGCGGCGTTGGCGTTCCGTATGGCAATCCCAAGCGCGAGGGGGGGCAACACAAGGCGAAGGGCAACATGCCGAACTTCGCCGCCACCACGCTGTCCGACGCGGAATTGATTGCCGTCTTGAACTACGAGCGTCATGTTCTTGCTGGGGAGGCCTACCCGGTGAACCCGTTGATCAAGGTCGGCGACGCCGAGGCCGAGGCCACCAAGGTCGTGCCTGAAGCGGACCTCACCAAGACGCTGTCGGAAACGAAGTACACGACCGGCGACGTCTGCGGAAAGTAGGCCCCAAACGCGGGGCCGAATGACCCCGAACCAAGCGACCGCCGGCCTCTGAAGTTCCGAGGCCGGCGGTCGTCTTTCGTTTGCTACCGAACGATGCCCAGGAAATAGGCGCCCAGCAGGTGATCAAGAAGCCTGTCCGCGTCGGGCCATTCCACGTGGGGTTTCGCGACGATGAGCGAGACCAGACCGTGACACAGCGCCCAGAGGCTGTAGGCCATGGTGTTGGCATCGGACTCGTTGACGAGCCCGGCGTTCACGGCGGTCTGACAACGTTCGACGAGCCTTCCGAAGCCGGTCACGCCGGTCCGTCGCATCTCGTCGAGCTGGTCGGCGGTGAGCAGCGATCGGCCCATGAACAAGATCCGGTAATGCTCGGGATGGGCGAGCCCGAAACGAACGTATGCCGCGGAACCTGCCTTCAGCGCCCTGATTGGGTCGGTCATGCCGGCGGTGGCCTCGTCGACAAGGGAGTTCAGCTGTAGGAAGCGTCGGGCACAGACATCAAAGAGCAATTCCTGCTTGTCGAAGAAGTGCAGATAAATCGCCGGCGGCGTGCACCCGACTCGGTCAGCGACGGCGCGAATCGAAACCGATTCGGTCGTGCCGCCTTCACCCAAGAGCGCGTCGGTGGCATCGAGGATTTCCAGTCGAAGCCGGTCACCATCGCCTCGCTTGGCCCGCAGGCGCCGAGGGGTCACTTCGGCGATGCGATTGCCGTCGTAGGGGCGGGTGGGATACGTGAGTGTTGTCATCGGAAGAACCTCCTTCGGTGGTTTGTGTGTTGATCCGATAAATCAAGTCAACCCATCAGACGTGAAGGAGGTGTGAGAGGACCGTTTCGACGTTGCCAGGAACTCTCAGACTTGCCGGTCAACACCTCACATCGCTCTCATGAGGAACGAATGAGAACGATCATACGTATACATAAGATACTAGGCAGCAGCGCGGGTTCGACGGAGTAGCGGATCAGCAATCGCAAGCGCACGGTCGGCCACTCGGAGCAGGCGTCCGGCGGCGCCTGGCGTTTCGCTGTCGACGAGGTTACCCATCACCGCAAGGGTCAGGTCGGCCGCCTTCTGGGTGCCGACGGCAACCCGCAGTCCCGTGCGGAGCAGCAACGGGTGGCCGATGACGAAGCTGAATCGACGACCGGTACGGAGAAAGGCGTCAAATCGCTCGCCTACGATGCGATCGTATGCGCGCGGGGCATTCGCCGGATCCGTCACAAACTCGTCCGCCGCAATCATCCCGGACTCCAGGCCGTAGTCGATGCCCTCACCGTTCATGGGGTTGACCAGACCAGCCGCATCGCCGATCGCCAGCCACCCATCCCCATGTCGTTTTTGCGCGCTCATCGGAAGACGCCAGGCACGGGGCTTCTCCAGGAACGGACCGAGCTGCCAACTGTCTTTCACGAGTGAGGCGTAGCTCTCGATGAGCCTATTGAGGTTCAGCTTCTTGAAACCTTTCATCGTCGACAGTGCCCCGACGCCGATGTTGACCGTGCCATCGCCAGCGGGAAACATCCACCCGTAGCCGGGGATCGCCGTGCCGTGCTCGTCGGAGAGGCTGAGGCACGCTTCGAGGTGACGGTCATCGTGACGAGGCGACTCCGCATAGGCGCGTATGGCGAGACCAAACGTTTCGTTCGGCACTCGTTCGGCCCCCAACAAACGGGCCGCCGCACCGGGCGCTCCGGCGGCCAGGATCGTGAGCGGGGCGTTCCACCGTTCTCCGTTGGCCTCCACACCCACGACGGTGCCGTGATCGTCGACGACTGGAAGGGCTTCGGTGCCGAAGCGAATATCCGCTCCGGCTTTGGCGGCGGCGTCGATGAGCTGGGCGTCGAGACGACGACGCGGCAGCACAGCGCCATGTGATCCGAAGCGTGCATGACTCGGCCACAGGAGCTCACGGGTCTTCTTCCCGGCGATCATGCGGAGACCGTCGATGCGATGAGCGCCGTCGAGGTCGATGTCAAGATCACGCAGGGCGGATACGGCACGTGGCGTGAGTCCATCACCGCAGACCTTGTCGCGGCCGTGGAGGCCCTTCTCGAACAGAGTCACGTTGACACCGGCCCGTGCTGCTCGGACAGCGGCGGCGGCGCCCGCCGGTCCACCGCCGATGATGAGGAGGTCGCTCGATGGCATCAGGTTCAGTCTTTCAGCCGCCCGTTGCTACTCCAGCGAACGCGTGGTGATGGTGAGTGGGAGGTGCTTGATGCCACCGATGAAGTTGGAGCGCAGCCGCTCGATCGGCCCGGACACGCGCACCGTCGACAAACGCGGCAGGAGTTCTTCCAGCAGCACTTTGATCTCGAGCCGAGCGAGGTGCGCGCCGAGACACAGGTGGGGGCTCATGCGGCCAAACGCGACGTGCTCGTTCGGCCACCGGTCGATATCGAATCGGTACGGGTCGGTGAAGACCTCGTCGTCGTAGTCGGCCGATGTGAACCACATCACGACCTTCTGACCGGACTTGATTTTTCGCCTCCCCAGCTGCGTGTCTTGGGTGGCGGTCCGACGGAAATGCATCGTGACCGTCCCCCATCGCAGGATCTCTTCGACCGCGTGAGTCACGACGTCTCGTGCTTCCGGCGTGTCGAGACCGATTGCCGCACTTAGCCGGGCGAGTTGATCCGGGTGCTCGGCCAAAGCCTTCATACCGGCCGCCATCGTGTAGCGAGTCGTGTCGTTTCCAGCGCTGACGAGCAGCACAAAGAAGTTCTTGAACTCGAGCTCGGTGAGCCGTTCGCCGTCGGTGGTCGGGGCGAGGAGATCAGAGATCACGTCGTCCGTCGGGTTGCTGCGCCGAAGCTCCGCCTGCTTCTCGGCATAGCGATAGAGGTCAAGGCCCGCCGGCGACCGGAACGGCATGGACGCGAACTCGTCGGTGTCGACGAGACCGACGGGGTGCGACGTCATCTCGGGATCGAAGTTGCCGAGCAGTGCGTCACCGCGCTCCACCAGCCACGGGCCATCTTCATCGGGGACGCCCAACAGGCGGCCGAGCATGCGCATCGGCAACTGCTTGGCAATGTCTTCGGTGAAGTCGAGGTCGGTCGTACTTCCCGGCGGCAGCGCCTCGTCGATGACCGCCCGGGCCAGCAGTCGGATGCCGTTTTCGTAGGCCCAAACCTCACGCCGGTTGAACGGCTTGGAGACGAGCCGACGGTAGCGAGTGTGCTCGGGTGCGTCGTACTCGAGCATGTTGCGGCGGGCGGCAAAGTCAGCGGGCTCCATCTCTTCCAAGGTGATGCCCTGGGCGTTGGAGTAGACCGACGGGTTGCGGCTCACGGTGACCAGGTCGTGATAGCGGGTAACGGCCCAGAAGCCCGCGCCGTCGTCCTCGTCCCACCACGACACGGGGTCTTCCTTGCGGAGCCGCTCGAACGTGGCGTGCGGGAATCCGTTGAGAAACGCATCGGGATCGACGATGTTCGCGTCGGACGCTCCGGGGGCCGCCACAGTCATCGTTGTTCCTTCCGCACGGTGTCTCTCCCATGTTCTTGCCGAGAATCGTTTGGTACCAAATGAATGCCCGTGAGTGTAGGACGCGCGATCATCGACGTCCATGCGAACGACGACCAGTACCGCCCCGAATACGACTGCGATCGTGACGGGTGCGGGGACCGGAATCGGCGAGGCCGTCTGCGAGCGCCTCGCCGCCGAAGGCGTGCACGTGGTGCTGATCGGTCGACGCGCCGTGGTGCTGGAGGCGGCCGCCGCCCGGGTCGGCGGAACGGCAGTCGTCGGTGACGCCAGCGACCCAGGCGTTGCGGCACGTGCCGTTTTTGCGTGTGTCGAGGCGGGCGGAGGCGTCGACATCGTGGTCGC
>JANLQX010000366.1:0-2484 GCA_031368095.1 Actinomycetes bacterium | reverse complement strand
CGATGGACGCGACTTCGTGCGGCCCGACGATGTGAAACAGGCCGCCCGTCCGACGCTCGGCCATCGCCTCGTGTTGCGCAGTGAGGCGTGGGTGCGGCGAGTGCGCGGCGATGACATCGTGGCTGCGGTTCTCGAGTCGGTACCGGCTCCCGTCTCCGTGCGTGAGTAGGGCCGTGGTTCCGGTCCGCCTCACCGTCAAGGGCATGACCTGCATGGTGCTCGGGTTATTGGGCGTTATTGCTGCCATGGTGACGGGACGGGCCGAGTTGGTGGTCTTGGCCGGGCCCTTCGTGGCGCTCACGGGCATCGCCTCCGCACGATCGGGCGAACAGAGGGTGGGCCCGATCGACGCCGACATGCACGTCGATGCGGTCCGCGCCGCTGAAGGCGACCAACTGGCCATCAAGGTGTTCGCGGCGGCCGGTAGCGCCGTCCGACTCGATGCCAGCGCCGGCGTCGAGCTCGAGGATTCGGCGTGGACGATGACGCCCACCGGCCTGTGGCCAACGACGGCGACGCTTCGTCGGTGGGGGATCCAGACGATCGGACCGGTCTTCGTCCGCGCCACGGATCGCTTCGCAATGTTTGCGCGGGAAGGCCGCGTGGTTGAAGCGACGGAAGTCCGAGTGCTGCCTCACGACCCACAACTCGAACGGCTCGTGCGCGCCCGGCGGACCCGAGCCGCGTTCGGCAATGTTGTCACCGCCGGCTTCGGATCAGGCATCGAGTTCGCCGAGGTCCGAGCCATGGCGCAAGGCGATTCGTGGCGAGCCGTCAACTGGCGAGCCAGCGCCCGACGCGACGTCCCCATGGTCAACGTCCGTCACGCCGAACGGGCCGCCGACGTGATCTTGTTCATCGACACTTTCAGCGCAGAGTCGCTCACCCTGGCCGTTCGGGCCGCGGGCTCGCTCGCTCGGGCCTACCTCGCCGTCCGCGACCGGGTTGGCCTCGTCGGTCTGGGCGGCACAATCACCTGGCACGCGTTGGCCGGCGGCCGCAACGGGCTCGAGTCGGTCCTCGACGAGTTGTTGCGCCTGCGCGTCTTCCCCGCCGATGGCGAACGCGATCTTCGGATGATCCCACGTAGCGCCATCCCCGCACACGCTCTGGTCATAGCTCTGTCACCTTTTGTTGACGAGCGCATGGTCGAGGCCATCGCCGCTCTGCGCCGCCGGGGTCACGACGTGATCGCCATCGAGTTGCTCGTACCCACCCCCGCGCCGAAGACCGGTGAACTCCCTGCGCTCGCGGCGCGATTCTGGGAGATAGAACGCGAGCACCGCCGTCGTTCCTTGCGCAATGTCGGTATTCCCGTGATCGCTTGCGCCAACACCGACGACCTGGTGGCCGGGCTCGGTGCGTTGGTATGAGACTTCGGGCCGGGACGGGCCTTGTGGTCGAGACGGCGATGCTGGCCGGGGCCGGCTGTGGGCTGGGGGCGTGGCCGATCGTCGTCGGTCGGGTGTCTCCCTGGGGGCTCGTGTTCATCGGCGTGGCGCTGGCCGGACTGGCCGCTGTCGCGATCGGACGGGCCCGGGCCGCTCCCGTCGCCCCTCTCGCGGTCGCCGCGCTATACGCCGTGGGGCTCCGGGGTCGGATCGGTCTTGATCGTTGGTCGGTGGTCGAGGCGTTGCTCCTGTTGCTGATCGTCGAGTTGGTCGCCTGGACGGGGGACGCGGCGGCGCGGATTCGCCTCGCATGGGCGCATCGAGGCCGAACGTTGGCGTTTGAACTCGTCATCGGGGGATGGGCCGCCGCCATCTGCGCGGTGATGCCGTCAGGTGGCCCAGTCGGCCTGGCCGCGTTCGCACTCGCTGCGGTTTCTCTCGGCGCGTTGGTGGTGTTGTTCGCGCCGAGCCCTCCCGCGTCGGTCGGACCGGATCGCCGCGGTCGGTAGCCCCAACGCAATCTCGGGCTCTGGATCATTCCGAACCTCATCATTGGCATACCTGGCGACCGTCCCGCGGCGACAGTTGTCCTGGGGCCAATGATCGAGGTGTTGACCGTCCGGACTTGCGTTGGGTGTCGGCTGCGATACGGGTAGTCCATGCGGTGGGTCTGACCGAAATGGGACGAAGTGAGGAAGGATTGGCCGTTGTTGCGGAAGCGATCCCGGCCATTGAGCTATCCGCCGCCGGTGAGGGCAACTATCCGGTGCTCCTCCACGCGGCGGACACCGTACTGCGGGTGACACAGCGCACCGAGCACGTCGAAGTGATCGAACGCAATCTCCAAGCCAAGTTCATCGAACCCGACTTCTGCTATCCCGAGTCGGACGCCCGCTGGACGGCTGCGCTGCTCTGCGCCCTTACCGGCCGGTCGACCGAGGCCAGGGAGTGGTTCTCACAAGCGCGGGCCCGGGTGACCCGAGCAGGGCAAGGTGCTGCTGATTCCCCACATCTGCTGCGACGAAGCGCTCGTGGAGATCCGCCTCGGGGCCGACGCAGATCCGGCCAACGGCCTGGCCCGATTGGCCGAAGC
>JANLQX010000362.1:0-2307 GCA_031368095.1 Actinomycetes bacterium | reverse complement strand
GGCTTGGCGATGCGGTAGCAACTCCTGCAGAAGATAGGTGCAACGATCAGCAGCCGACGTGAGGCCGGAGAGCAGATGGTCTTGGTCTTCGGTATCCAAGAGCAGTTCCGTGCCCGGGGGGGGTATGAGGTACTGCGCACGGATCGCCGCGACCGCGTCCAGGAATGCTGGCGATGCGTTTGGCAGCGCGCTGATCTGCCCGAGCGTGGCGTCGTCGATCGGGCCGATGAAGTGCAGTTTCTCTTGGTTCTTGTCATAGAACAGCCTGTCCGCTAGTTCCGGAGGAACAATCACGCCTTGAGGCCAGGGATCGAGATGCTGCGCCACGTCGCGCACCTGCACGCAACATAGGTCGCGGGCGATCCGCTGCTGCGCCACGTTGAACTGGCCGATTAACGCGACGACTGCGGCCTGGAACGCCAGATCCGTCGACAGGCCCTTCAAGACGGTGCAGCCATCTTCATTCAAGACGACTACGCTGGTCAGGCGTCCATCGGAGAAGGCAACGCCGGGGAGGCGAGGGTCGGGCAACTGCACGTCGGACGGCACCCTCACGAGAGCGGAGGAATGGATCGTCTGGATCGTATCGAGAACCTCTGTGACTACCGATGTCTGCCAGCCCAGAGCAAGGAGTTCGCGACGTACGGCTGTCGCCCGCTGGTCGACCGTGCCGGCGGGGGCACGCATCTCAAGCGCGATGGCGGATATCGCTGCGCGTAGCTCGCCGAGCAGTCCCGTGATGATTGCCTGTTCGTTCGAAGCTTCACCAACCAACTGCTTGTGGGCGAGCAGGTAGAGCACCTCAGAGACGGATAGACCTGAAGCCTTAACGGCTTCGGGAACCGTGATCCGGCTGGCGGAGAGGTAGTGTGCGATGAAGCCGACATCGCGGTAGTAGTTCGGTTGGTTGTCGGACTCTGTCGGGAAGGATCCTGCCGGCCCCTTCACTCCATTCAGAGCGTCACCAACAGCCGCAGACAACCAGCCCTCCTGCTGTTGGGTCACGCCATTCGTTGTGAGCGCAAGGCGCCGGTTTGCGTTGACCGACACGACATAGACCGTGTTAGCTTCGATACGCACCGGAACGACCAATGCCTGTTCTTGCCACCCGCTGGCAGATTCCGCACGAAACTCGACAGCCGCCAGTCGCTTACCGCTGTGGTCCCAAACATACCCTGTATGGGGCTCGGTTTCACCTTTTGGCTTCCAGAAACGTAGCGAACTGATTTCGCCAACGATGGTGGATTGAAACTTAAGTCCAAGCTCAACTGGGGCGAGCGTGTCCATCTCAGTCTGCGGATCGCTCCACAGGGACGACAAGCCGTTCCTTGACCGTAGCGAATACAGATCCAGAAGATCCTTCACCGGGATCCGTGCGGCGCGGGCAATCATGGCGCCCCACAGAACACTTGACAGCGTCGCCAGACCCAGTCGGGGACTCTCACCGAGCCAGTCGAGAAGCAACGCTGCGTCCTGCAAGGAAATGCCGCACGCCGCTGCAATGTGGGAAAGGTGGTCGTTGGCGGCCACGTTCGCATCGACCACCTCGCTTCGCGTCCCATTCAACTGAAACGCCGGTGGTGGTGGATCAGCAATCGATTTGTTCAGGAACAACTTCTCGTAGAACGTCTGAATCGGCGGCTTCCCAGTCGCCGCGAAGTCTCGATACTGATTGTTCGCCGCCAGTTGGAGAAACTTCTCGGAACGATGAAACTGGCCCTGGGAAATCTGAACTGTTCGATCTAGGGAGCCGATGAAGTCCGCATCGAGCACAGGCCACCTTGTGCCACCAAGTCGAGGGACGAATGCCATGCATTGATCTAGATCGTGCATCGGCCAGCCGATGTGCCGCCACAGGCGCACGAAACGATGCATGCGCACGAGTACACCGACCATATCTGGATCATCCGCGACGGCGTCGCCCAGGTTGGTTCCGAGAGGCCGGGATCCGGGTACGCGAGAGACGGCGATCGCAGCGTCGACCTGTTCAGCCAAAGCGCCTGAAATGATCGCAACAGCACGGTCGGGATCTGCGTCGTCGGCCGCTGCTCCGCGGTTCGCGTCTGGGTCGCGGACCACCTTGCTCAACTTGGCGAGTGCAAGGTCGCTGCTCAAGGTCTTTCGAGGATTGGCGGTGGCGTCGAGATCGATTTGCCCTAGTTCGATTTGGACGATCCATTGACCGTCGTCGTACGTATTGACGAAGCGCATGTCGAGCACCTCGCGCAACTCGTCGTATTTCAGGCCAGATTGCTGCAAGAGCACATCGATGCGACCCGACAGGACAGCGGCCCACCGCCCCGTTCT
>JANLQX010000328.1:0-23628 GCA_031368095.1 Actinomycetes bacterium | reverse complement strand
GTGCGTCGCTATGCGGTGAACGGCCTGCTTTTCACCAAGGCCTACGACGACAACGAGGCCGATCCGACCAAGCACACGGTCCTGCAGGGGTACCGCGCGTCGTACGTGACGGCGAGCAACAACGGGCTCTACGGGATCTACGCGTTCTTCGCTCGTGGCGGCGTAATCGAGCACAGCTACGCCAGCGGTCACCCGGACTCGGGGTTCTACGTTGGCCAGTGCAAACCGTGCGACGCGGTGCTGCGCGACAACATCGGCGAGCTCAATGCCGTCGGCTACGAGGGTACCAATTCGAGTGGAAATATCTGGATCGTGTCGTCGATTTGGCGACGCAATCGCGTGGGTGTCACGCCGAACACGCAGGACATGGAGACGCTCGCGCCACAGGGGGATGCGGTGATCGCCGGTAACCTGATCGAGGACAATCAAGATCCGGCATCGCCGTCGGCGGCGCAAGGCGGGACCGGGCTGGGTATTGCCGTTGGCGGCGGTGAACGAAACGTTATTGTGCGCAATCGGGTCCGGCGTAACTCGAATATCGGGATCTTCATTACTGACCTGGCTGGGTATCAACCATCGTCGAACGAGGTCCGAGGAAACGTTCTTGACGGCAACGGGCTCGACCTGGCGCTGGCATCCTCTGATGGAGCGGCGTCGATTCCGTCGAGGCGAAACTGCTTTACCGGCAACACGTTCGCCGAATCGCTGCCGGCGGCGATCGAAACCGTGGTTCCCTGCGACGGGGCGAAGGGGCCTGGTGCGGCTGACGTTCCGGTTGCTGCTGGGCCGATCACCCTCAAGCCGGGTACGCCCAATGTCGATTATCGGACCGTGCCGCTCCCGTCCCCGCAGCCGTCGATGCCAGACGCTGCTTCAACCGATCGACGACCCGCCTCGGCCGATGCTCCAGCCGTTGACCTCGACAAGATCGCCCTCCCGCAAGTATGACGCGCGCATACCGTCACCCGTTCCTATGCGCGCTTGCTATAGCGGGACTGCTGACCGGGTGCCGCGGTTCATCGGCGGCGGAGACGACCGCCGTTGCGGTCGGTCCGACCCAGGCGCCGGTTGGTGCTGTCACCACAGTTGATCCGCGCGCTGACGATCAGGGTCGACTCACCACGGCGCAGGCCCTGACTCTTTCGCGGATACTCGTGAAGAACGAAGAAGCCAAAGGGGCGATTGCCGAGATAGTGGTGCCGTTCGGTTCGGCCGCCACGTTTACGTTGCGAGGTCCCATTGACTGGGCGGGAGACCGTGGCGCGTTCGTCCTCTCGGGTACGCGATCCGACAGTGTTGCGGTCCCCGATAATCAGGTGTTCTGGGATCGTGGCGCGGTGCTCACCGAGCTCGATGGTCTCACGAAGGCCATGGCGGAGAAGGGGCGGCCCGGCGTGCGTTTTGTCTCCCGCGCCCTCGACCCAACGAAGGTCGCGCTCGACCAGCTGATCTCGTTCGTCGGGTCGTTGGCCGTCGATCGCCCCGAAAACCCGATCCTGCTTCGCCAGGGTGACACGGCTTTTCTGGGTTCCCAGGTCATTGGCGGCGTCACCGTTGACGGGTATCGCTATGGCAAGACCCGCTACTTCGTGGATCCGACGACCGGACTCATCCGCCGGGTCGAGGCCAAGTTCGTTCGTTACGACCGTCCGGTCGTGATCACCCTCTCGGGGCAGGCCGCACAGACGATCACCCTTCCGACCGCCGACGCCGTGGTCGACGGGTCCACGATCCCCGACGTGCTCGCCACCTTGAAGGCCACCGGCCTGTAGCGCCGGCTGTGCGGCTCCGGCTGACTTCGTACGGTTTGAGGCCCGGCTCTACGATGGCCGCATGGAGCTGACGTACCCCAACGACACCGACACTTTTCGCGCCTCGGTGCGCGAGTGGCTCGGCCACAACCTTCCGGCCGGTTGGTTCGACCCCGGCTTCGAGATGAGCGCCGATGACAAGCGTGAGTTTCAGAACACCTGGACGGCGAAGCTCTACGGCGGCGGTTGGATCTGTGCCTCGTGGCCGAAGGACTACGGCGGCAAGGGCCTCAGCGTGATGGAAAACGTGGTCCTGAATGAAGAGTTCCATAAGGCTGGTGCGCCGCTGCGGGCCGACTTCTTCGGCGACACGCTCGTTGGTCCGACCATCCTGCAGTGGGGCACGGAGGAGCAGAAGAAGACGTTCCTTCCCCAGATCCTTTCCGGACAGATCTCGTGGTGTCAGGGTTTCTCCGAGCCCGATTCGGGATCGGACCTGGCGTCATTGAAGACCACCGCGGTGCTTGACGGCGATGAGTGGATCATCAACGGCCAGAAGGTGTGGACGACCCGCGCCCAACACGCCGACTACGTGTTCCTCCTGGCCCGGACGGATCCCAAGGCTCCCCAACACGTCGGCATCAGCTACCTCCTGGTGCCGATGCAGCAGGCTGGTGTTGAGGTCCGTCCGATCGTGCAGCCCGACGGCACCGCCGAGTTCAACGAGACGTGGTTCACCAATGCGCGATGCCCGAAGGACAACGTGGTTGGTGGCGTCAACAACGGGTGGAAGGTAGCGATGACGACGCTCGGTTTCGAGCGCGGCGCGTCGGCCACGACCAGCCATCGCCGCTTCGAGACCGAGCTCGAACACATCACGACGAAGGCCAGGGAGAACGGTGCGATCAACGATCCGCGCATTCGGCAGCGCCTCGCCAAGGCCTATTCGAAGGTCCAGATCATGCGGTATAACGGACTTCGCTCGCTGACCTATGCGTTGCATAAGCGTGGCGACGTGATCGCCCTTGGGGCCACCAACAAGATGTTTTGGTCGGAGTATCACCGCGACGTGATGGAGCTCGCCATGGACGTTTGGGGCATGGACGCGCAGCTCATGTCGGGCAAGGCCGGGTCACCGTCGTGGCCCGGCGTCGTGAGGATCGATACACGCGACGGCTACGAGCCTTCAGGCATGCAGAGCGCGTTCTTCTTCAGCCGATCCGAAACGATCTGGGGCGGTACCGCCGAGATCCAACGAAACATCGTCGGTGAGCGCGTCTTGGGTCTCCCCAAGGAACCGAAGCCCAGCGCCAAAGCCGGCGTGTAACTTCGCAAATACTACGCGCGCTGAATGTCGGTCCACTGACCTTCAGCAAGGTCGTCGAGGGACCATTCGCCGAAGTGCGTTCGGTGCAACGCTTCAACGTGATTCCCGCACGCCGCCACCATTCGACGTACCTGGTGGTATCGCCCCTCGGTGATGGAGATGGCGATGCTCTGCGCGCCTAGCACCTCGACCTCGGCCGGTAGACACGGGTTGGCGTCACCGTCGATGAGCAGGGTGCCACTGGTGAGCGAGGCGCCCATGGTCTCGTCGAACGGTGCCGCCAGCGTGGTCACGTAGCGTTTGACCACGTGGTGCTTTGGTGAGGTGAGTCGGTGCAACAGTTGATGATCGTCGGTGAGGATCAGGAGTCCGGACGTGTCCTTGTCGAGACGACCGACGGTCTCGACCCGGGGGTTGCGGTACTCCCAGTGCGGCGGCACAAGATCATACGCGCGCGTTCCTTCGTCCGGTTCGTGGCTGCACACGACATCTACCGGCTTGTTGAGCGCGACCAGAACGCCGTGAGGATGGTCCAGGGGTACGCCGTCGAGGCGCACGTCAGCGGAGCGGGCCTTTGACGAGGGATCCACGACCCTGGTTCCGTCCACGTCGACGCGCCCGCCGCGGATCAGCATGATCACTTCACGACGCGATCCGTAGCCAAGGTTGGCGAGGAGCCGATCGAGGCGCAGCATCGGAGGCGTGCTCACAGCATCACCGACGGGACGCGAATGATGGTTTCGCTCCCAATGACGAGGAAGCCCAGTCCGAGGAAGGCACGCAGGGATCGGGCATTGCCGGGGGCGACACCGGCGAACACGATTTCTCCATCGTCGAGCAAACCGAGCGCGTCGACGATGAGCGAACGCCCCCATCCCTGGCCCTGTCCCGCCGCCACCGCTTCCACGCTGAGCTCTCGTCTCCCGGCAAGGCCAGATGCGAGGGTGACGAGACCGCGCTCGTCGGCGTAGACAACGACGTCGCTCCGGATCGCACGGGCGTGACGCACCCGGTGGTGGTGTTCCAGGTCATCTCGGATGGCGAGGGACGTTCCACCGCGACCGCTGCCCCGCGCAAACAACGTGGCATCAGTGACGCCGCAGATGGCCGGCTCGCCGGTGGCCGAATTGCACAGGACGGTCAGAACCGGTGGTGACGACGCCATGCCGAACCCATCGGCCCCGGCCGCCAGCACGGCGGCGTGGTCGGCGCCGGTGGCGATGAACGCATGGCCGGTAAAGGCGACGACAGCATTGAGGGCGGCCTCCGGCGTCGGCCCGGGTAGCGCCGGAAGAAGCGTGACGCAGCCATCGATGGCCGGGAAGCGTCCGTCGACCGCGTCGTGAAGTGCATGCAGTATCGGATGTGCGCTGACAGTCGGCGCGCGAAGTAATCGAGTCATGACGGAAAGCGCAGGCGAATGGCGTGGGCGTGCGCGGGGAAGCCCTCGTGGTCGGCAAGCGCGGTGATGGAGGGAGCGAGTCCGGCAAGGGCTTCCTCGGTGGCCGAGGCGACGGCCGTGCGCTTCAGGAATGCCTCGGCGGTGATCCCCGACGAGACGTGGGCGAAGCCGCTCGTGGGAAGAGACGCCGGACAGCCGAGCACAAAGTTGGCAGCCGAGAATGGCGTGTGTTGGCCGATGAGAATTTCCCCGGCATGCATGATCATGGCGAGCGCCACCCCCGGGTCGTTCACGGCGATCTGTAGGTGTTCCGGGGCAAACATGTTGGCGACCGAACACGCCTCCTCGATGGACGACACGAGGACGCAGCCTCCGTTCACGCCGAGCGCAGCGCGCGCCGCTTCGGCGCGCCGTGGCGGCAGAATAAAGATCTGCGCGCGTAGATGTTTCTCTACGGTCTCGGCCAGGGTCTGAGACAGTGTCACGAGCACGACGGTGGAATCTGTTCCGTGCTCCGCTTCGATGAGGAGGTCGGCGGCGAGGCGGACCGGATCGGCCGTGTCATCGGCGATGATCATCGATTCCGTAGGACCGAGCAGCATCATCGTGGTGGCGCCGAAGCGCTGAATCTCCACCTGCGCGCACGTGACCGCGGGTGACCCGGGGCCCACGACTTTGACCGCGACGGGAATGCGCTCGGTGCCGAATGCGGCCGCGGCGACGCCGGCCGGGCCGTTGACCCGAAACACATTCCGCAGTCCGAGGCGATCGGCCACCACGAGCGTGGCGGGATCAACGGTTCCGTTGGAGCCCGGCATGGGCGGTGTGATGACGGAGATGCTGGGCACACCGGCAATCACCGCGGGGGCGCCGAGTTGGGCGAGAACACTCGGGTAGGAGGCCTTTCCGGAGGGACAGAACAGCGCGGCCGACGGTATCGGCGTGACCTTTTCACCCAACGTCAGACCGGGGCTGGACTCGAACGACCAATCCTGGCCCTTGCGCAGCATGACCTGTTCGTTGAAGCGCGCAATGTTGACGATCATCACGTCGATCGCCGCGATCAGGGCCGGATCGACCTGCGCCGCCGCCGCCGCAAACTCATCTTCGGTGACCCGGAGCTGATCGGGTTCGATACTGATTCCGTCGAAGTCGCGCAGCGCCCGGCAGACGGCTTCGTCGCCGTTGGCCCGCACGTCGTCGATGATCGCCAGGACTGCCGTACGGAGCGTCGGGTCAAATATCTCGCGTAGGCCCCGCTGGAGGAGCTCCGTGCGGTCCGCAGGTGTCATCGTGGACCAGGTCATCGTGCGCAGCACCGGCAGATTCATCGTCGAACAGTCTCTCTCGCCACCGGGGCTGACCGATTTCGAGCAATGTGTCCTCCGTCACATCCTTTAGTATTTTCGTCCGGATCCCGAAGACTTACGACTCACCACTGCCGACAGACGGCGCACCAACCCGGTGCGTGCACGTGAACCAAGGAGCCCCAGATGAACTTCGCCCGAACCGCCAAAGCTTTGGCGATCACCGCCGTTGCCGCTTTCGCCCTGTCCGGCTGCATCAAGTTGGACATGGACATGAAGGTCAAGGCCGACACCAAGATCGACGGCACGATGATCGTTGCTTTCAACGAAGAAGCCATGAAGTCGATGGAGGGAATGATGGATGGCCTCGGCGACAAGAACTCGAAGACCAAGACCAAGACGACCAAACAGAAGTCGTTCGAGCAGCAGACCAAAGACGGAGTGAAGGACGCCCAGGCCAAGCTCCCGAAGGGTTCCAGCGCCAAGTTGTACAAGAAGGACGGTTGGCTCGGCCAGGAGATCACGTTCAAGAACGTCGACGCCAACGTCGCACTCGGGGCGGGACTTGGCGCCGGCGCCACTACTGGTTCCACGTCGAGCACCGACACGCTGAAGGTCACCAAAAAGGGCAACATGCTTGAGCTCGACGGAACCCTCGACCTCGGCGGCGGAACGGGTGACGCTTCGGACGCCGACATGTCCGGTCTGATGGGAGCTTCGAAGCCGGAGCTTCGTATCAAGTTCAGCTTCCCCGGCAAGGTCACCAGCGCCAGCAAGGGCGGCAAGATTTCCGGGAACTCCGTCACGTGGACCCCCAAGTTCGGCGAGAAGCTGATTCTCAAAGCAGTGGCGAAAGACAACTGAGGTCGCCTGCCTGGCGTTGTCGGCGCGGCCTGTGCTTGCATCAGGGTCGTGCCGACAACTGAGTTGCTCTACGACCCACTCGTGGCGTCGTATCGCGCCAACCCGTACCCGATGTATGCGCGCTTTCGATCAGAGGCGCCCATCGTGTACTCGACGAGTGGGTTGCAGGTCGTGTCTCGCTTCGCCGATGTGTCGAAGGTGCTCCGTTCACCTGAGGTGAGTCGAGACATCGACGAGTCGGCCACGGACTTCACCGACGCCGAGCGGGTGGACCGAGAATTCCGGCGGCGCAACCGAGCCGCCAAGTCGATGCTCAACCTTGATGCGCCCGACCACACCCGGCTCCGTGGTCTCGTGACCAAAGCCTTCACGCCTCGTGCCATCGCGCAGCTCCGGCCACGCCTCCAGCAACTCGTCGACGATGCGCTCGACCCCGTTGTCGATTCGGGGCGTATCGAGCTGAACCAAGCGATGGCCTTTCCCCTTCCGTTCCAGGTCATCTCTGATCTGTTGGCCATGCCGACGGAGCGGGCCGACGAACTGCGTGATTGGAGCCAGGCCATCACCCTTGCCCTTGAGCCGGCGGCGACCGCGGCCGAGTTGGCCGAAGCGGGCGAGGCGGTCCAGCACGTCATCGGGTTCTTGGTGCCGATCATCGAAGACCGACGCAAGAACCTTGGCGATGATGTACTCAGCGCGCTTATTGCGGTGGAGGAGGCCGGCGAAAGACTCTCCCTTCCCGAGCTCATCTCGACGGTCGTTCTGCTCTACATCGCCGGTCACGAAACGACCGTGAATCTGATCGGCAATGGCGCTCTTGCGCTCGCTCAGAATCCGTCGCAACGTGAGTTGTGGCGTGCGACCGGTGAGCACCTCGACAGCAACGCCGTCGACGAGATGCTGCGCTACGACGGCCCCATGCAACAGACGATTCGCGTGCCTCTCGTCGACATGGAGGTGAGCGGCGGCGTGCTTCCGGCCGGTCGACGCGTGCTCACGCTGCTGGGTGCGGCCAATCGTGATGGCGACGTGTTCGAAGCGCCTGATGAGCTGCGCCTTGATCGCCCTGGCGCAGCCCGACACATGGCGTTCGCATCAGGCGTCCACTACTGCCTCGGTGCTTCGTTGGCCCGACTCGAAGCCCAGGTTGCGCTGGGCACCATGGTCCGGCGCTTCGAGCACTGGGACGTGATCGGCACACCGGAGTGGCGTGACCGCATCACCATCCGCGGCGTCGGCCACCTCGACCTCGCGTTGTCCTAACCAATCGATCCAGTTCGGCGGATCGAGTCCAGTTCGGCGGCCCAACGACCGGTGCGTTGTTCGCTCAGTGGTGCGATGTCGCCAACCACCCAAGGATCCGGCTCGGTCGCTGACACCTGACACGCGGCGCCGTTCGCGATCGTTTTGAACCAGGCCGACGCCGCCGAATTCGTCTCGGCCCCTCCGCTCATGGCGAACGGCTCGCCGGTGCGCGTTACTACCTGCGCCTGCTCATTGAGAACCTCGGTGACACCGCTCCTCGCTCGGGTCGCAAACGTGCTCGGCCAAACCGCCAGCCGTCGATCGACTCCGGGAACTCGCGCGTCATCAAGCAACACGCAGTTGTCCTCGACCACGAGGGTGCCGAGGAAGAGGGCGTCGAGCACGACGCGGTCTTTGCCCGATTGCTCGGATGGCAGCTGCGCCAAACGGGCTCCTGCCACGACCATCGATGTCGGGTCCCCTGCGTCGACCGGCGGATCGGAACTGCACCCGGCCATCAGCCCGCCCCAAACGAAGGCGAACAGCGCGACGCCGCAGCGTGTCGAGATGCCACGTCGCTGCAAGTGAACCTTCACCGCCCAAGCGTAGGCGGGGGTCCGGCGACGCGTGCTCGCCGACGTCGCAACCCCTAGTTGCGCCGGTCGTACCTCTTCTTGGAATTCTCGAACGAATCGGTTGACAAAGACGAACGTACGCTCTTGACATGACACATGAACCAAATCGCGTCGGCACAGATCGGGGCCCTCCGGGATCTCTGCGTGCCTGCGTTTCAGCCATGGACTGGGACCCCGGCGCCGCCAGACTTGGATTGCAGGAGCTTCGAAGACTCCGTGGCGAATTGGCGGCGGTCGAAGCGGTTCTCGTTGGTGTCCTGAAAACCGAAACCGGACGCGACACCAAAGCAACACTTGCTTGCGCGTTTGCGATGTCCGATGCCGAAGCGCGCAAGGCAGAACAGGTTGCCGATGTGGTCGGTCGCGTCCCGCCAGCCATCGAGACGCTGATGGCTGGCGGGACCGTCAACGTCGGGCTCGGTCAGTGAAGTTCTTCAAAGTCGACAACGGCTGCGTCGGGATCCGCACCACCCTCCCGACCCTCGAGGGCGAACAGGTGAAAGCGGCAATCAACGCAGCCTGCGACGCGGCCTGGCGGATGGCGCATCCCGAACGCGCCGAGACCCTCGGCGGACACGACGACGAACCGCGTGAGCAGCGTCTCGCCGACGCACTTGTCGCCATGATCACCGGCCAAGCATCTGGGTCGGTGCGTACTGCGGTGATCGTCACCGTTCAGGCAGACACCCTCGAAGCACAGGTCCTCGGCGCCGGTCCCATTCCGACTCAAGACGTTGTCAAGCTCGTCGACGATCCCCGGACCGAGGTCTATGCAGCGATCCAAGCAACCGATGGCGCCATCATGAAGTTCGGCCGGTCACGCCGTCTCGCTTCACCATGTCAGAAACTGGCGTTGGCGTTGCGTGATGGCGGGTTTTGCGTCAAACCGGAATGCGAGGCTCCGTGGTACCGATGCGATGCCGATCACGTCACCGAGTGGGACAACGGCGGGCTGACTGATATCTCGGACCTGCGGCTGCTCTGCGGTTCTGACTGCCACAAGCACCGTCACGAAACCGGGGCCTCGATCACGCGCCATTGCGACGGCACGTGGACCGTCGACGGCGAGTCGTGCCCAGCGTGGCCGCCATCGCTCGGAAACCGTGGGCCTACGATCACACCTATGACAGTTCACGCCGAACGAACCGCAAGATCATGAATGAGTTGGTCCTGCTCGATCTTCCGACCGGCGACGACACGATTGCCACCGTCACGCTGAACAACCCGGCCAAGCGCAATGCGCTGTCGCTCGAAATGATGAAGGCAATCATCGCCTGCCTGCACGAGGCGAGCGAAGCGGACGGCGTTCGCGGCATCATCGTCGCGGCCAACGGTCCGGTGTTCTCGGCCGGGCATGACTTTTCCGACATGGCCGGCGCTGATCTCCCGTTTCTGCGCAAGCTGCTCGGCACCTGCACGGAACTGATGACGCTGGTCCAGCAGGTCCCCCAACCCGTCCTCGCCAAGGTCCATGCGCTGGCCACGGCCGCCGGCTGCCAACTTGTCGCCAGCTGCGATCTGGCAATTAGCGCCGACACCGTTCACTTCGCACTCCCAGGCGGTAAGGGCGGGTTGTTCTGCACCACGCCGCTCGTGGCCGTGGCTCGCAACGTTGGTCGTAAGCGCGCATTGGAACTGGCCATGACGGGTGATCCGATCGACGCCGCTACTGCCGCCGACTGGGGCCTCATCAATCGGTCGGTGCCGGCCGAGGCTCTCGACGACGCCTGCGCCGATCTGATGCGTCGGGCCACGCGGGGTTCGGCGTTCGCCAAGAGCATCGGCAAGGCCGCCTTCTACGCCCAGGTCGACCTCGATCAACCCAAGGCGTATGCCTACGCCTTGGAGGTGATGGCGGCCAACGCCGCCGGCCCCGACGGCCAGGAGGGCATCGCCAGTTTCCTGGAGAAGCGGCCACCGATCTGGCAGAACCGCTGAGCAAACGCAGACCAACAGGCGCCAGTACGGTGGCGCCCCTGTGAATGAGTACGACGAGCAGCACGGCGACGACGGGTTTGATCACGGCCGTGACCCGGCTCGGATGCATCGTTACGACCCGTCGACCGAAGCGTTGGCCCAGGCGGTCGTGCACTACGCCCTTGATCGTGTCCGGCTCGATCCGCCGCCACTCGACGGGCCGCGCACCAAAGCCGAGCTGGACCGCCTCGCCCCCACCATCACGGCCGACGGTCTCGGGGGCATGGAAGCACTTCGGCTCTTTTGCGAACACCTCGCTCCCGCCACCATCAGCCAGGACCACCCACGGGCCGTTTCGTTCGTGCCCACGGCTCCCACGGAAGCGGCAGTGCTGTTCGATCTCGTGGTCGGCGCGTCGTCGATCTACGCCGGATCATGGATGGAGGGCTCCGGGGCCGTGTGGGCCGAGAACCAGGCGCTGCGCTGGATCGCCGACCTCGCCGGGATGCCGGAATCAGCCGGGGGAGTGTTCGTCAGCGGCGGTACGGCGGGGAACCTGAGTGCCCTGGTGACGGCACGAGACGCCGCCCGCCATCGCTGGGGAGATCCACAGACGAAGTGGCACGTGTTCGTCGGCGCCGGCGCCCATAGCTCGATCGCCAGCGCCGCGAAGGTCATGGACATCGGGGTCATCAAGGTCCCTTCGGACTCATCAGGTCGTCTGCGCGCTGACGATCTGAGTGCGTGTATTCGGATTGCACGGGCGGAAGGCATTGCGGTTGGCGATGCTGACCGTCATTCCGGGTTCGCCGCCGACGTGCCGCCGGTACCGAAGGGCATTGCCTTTGCCGTGGCGGCGACGGGTGGAACAACAAACCTGGGCCTGGTCGACGATCTGGCCGGGGTTTCCGGTATCACCCGTGATGAAGGCCTCTGGTTCCACGTCGACGGGGCCTATGGCGGAGCGGCGCTCGCCGCCCCGAGCGTTCGTCATCTGTTCGACGGGATCGAATGGGCCGACTCGTTCATCGTCGACCCCCACAAATGGCTCTTCGCCCCGTTCGACTGCTGCGCGCTTCTCTACCGCGACCCGCCGCTGGCGGCGAGGGCCCACGCCCAACACGCGGCCTACCTCGATGTGCTGCACGATGACGGGGACTGGAACCCGTCGGACTACGCCGCCCACCTCACTCGCCGGGCCCGTGGCCTGCCGCTCTGGTATTCCCTCGCCACCCACGGCACCGACGCCTATACCGACGCCGTGGAAGCCGGAATCGCCGTCACCCATGCCATCGCCGAGGAGATCCGGTCGCATGCTCACCTCGAACTCCTCTTCGAGCCGGAACTCTCCGTCGTGGTGTTTCGACGCCTCGGCTGGGACGCTGGCGACTACCACGCCTGGTCCGACCGGATGCTGGCCGACCAGCGAGCGTTCTGTGTCCCCACGTCGGTACTCACGGAAAACGGTTGGCCGGAGACGGTGTTGCGGTTCTGTGTGGTGAATCCCCGCACCACGCTGGCCGACCTTTGCGACATTTTGTCGACGTTGGCCTAAAAGTTCGGCCTTCGATCTGCAACTGTTCGGCTAGGGCCTGATACGTTCACGACCGTCAGTGATCCGCCACACCGGATCATTCCCCTGATCCGTCCTCCAAGGAGAACCCATGCTCGCCACCGTTGAACTTTTCCAGAAGTCAGGCATCCTCTGGATTCTTCGCTGGTGGCACGTGGTCTTCGGCGTGACCTGGATCGGTCTCCTCTACTACTTCAACTTCGTGCAGGTACCAGCCTTTCCGACGATGGAAGCGGCCCACCGCAACGGCGCTATCGACAAACTCGTGCCGCGGGCCCTGTGGTACTTCCGCTACGCCGCAGCCGCCACGGCCGCCACGGGAATCATCATGCTTGGGTATACCGGCAAGGATTACTTCATCGAGGGCCAAGCGCAGTACGGCCACTCCATCTATATGGGTTCGGCGTTCGGCCTGGTGATGTTGGCCAACGTGTGGCTGGTGATCTGGCCGAACCAGAAGATCGTCATCGCCAATGCTCGTGGCCTCCTCGCCGGGAACCCCGCCGATCCCGCCACGGCCGGTGCCGGGCGGAAAGCGCTCTTAGCCAGCCGCACAAATGCCATCTTCTCGATCCCGATGCTGATGTTCATGACCGGTGCGCAGAACTACTTCGGCGGAGTCAAGCCGTCGATCCCGTTGCTGTGGATCGTCGTGGTTGCGGTGATCGGCGTTCTCGAAGCCAGTGCCCTCGGGTTCATCGGCGGTATGGACGGCCCCCTCACCAAGCCGCTGGCGGCTCATAAGAACATCGCCCATATCGGTGTGCCGATCGCCATTGTGATCCTGCTTCTCTGGCAGTTCACGTCCTGACGAACGACAACGGCGATCGTTCGCTCTGAACGATCGCCCTTCACTCACCGATCGGTGACATAGATCACCGTGCGCTCGGCTTCGGTAGGACCAAGCCCCGTGCCAGCATCGTTGTCATGATGTTTCGTCGTGCTCTCGTGTCCACCGCCCTCACCCTTGCGGTGCTCGGAGCGGGCGTTGGGCCGCTTGCTCCCAACGCCGGCGCTCAGCTGGGTGGCGCCAAGCCGGTGAATGTGAACGTCCGAACGCTGGCCTTCAGTCCGAAGAAGATCGACCTGAAGCCCAAGCAGAAGGTCACCTTCGTGTGGAAGGAAAACGTCGCTCACAACATCGTGTTCGACAAGACCCACAAGAGCCCGACCCAAAACAAGGGAACCTGGTCGACCTCGTTCGACAAGGCCGGCACCTATAAGTTCAAGTGCACCCTGCACCCAGGCATGATCGGCGAACTCACCGTCAAGTAGGCCCTGCCGCCGGTCCCCACCGCACGCAAGTGTGGAATGTGGGGCGATGTGTGAACCAAAAGTCACGTAGCTCACATTCCACAGACCGCCTCACATTCCACACTCGGCGGAGGCGTTGAGTGGCGGGTTGGGGTTTGGTTACTGCACTCGGTGGGGGTGGGTCCACACGGTGGCGGTGTCACCTCGCACGAAGGTGGCCAGGGTGATGCCCATTCGCTCGGCGGCGTCGACCGCCAGCGTGGTCGGGGCACTCACGGCGGCGAGGACGGCGATTCCGGCCATCGCCGCCTTCTGCACGATCTCGAACGACACCCGGCCGCTGACCATGAGCACGTGTTCGTCGAGCGGGAGCCCCCCGGCGATGGCGGTACGACCGATCACCTTGTCCACGGCGTTGTGACGGCCCACGTCTTCGCGGATGACCACCATCGTTCCGTCGGCCCGAAACAGGCCGGCGGCGTGGGTGCCACCGGTCTCCTCGAACGTCCTCTGTCCGAGGCGTAAGAGCCCGGGGAGGCCGACGAGAATGTTGGCGGTGATCGTGGGCCCGGCCGACCCCGCAATCGTGGGCGTGCGCAGTTCGAGTGCGTCAAGGGACTCGGTGCCACAGATACCGCAGCTCGAACTCGTTACCTGAGTACGCCGGGAAACGCCGTGCACGTGGGCGGCCACCACGGACACCACGTTGTATTCCTGGGCGACCCCAACGTCGCCGGCGGAGGGGGACTTGACGCAGTACTTGACCTCGTGAAGGGCAACTGGCTGCGGAAGTAGACCCTCGGTGACGCACCAGCCCACGGCGAGTTCGAAGTCGTCGCCCGGCGTGCGCATGGTGACGTTGACCGCCGTGGGCTCGTCGGCTCGGGTTCCGAGGCGAATCTCCAACGGTTCCTCGCCCGCCACGCGGTACTCGCCGCGTCGCCGAGCGGTCGACCGATCATCGACGCGCGCCGTCACCACCGTGGCGGCGAGACGCGCCACACGAACTCGGGTGATCCGGGCGGCGTGAACTGATGGCTCGCCGTTCGTCACGCCCCGACGTTACGTCGACGCGGTGCGCAACGGAATCTCGCACGCCTGATCCAGCGCCACGGGAACGACGACGTACGGATTGGCGTGCGGCCCCGCCCCCCATGACGGAAACACGGCGGAGTAGATCCCGCCGCCCCCGGCCACGATCACGAGGATGTCGTCGGGCCGAGCGGTGGCCCGAATGATGGTGTCGTCGGTCCCGTGTCCGGCGAACTTGGGGTTGAGGGCGCGCAACCGTGGCCAGGGGTTCGCCGCCCGCTCGTGAAGGGCTCGCTGCACAGCGGCACGGTCATAGCCGGCTGTGGCCAACGCCGCCGCATGGTCGGGGTTGATGGCGACCACTACGGTCCCCCGGCGAAAGTACGCATTGTTGGAACCAACGTTGGCGATCGTGGCAGCGAGTGAGTCGAGGAGTCGGTCCGGGGCCGATGGATCGTCGGCATCGCCCACGCTCATCACCGAGTGCGGAGGCTCGGTTCCAACCACCAGCACCGTCGAGTCGCTCGCCATGAACCCGAGCGACGTGTGCAGCGGCGGCCATGGACTGTCTTCCTCCAGTTCGGCGAGCACCGCACCGAACTTGGCGCCGTGGCCGAGCAAAGCCATGTCGCTCACGCCCGGACGGGCGCCGCCGATATTGAGAAGCACGAGCCGCACCGCGCGTCCTATCGACGCGTTGGCCCGGTGACCGGGGCCGAGCGCGCCGAAACCACCGGCGATGTTCCCGCATACCTCTCTCGCCGGTCCGTTGACGATGATAAGTGGACTTATGGCATGGGTAGTCGACTGCCATTCCGTGGTGTCGAGGTGTTCGTCGCACACCGCGGTGACGGCGGCCAGCACCACCGGCAGATGGTCGGGAAGGCACCCGGCCATGACCGCGGCAATACAGACCTTTTCGATCGTGGCGGCGCCGAGGTTGGGGCCGACGGCACCGAGCGAGAGGTCCCCGTCGAGCCCGCTCGCCACGACCATGCGGGCGACGCGCTCGGGGGTGGGAATGACGACCGGCAATCCGTCGGTCTGGCCGGCGGCGTGCAGCGCTTCGAGAGCGTGTGCTTCGTCGACGGCGGTAAGCAGGTCATTCCTAGGCGCGCTGGTCATCATGGAACCGGGCTCCACAGCGACGCGACGATGCTTGGCGCCAACGCCGCGGCGATCTCCGCCATGCGATCTACCCCGGTACCCGCGACCGGATGGGGCAGTTGGAGACGGGGGATGTCCGGCATCCCCGCCGATCGCGCCACGAAGTCACCCTGGGACCAAAAGGCCGTGGTGACGAGCGCCACGGCGGGGCGGTTGTTGCGAGCGAAGAGGATGCCGTCACGCACGGTGCCGGAGGTGCAGCTGCCTCAATGACCGTAGGAGGTCACGACGGCGTGGCACTCGTCGGTCATGGTCGACAGGACCTGGTCCGAGACGATTGCGCTGGCATTCGGCTTGGCCCAGCGTTTCACCACGATGCCGCTTGGAGCAATGGCCAGGAGAGCGCGCTCAACGTGGTCGAGAAACGCCACGGAATCTGGAAAACCGTTGGCCAACAGCCCAATGGTGGCGGGCCGATCGCGGTCGAGCGGGGCCACGAGATAGGGCTCGATGGGGAGGCCCGGGGCGGACGTTGGATTGAGGTAGGTCACCGTCATAGGCGAAGCGTACCGGTGCGAGTTGGCCACGGCGCCGGTCTCGCCAGCACAATGGGGCATGCCCGGACCTGCCGTCGAAACACTGCGTCGCTTTGGATCCGTCGAGGACGACGGCCAGCGCTACACCAGCCTCCTCGAACTCTTCACCGATGACGCGGTGTACTACGACCCGCTGCTCGGCGCCCAGCGAGGCCGAGACCAGATCCTTTCGTTCATGCAGCACATGGAGAAAGTGGTCCCGTTGGCCGGAGTGACCTTCCGTAATTGGGAGGTGGAGGCCGATGTGTCCTGCGGATGGGCCACATGGGACATGATCGCCCGGAGGCCCGACGGCGAGGACATCGTGATGCCGGGACAGAGTCTGTATCGGCTGCGCGACGCCAAGGTGTGTTTCGTCGCCGACTACATCGATCCGGTTTCCTACGCGCGCCTACGACCGGATGGTCCGGTGCCGAATGCCGCCGCCGGTCACGGGCTGGCAGTGCCGTATGCACCGTCGCCGTCAACCGTCCATGACCGTCCGGCTGAGGCCCTGCTGCGGAACTTCTGGGCCCTGCAGGACTCCGGTGACTACGCGTTGCTGGCACCACTGTTCGCCGAGAACGCCGTCTTCACCGATCTCGTCTACGGGCGGATGGAGGGTGGAAAGGCGATCACCGACTACATGGCGTTGATGAAGACCGAGATGCCGGCGCAAGGAGTGACCTTCGAACTGGTTGATGCGGCGGGCGACGAGACGGTGGCGTGGTCCCAGTGGTGGTGCCGGTTCCCGAACGGTGCCGTTCCGGGTTGGACGCTGCACACCGTACGTGACGGCCAGTTCACGCTCGATGCCGACTACTTCGACCGGGCGGCGTCCAAAGCCCTACGCACGGAACGAGAGAGCAGCGCGAGTGGCTGAGCTGGATCAGGAGCGTTCGGGGGCGTTCTTGGCGCAGATGGGCCGGTTCCGTGGCTGAGCTGAATCAGGGGCGTTCGGGGGCGTTCTTGGCGCACATGAAAACAGCATTTCACGGGTCGATGTTGGTGATGATGGTGGATCTCGGTCATCGTGCTGGATTGTTCAGCGCGCTTATGAGTGGTCCAGCGACGGTGGAGGGTTTGGCCGAGCGGACCGGCCAGTCAGCTCGCCATCTGCGGGAGTGGCTCGGAGCGATGGCGGTTGGTCGTGTGGTCGAGTTCGACGAGGCCAGCGGCGTGTTCACTCTGCCCGCCGAACATGCGATGTGGCTGACCGGCACGAGCTATACCAACCTGGCGCCCACGGCCGGAATGTTCACCGGACTGGCACCCCGAATCGACGATGTCATCGAGGCGTTTCGCACCGGCGACGGGGTTCCCTACGACCGGTACCGCCCTCACTTCACGCACGCCATGGACGCGCTCGGGCGGGCGAAGTACGACGCGCTGCTGGTTCGTGCCTACTTACCCAAGGCGGCGGGCTTGGCGGATGCTCTGCGCGCTGGCATTCGGGCTGCCGATGTCGGTTGCGGAACCGGGCATTGCGTGAACATCCTCGCCGCGGCGTTTCCGCAGTCGTCGTTCACCGGCTTCGATATCGCCGAGGACGCCATCGCCCTCGGCCGCGCCGAGGCAGAACATCTGGGTCTCACCAACGCCGCCTTCGAGGCCATCGATGTTCGACAGCTCCCGATCGATCCGCCGTTCGACGCCCTGTTTGCCTTCGACGCCATCCATGATCAACACGACCCCGTCGGCGTTCTCGCCCGCATGCGAGCGGGCCTCAAGCCGGGAGGGACGCTCTTCATGCTGGACATCAAGGCGTCGTCGAACCTGGCGGACAACATCGCTGATCCGGCGATGCTCCTACTCTACGGAACAAGCGTGCTGCACTGCCTGCAGGTCGGTTTGCACGGCGGAGGGGCCGGGCTCGGCACCGTGTGGGGAACGCAGCTCGCCACCCAGATGCTCAACGACGCCGGCTTCGCGTCGGTGACGATCCACGACCTTCCGGGCGACCCGACCAACTGCCTCTACGTCTGTTGCTGATCGGGTGAGACTGACTACCGGCGGTCGGTCTTGATGGCGGTGAGGTAGTTGTAGATGGTGATGCGGCTCACATTGAATGCGTCGGCGACGTCTTCT
Source organism: Actinomycetes bacterium (assembly GCA_031368095.1). GTDB lineage: Bacteria > Actinomycetota > Acidimicrobiia > Acidimicrobiales > JANYDT01 > JANLQX01. The sequence goes on along the minus strand of JANLQX010000328.1, from coordinate 5,551 downwards.
ACCGATCGTCGCAGCACGAAGGCGCCGCGTTCGTCGAGCAGCTTCACCGCTCGCTGCTTGTCCTCACGGCTCAACGTTTCTAACTCGCCGCCAAGCTCGCGCTCGACGCCTTCAATGAGCCGATCGAGGGCGTCGTGGAGCTGGGGAAGGGCGAGCGCCCCGACGGTCTCGCCGGCCCACACGAGCGGTACATCGCCGGGCGTGGCCGCCTCGGTCGTGACGATCTTGGCCCCGAGGGCCTCGGCGACCGGAGCCAGGGCGGCGAGAAAATCGTCGGCACCTGCGGCGGTCATCACCGAGTCAGGCTACCGGAGCCCCTGCCACCCCGCCGGGCCGGCCGCTGGGGTGGCTGGGCAGCTCGACGAAACATGATGTTCATGATGTCCCTCTGGACAAGCGTTGACATTTTGTAAATGTACCGACGAGAATACGTCGTGGACACAACGCGCCCCGCCCCGGGCGATCGCGACACCCTGGGCGATTTCGGCACCTTCCGCGCCCTGCGAGTTGATGGCCCGCGCTTGCTGGGGCGAATTCGCGAGCTCGCCACGATTGGCCCGATCACCGGGAGCAACGGCGAGCCGGGCTCCGCTCGCCTCGCCCTTACCGACGAGGACCGGCTCGGGCGTGACCTGGTGGCGAGTTGGATGCGCGACCTCGGCCTCGACGTGCGCGTCGACGCCATCGGCAACGTGATCGGTCGCCGCGAGGGGAGCGATCCCGACGCCGCCGCAGTGATGACCGGCAGCCATATCGACACGGTGCGCACTGGCGGTCTTTACGACGGCAACCTCGGCGTTCTAGCCGGGTTGGAAGTGATCGAAACGCTGGCGACCGCGAACATCGTGACCCGGCGTCCGATCGAAGTCGGGTACTTCACCAATGAAGAAGGGGCTCGGTTCAACCCCGACATGATGGGCAGCCTCGTCTACGTGGGCGGGATGTCGGCCGAAGAGGCCTACGACGTGGTCGGGATCGACGGTGCACGGGTCGGCGACGAACTCGCTCGCATCGGGTACCTCGGAGCAACCCCGTGCCCCGGTCCCTCGCCGCATGCGTTCGTCGAGTTGCATATCGAGCAGGGTCCCGTTCTCGAAGCCGAGGGCTTCCGGTTTGGTGCCGTGACCGGGGTGCAGGGGATTTCGTGGCAGGAACTCACCATCGAGGGCCAGTCGAATCACGCCGGTACTACGCCCATGTCCCTGCGCCACGACGCGGGCTACGCCGCCGCCCGGGTGGCGACGTTCGTTCGAGAGCTCGCCTTGGAGATCGGCCATCCCCAGGTCGGCACGGTCGGCCTTCTCACGTTGCATCCGAATCTCGTGAACGTGGTGGCCGCCCGAGCGACGATGACGGTCGATCTGCGCAATACCGACGAAGCGGTCTTGCAGGAGTCGGAGCATCGGTTGGAGGTGTTCTGTCGACAACTCGAACTCGATGAGGGTGTGATCATCAGCGCACGTAGGTTGGCCCGGTTCGAGCCCGTCCGATTCGACGAGCGTGTCGTCGAGATCGTGGAGTCGACCGCCCGTACCCTTGGCAATTCGGTGAAGCGGATGCCGAGCGGAGCCGGCCACGATGCGCAGATGCTGGCTCGGGTCTGCCCGTCGGCGATGATCTTCACGCCATCGGTCAAGGGCATCAGTCATAATCCGGCCGAGTTCACCGAACCGGACGACCTTGTGATGGGAGCCGACATCCTTCTCCAGGTGATGCTCCGGCTATCAGAGGAAGACCTCGCCTAACATGGCACGTACACTTATTATTGGTGCCGCGCAGATGGGCCCGATCGCCAAGGACGAGTCGCGCTCCGACGTGATCGATCGGTGCCTCGCTCTGCTCCGTGATGGTGCCCAGCGCGGCTGCTCCCTCGTGGCGTTCCCGGAGCTCTGCCTCACCACGTTCTTTCCGAGGTGGTGGAGCGACGATGTCGTCGAGATCGAGCGGTGGTTCGAGCGCTCGATGCCGAACGAGCACACCCAACCGCTGTTCGACGAAGCGCGTCGTCTGGAAATCGGCTTCACCCTCGGCTACGGCGAGCTCGCCACCGGCGCTGACGGATCCGCCCATCGCTACAACACGCAGATGCTGGTGGAGCGCGACGGCTCGGTGGTCGGGGCGTATCGCAAGGTCCACATCCCGGGCCATGAAACGTATGAACCGTGGCGGCCCTTTCAGCACCTGGAGCGTTACTACTTCGAGAGCGGGCCGGACGGTTTCGGGGTGTACCGGGCGTTCGGAGCGATCGTCGGTATGGCCACGTGCAACGACCGGCGATGGCCCGAGACGTATCGCGTGATGGGGCTGCAGGGCGTTGAGCTGTTGCTCATCGGCTACAACACGCCGATCTTCTACGCCCCCGATCCCGGACAGAACGCGTTGCAGGGATTTCACAACGACCTGTGTATGCAGTCCGGCGCCTATCAGAACGGCACGTGGGTCGTTGGGGTCGCCAAGGGAGGCACGGAAGAAGGCGTCGAGTCGCTCTGCCAGTCGGCCATCTATGCGCCGTCAGGCATGGTCGCCGCCCGTGCGCTCACGACCGGCGACGAAGTGATCAGTGCGTTCGCCGACCTGGACCTCTGTGCCAAGTTCAAGCACACCCTGTTCCAGATGGACCGTTACCGCGAACCGCAGCACTACGGACGCATCACTGCGCAAAAGGGCGTCATCGAACCGCCTACGGATCCCGACTTCACGCCCAAAAAGTTCCGCCCAAGCTGATCACCGAGGACGAAGCTATGTCTACCTACGAACTTGACACCGAGCGAATTGCCCTGACTGTCAACGGTGCGAACGTCTCCGTATCGACGCGGCATCCGCATCTCCTTGCGGCCATTCGCGAAGAGCTCGGGATCACCTCGCCCAAGGACGGATGCTCACCACAAGGCCAGTGCGGCTGCTGCACAATCCTCATCGACGGCAAGGCGGTGGTCTCGTGCACCATGGCGCTGTCGAAGGTGGCCGGAAAACACATCACCACGCTCGAAGGATTTGAGCCGGCCGAGGTCGATCGCTACGCCGACACATTCGCCGCGTGCGGAGCGTTGCAATGCGGGTTCTGCACGCCGGGCATCGTCGTACGGGCCAAGGCGCTGATCGATAAGAAGGGTCCGGCTCTCACCGAAGACGAAACCCGTCGCCACCTCGGTGGCCACCTGTGTCGTTGCACCGGCTATGTCTAAATCCTCGATGCCATCGAAGCACTGGCCCGAGGAGAACATCACACTCCGGCGCTGAATGGTGGTGTTGGGTCGAGTGGCGTCAAGTACGAAGGACGCGATCTGGCCGTAGGTAGGCGCGCGTACATCGACGACATGAACGTGCCGGGCATGCTCCACGGCGCCCTCGTGCTCGCCGAACACGCCCGTGCCGACATCGTGCAGATACACACGGCGGACGCCGCCGCAGTCAACGGTGTCGTGCGGGTCTTTACCGCCGCTGACGTTCCGGGTGCGCTCCGTACCGGTCTCATCCACAAAGACTGGCCGTTGATGATTCCCGAGGGTGGCCGCACGTCGTACCTCGGCGACGTGGTGGCGATCGTCGTGGCGACCGACCGCGAGGTGGCCCGGCGCGCCGCCGGACTCGTGACGGTGACGTACAACGTGCTGCGGCCCATCACCGACCCGGTCGCCGCCATCGATGATCCCGAGAGTGCCGTATGGGGGCTTGAGGGGAACGTTCTCTCCACGTCGAAGTATGCCCGGGGCGATGTCGACGACGCCCTGGCCGTAAGTGCGCATACCGTTGCGGAAACGTTCCACACGCAGCGCATCGAGCAGGCGTTCCTCGAGCCCGAGTCGTCGCTGGCGGTCCCGTCCATCGACTCCGTCGGTGACTTGCACCTGCACGTGTACTCGGGCGGCCAGGGCGTGTGGGACGACCGAGATTCGATCGCCGCCATCCTCGCCGTGCCGACCAACCAGGTCACCGTTGAACTCGTCTCCAACGGTGGAGCATTCGGCGGCAAGGAGGACCTGTCGAACCAGGGTCATGCGGCACTTGCGTCGTGGATCTTGCAGGTGCCCGTCAAAATTACGAGCACGCGTGAGCAGTCGTTGCTGATGCACGCCAAACGTCATCCGATTCGCATGGAATACCACGTCGGCTGCGATGCCGATGGCAAGCTCACCGCCCTGCGGGCGCGGATGGTCGGTGACTCGGGACCGTATGCGAGCGTAGGAATGAAGGTTCTCGAGCGTGCCGCCGGACATGCGAGTGGGCCGTACCACCTCCCCACCATTGACGTTCATGCCGTGGCCGCCCGGACCAACAATCCGGTGTGTGGAGCCTTTCGCGGCTTCGGCGCCAACCAGGCCCAGTTCGCCATGGAGGGGATCATGGATCGCCTGGCCGCCGCCGTCGGCATCAGTGGTTGGGAGATGCGTAAGCGCAACGTGATCCAACCCGGAGAAGTCTGGGGCCCAGGGCAAATCATGGACGATGGCTGCGCCGGTGCCGAAGTCTGTCTCGACCGGGCGCGCTCGTCCTACGACGCCGCCCTTGCCGACGGAAAAGCGGTCGGCATCGGTCTCGGACTGAAGAACTCCGGCCTCGGGAACGGTTTCAAGGAAGTCTCCAAGGCGGTCGTCCGTTTCGAGGACGACGGCACCGTTGAAGTTCGCCACTGCTGGACCGAAATGGGCCAAGGCATTCATACGGTTGCGTTACAGGTGGCGGTAGAAGAACTCGGCATCGATCCCGCTCGCATCCGCGTCATCGTCGACACCACGCGAGATCTGGGCCTTGGCCAGACCACCGGCTCACGCGGCACACTCATGGGTGCCGGCGCGGTGAAATCTGCCTGCGAGGCGGCTCGTGACGGAGGATGTCTGACGGGCATCGACTACGAAGGCGAGTACCGCGTCGACTGGACCCAATCGCTCTACGAGGGCGTCGAGAACCCCACGATCCACTCGGCCTTCGGATATGCCGCCCAGGTCGTTGTGGCCGACCGTGCGACCGGCAAGATCGAGAAGGTCATCGCCGTGCACGATGTGGGACGCGCCGTGAACCCGCAACTGTGCGAAGGCCAGGTCGAGGGGTCCGTCCACATGGGACTCGGCTACGCCCTCACCGAGGACTTCCCGTCCGACGAACTCGGTCGACCCACCAACATGACGCTTCGTTCGCTCGGCATCATTCGCCCGAAGGACATGCCGGTCATCGAAACGATCCTCGTCGAAGTCCCCCAGCCCCGGGCGCCCTATGGCATCAAGGGCGTCGGCGAGATCGGCCTCGTGCCGACCAGCGGTGCCGTTGCCGCCGCCCTGCACATGGTCGACGGCGTCTGGCGCAACACCCTCCCCATGGGAGCTCCTTTCCCCACCACTAGCGAAGACGCGTGAACTTGATGTTCGCCCGTTGCGGGGTCCTGTCACCGGGGAACCCTCCCACCTTGCGATGCTCGCCCGTTGTTCGACTCCGTCGAACCGGGTCTCCGCTTCTCGGCGGGGCCCTCCCCGGCGCCACCCCTTCACTCGATGGTGGTCGTCGGTGACAGGACCCCGTAGTGGTCCGCTGAACACCACGCCCGGTCTTGTTTGCG
>JANLQX010000327.1:0-10200 GCA_031368095.1 Actinomycetes bacterium | reverse complement strand
CATCGCCGAGGAAATCGAAGAGGCCTATGGCGTCAACGTTGATGTGGTCGGAGTTGGCGACGCCCCGGTCGACGCTTCGGCGCGCGTCCTGTTGGCGGCAATGCGCGAAGCACTCGTCAATGCCGGGAAACACTCGGGGGCTGACAAGGTCGACGTTTATCTCGAACTGGATGATCGTGAGATCTCGGTATTCGTCCGTGACCGGGGGAGCGGATTCGACCCGTCTCTGGTTTCGTCGGATCGACGCGGACTGAGTGATTCGATTGTTGGCCGACTGCAACGCAGCGGAGGAAGGGCGGTGATTCGCTCGGCGCCCGGCGAAGGCACCGAGGTCCAACTCACGATCGCCCGCCCGACCGACGCCGCGCCGCTGGCCGATGCCGTCGAGACCCCAGTCGCAGCACCTTCCATCGGTGCACCGTCCGAAACCCGGCCGAGACGTCGTGCTCGGCGAAAGGCACGTACATGAAGACCCGAGTGTTCCTCGTCGACGATCATCAACTTTTTCGTAAGGGTGTCGCGGCCGAGTTGGCCGATGTCGTGCAGATTGTCGGCGACGCGCCCGACGTTGATACAGCCGTGGCCGCAATCATTGCCCTTCGACCCCAGGTTGTACTGCTTGACGTTCATCTTCCGGGTGGAGGCGGTTCGTCGGTCATCACTCGCGTCCACGAGCGAGAACCCGATGTGAAGTTCCTGGCGCTGTCAGTTTCGGATGCGTCCGAGGATGTCATTGCCGTGATCCGGGCCGGCGCACGCGGCTACGTCACAAAGACCATAAGCGGCGAAGAACTCGCCAGTGCCATTCACCGCATTGCTGAGGGCGATGCCGTGTTCTCTCCACGCCTCGCCGGTTTCGTGCTCGATGCGTTCTCGGCGACGGGCCCGGTGGATCGGGTGTCGGACCCTGAGCTTGACCAACTCACGCAACGAGAGAAAGAAGTACTCCGCCTGATAGCTCGCGGGTATGCCTACAAAGAAATCGCTCGTCAGCTCACTCTTTCGGTAAAAACGATCGAGACCCATGTGTCGTCGGTTCTTCGAAAACTCCAACTTTCGAGTCGGTACGAACTCACCCGTTGGGCTAACGACCGACGAATGCTTTAGTTTTTTCGGGTGATTCGGTCGGCGGCTTGGCGTTTCGTCTCGCGGGGAGCCTTGGGCGTGTTCGGCTGCTTCCGGGCGGGCCGCGCCGCTCGCGGCACGGCGTTGGCGTCGGTCGGTGAGGAGTTTCTCGACGGCGAAATCGGGATGTCAGCGGTAGGGATGATGGTGAGCTCGCGGGGTACCGGAGCCTCGAACACTCGGGGGCCATGGTCGCCGACGGCCGGCAGTTCGAAACGATGGGCATGCAGGAGTAAACGTGACGACGCTTGCTGCACGGCCTTGGATCCGTAGAGACGGTCGCCAAGGATCGGCGATCCTCGAAACGCCAATTGCACACGGAGTTGATGGGTGCGACCGGTAACGGGGTTGAGAAGCAACTGCTGTCGCTTGGCGTTGTGATCACCGAACTCCACAATCGTTTCGGCCCGGTCACCACCCCGCTCGACCACGGCCATCTTGTCGCGGTGCTCCCGGTCCTGCCCGATGAGGTCGACCAGTCGTCCGGTTTTCAACTGATTGGGTAGCGCCACTACGGCGATGTAGTGCTTGGTCACGTCACGGCCCTTGAAGGCGGCGTCGAGTTCCGAACGTAGGGATCGTGGCGCGCTCTTGCGTACGAGGAGCATGACACCCGATGTGTCGCGGTCGATGCGATGAACGGGGACGACCACCTCATTCATGTGCGCACTGAGCAGGGTCACCAGGTTGTCGTTGTCGACCACGCCGCGAGGCTCAGGCCGTAAACCGCTCGGCTTGTTGACCACCATAAGAAGGCCGTCGTCAGCCAAGATCCAGTCAGGCTCCAGCACGTGGGCGTCGGCGGTGGTCGACACCACGCCGGCGATCTCGATCACATAGCCGTTGCGTACTTCCCATGAGTCGTAGGTGACCGGCCGGCCGTTGACGCGCACTCGCTTGCGGCCGATGAGTAGCGACGCTTCGTTTTTTCCCAATCCCGGGATGAGGTGGCGAAGCGCCCGGTCGAGGCGCGAACCGTCCAATTCATTCGGAACGATGAGACGGTTGGCGGCAGGCACGGCGGACAAGGTTACTTGGCGAACTCCACGCACTCGATAAGCGCGCAAACCAACGCCTCTGCGCACGCTTGCGACGAACTTGCCGCCGAGGGTTCGCCCGCGCCCAAGTCGCACTGGTCTGCACCCAATTCAGCCGCTACTGCGTCGGTCGAAGGCGCTCGTCGTGAACTCGGGCGCGCCCGATCGCCGACTTGGGGACATCGCGCCAATCCGCCTCGCCTCGCCGGAGCATCGCAGTTTGCGCGATCGTTTCGCTTCCTTCCTCGGTCTTTGCCCCACAAAGCTCTATGAGGAGCAGGTATGAGTCGTCCAAGAACGGCCTATGAGGTGGCGTTAACCGGCCCACTGGCAGCGCGGGCGCTTGACATTGACGGATTTCGGGACGGGGAGTGGCCGTTTATGGGTTGCACCCCTCACGCGGCCCGCCCCCGGCCGGGCATCATCCGGACGAGACAGTTCGCCGCGCAGTTGGTCGGCGACGCTCTGATTGCGGCTCCTTCCCTCGTGCTCCGTCACCTCGGTGACGATGTCGAGGTCCTGGCCGAGGCCACCCGTCGTGACGGGGTTACTTCTGACGAGCGTATCGAGTTGGCGTTGGAGTGCATGCTCAACCGCGGTCTCGTCACGGTTGAGGAACTGGCCTTTCGCGGTGGCTCGTTCGCAGGCGACAAAGCGCTTCGGCGGGTGCTCGCCCGTCGGCCAAACGAGCCTCCGACCGAGAGTTACGCCGAAACGCGTTTCTGGCAGTTCTTACGCCGCAACGGCTTCGATGCCTGGCGTCAGGTGCCGATCATGGACTTGTCGGGCCGACAGGTGTACCGGGTCGACTTCGTCATTTACTTCTACCGGCGAGCACGGCGTCGTCCAAGGCCTCGGATTTTGACGCCCGCTGACGGTCTCCTGGCCGAAGTCGATTCCCGCGAGTTCCACCAGGATGCATTCGAACGCGATCACAACCGGCAGTCGATGTACGACGCGCTCGGGTACAGGTCTCTGATGATCACACCGAACCAGGTTGAACGACGCCAAGCGATGGTGCTGGCGGCGATCAACGGGGCACTCGCCAGCGGTCGGCCGTCCGTCCGTCGCTAGGCGAGGTCGCGCCCAAGTGACCGATGGGCCGCGCCCAAGCCGCCGGGTTGGGCGCGACTTCGGGTGGAAATCATGTGACTTGGGCGCGAACGGCTAAGCGGCGGCGGTGAGTCGCTGGCGGAGCGCGTCGAGCTGGGTGTGCATTGCCGCCGGGAGATGGTCACCCAATTTGGCGAAGTGCTCCTCCACTTTGGGCAGCTCAGCCAGCCATTCGGCGGCGTCGACGCGGAGCGCAGCGTCGATCTGTCCGTCGCCCAGATCGAGGCCGCTGACGTCGAGATCGTCGATGCGCGGGAGGTTGCCGACCGGGGTCGGTACCGCGGTTGCCGTGCCTTCGAGGCGCTCGATGATCCATTTGAGAACCCGTGAGTTTTCGCCGTAGCCCGGCCAGACGAACTTGCCATCGGCGCCCTTACGGAACCAGTTGACGCCATAGATCCGTGGCAGTTTCGAGGCATCGGTCGACGCTCCGATCGAGAGCCAATGGGCCACGTAGTCAGCCATGTTGTAACCGCAGAACGGGAGCATGGCGAACGGATCGAAACGAAGGTTGCCAACCACCCCGGCCGCCGCCGCCGTTGTTTCCGAGGCGACCGTGGCCCCCATGAACACGCCGTGTTCCCACGACAACGATTCCGTCACCAAGGGCACCGTGGAGGCCCGTCGTCCGCCGAACAAGATCGCCGAGATCGGCACGCCGGCCGGATCTTCCCACTCGGGGGCGATCGACGGACACTGCGATGCCGGCACCGTGAAGCGGGCGTTGGGGTGGGCCGCCGGGGTGTCGGTCTCGGGTGTCCACGTGTTGCGCTTCCAGTCGGTGAGGCGGGCCGGGGCATCTCTCGTCATGCCCTCCCACCACACGTCGCCGCCTTCGGTGAGCGCAACGTTGGTGTAGATCGCGTTGCCGGTCAGGGTGGCCATGGCATTCGGATTGGTCTCTTCGCCGGTGCCGGGCGCCACGCCGAAGAAGCCGGCTTCGGGATTGATGGCGTAGAGCCGTCCATCGGCCCCGAACTTCATCCAGCAAATGTCGTCGCCAACCGTTTCGACCTTCCAGCCAGGAATGGTCGGCACCAGCATGGCCAGGTTGGTCTTGCCGCACGCCGAAGGGAATCCGGCCGCCACGTAGTGCTTCTTTCCGGCCGGTGAGGTGATGCCGAGGATGAGCATGTGCTCGGCCATCCAGTTGTTATCGCGGGCCATGACGGACGCAATGCGTAGCGCGAAACACTTCTTCCCGAGCAGCGCATTGCCGCCGTAGCCCGAGCCGAACGACCAGATTTCGTGGGTCTCGGGGAAGTGGCAGATATATTTGTTGTCGGCGTTGCACGGCCACGTCACGTCGTCCTGACCATCGGCGAGCGGCATACCGACGGAGTGAAGGCAGGGGACGAAGGAGCCGTCGCCAAGGGTGTCGAGAACGCGTTGACCCATGCGGGTCATGATGCGCATGGAGACGGCGACGTAGGCCGAGTCGGTGAGCTCCACGCCGATGTGGGCGATGGGCGAGCCGATGGGACCCATCGAAAACGGCACCACGTACATCGTGCGGCCCCGCATCGATCCCCGAAACAGGCTGGTCAGCGTGGCCTTCATAGTGACGGGGTCGGCCCAGTTGTTGGTGGCGCCGGCGTCGGCCGGATCGACTGAGCAGATGAAGGTGCGATCTTCGACGCGGGCGACATCGCCGGGGTCGCTGGTGGCCCAGTAAGAGTTCGGTCGTTTGGCCTCGTCGAGCTTGGTGAACGTGCCGTTGTCGACGAGCAGTTGGCAGAGACGTTGGTATTCCTCGGCCGAGCCGTCGCACCAGACGACCTCAGAGGGTTCGGTAAGAGCAGCAACTTCCGCCACCCAAGCGAGCAGTGCGGCGTTGCTCGTGGGGGCGGCCAGCTCGGCAGAAACCTCACGACGAGAAGTTGCCTTCGTGCCTGTTGTTGCGTCGGTCATGGTGTCGTTGCTCATGATGGCACTCCTCGAAAGACTGGGATGCGCCACTTCTACCCAGCTTCGGTTCAGTCGAATCCAGGGGTTCCCATGTCGAGTTCCGATCCGAGGCCGAGTTTCGTTGCCAGGCCCTGGTCGGTGACGCCAAAAACGACGCGCTGACCTTGACGAAGCATGCGGAAGATCGACCCGTTGAGGGCATCGTCGGCCAGGTCGTATTCCGTCCGTTCCGGGTTATCGCGCAGGATTACTCCCTGGCGGGTCACGGGGTCATAAGACTTCACAACGCCCTGCATTTCGATGCGCCTCCTCGGTGAAACAACTACGGGATGAAGCGGGCAGGTTACCGGAGGGATCCGGAGGCGTTGAGTCTGGCGGTCTTTTCGACGGATATCAATACGAGTGAACAACTTCCTCGGATCGATCTGTATTGAAGATACCCCATCGCCGGGCCTAGCGGGGGCTTCGAACGACCTATCGCCGCGCCAGAAGGAGCCGGCCCGGGGCTGACCCACGGGCTGCCGTAAGATGGAGTCCCCATGTCGGTGACCGAACCTTCTGCCCTCAACTCCGTCATGCCGGCGGTCGAAGGCACCCGACCGGACCTTACGCCGGCGGACCTTGTCGGCTGGATTGGCGCCTTTCGTGACGGCCTCCGGGCCAACCAGGCGCCGATGAATCGCCTCAACGTGTATCCCGTGCCCGACGGCGACACCGGTACCAATATGGCGCTCACCGCCGAGGCCGTCGTGACCGAGTTGGCGGCGGCGGCGGCGGCCGGCCCGGTGACCATGGCCAGCGTGTGTCAGGCGATCTCTCACGGGTCGCTCATGGGCGCACGGGGGAACTCGGGGGTCATTCTGTGCCAGATCCTGCGGGGGATCACCGCCGAATGCCGAGCGGCCGACGCCGTCAACGGCCAGGTTCTGGCCAGGGCGCTCACGGCCGGTTCGGTGGCCGCCTACGGTGCGGTGCTCAAGCCGATCGAAGGCACGATCCTCACGGTGGCCCGCGGTGGGGCGGAGGCCGCCGAAGCGTTGGTCGCGGCGTCGCCATCGGTGTCCGTCTTGGCCGTGGCGGCGGCAGCTCGCGTCGGCGCGGCCGAGGCGTTGGCGCAAACGCCGGAGATGCTGCCCGTCCTGAAAGCCGCCGGCGTGGTCGACTCCGGCGGCACCGGATACGTCGTCCTCCTCGACGCGCTCCTGCGGCGCCTCGACGGTCGGCCCATTCCCGAGGTGCATGCGCCCGGCACCGATCTGGCGCCAGATCCGCTGGCCGCGGACGCGTCGGCCCATTCGTCCGACGGTCGCAAAGGCGTCGAAGAGCTCCGCTACGAAGTGATGTATTTCCTTGAAGCGCCCGACTCCTCGATCGGTGGATTCAAGGATGCGTGGGCGGCGATTGGTGACTCCATCGTGGTTGTCGGCGGTGATGGTTTGTGGAACTGTCACATCCATACCGACGACGTCGGCGCGGCGATCGAAGTTGCCCTCGACATCGGTCGGCCCCGCAAGATCCGCGTGACCGATCTGCACGAGGAAGTCGAAGAAGAGCGGTGGGTGCGCGAGGCCACAGGTACGGCAATCGTCGACGAGCCGCCTCACGTGCATGATCGGTGCGAGACCGCCGTTGTGGTGGTCTGTAGCGGCGACGGAGTCCGTCGCCTCTTCTATTCACTCGGTGTCCAGCGCGTGGTGAGCGGTGGTCAGTCGATGAACCCGTCGACTGCGCAATTGCTGGAAGCGGTCGAGGCGTGTCCGTCAGACAGCGTGGTGATCCTGCCGAATAACAAGAACATCATCGCCGTCGCCGAACAAGTAGGTGCGCTTACGGAAAAGCGGGTGCGGGTGATCGGCACGCGTGGCGCCACCGAAGGCCTCGCCGCGGCGATGCAATACGACCCGCAGGGTGACATTGAGGCCAACGCAACGTCGATGCGGGCGGCGGCGGCCTCGGTTGTGAGCGGTGAGGTCACGGTGGCGGTGCGGGACTCCACCTCTGATGTCGGACCGATCTTCGAAGGTGACCATCTTGGACTCACCCGCAGCGGTGGGATCGTTGTTGTGCAACGCGAGTTGTCCGACGCCTGCACCGGCCTGCTCAGCGCGATGGTCGCCGACGGTCATGAGATCGTGACGGTCATCGAGGGCGACGGTGCGTCGGCCGGAGTGACCCGCCACATCACGGAGTGGCTCGCCGACCACCGCCCGGGAGTCGTCGCCGAAGTCCATAGCGGCGGCCAACCGCTGTACCCGTACCTCTTCGGCGTCGAGTAACTGCGCGAGTTTGATCACGGCCGCTCGCTGAGCGAGCGCCTGAGAACAAACTCTCCCATGCTGGCGGGGAATCCGTACGCTTTGACGAATGAGTTCCGATCCGATCCGAATCGTCCGGCTGATTGGTGTCTACGACGCCGAATCGTCGCTTCGAGGCGAACTGAGGTACGTCGTCGGCAAGGCACTGGGACGTCGCCATTGTGCGTTGTGTGACATCACTCACGGCAACATTCGAGAACGGTCGGAATGGAGACGATGTCGTGACGGCCTACCAGTGCGCTTCGACATGTTTCATCGTGATGATCAGCCGGTCGCCGTTCGTGACGTCGTCGGCGAAGACCTGCCGTCGGTCGTCGCCGAGACGGGGAACGGAGTTGTGCGCTTGCTTGATTCCGAGGCGATTTCTCGATGCGCCTCATCACCTGAGCGCATGATGGAGATGCTCGAGGAGGTGGCGCTCACGGCCGGTCTGGCCTGGTCATAGTGGCCTGACTGAATCGCGAAACTATGAGGAAAGTTCGGACAACTCCCGGTCCAGGGCTTGATCGAGGCAATCGCACAGTTCCTCATAGGCGTTGACCGGCCGGTCGGATATCGCTCGGCCGACATGTTGAAGCAAGGGAGCTGACCGGTTGTCGCGACTCACCCGCTGAATCAACGCGTCGACGACCCGCGGATCCCACTGCGAACCGGAATGCTCGCGCAGGATGGCGATGACCTTGTCGTGCTCCATGCCCCTTCGATATTGCCGGGTATTGCTCATGGCGTCGTACGCGTCGCACACACTGACGATTCGCGCCAGCAGTGAAATCTCGTCGCCAGCGAGGTGATCGGGATAGCCGCGTCCGTCGATTCGTTCATGGTGGCCTCGAACGATTGGTGCGATTGATCGAAGAGTTCGTGACCGGCTCACGAGTGCTTCGCCGTAGTTCGTATGCAGCCTCATCGCAGCAAATTCGTCATCGTCGAGACTCGATTGCTTTTTCAGTATTTGGTCGTCGATCTGGAGCTTGCCGACGTCGTGGAGGAGTGCCCCGAGGCCAAGTATGTGAAGGTCGTCAGGACCAAGACCGAGGTCGTCGCCCACCTGAATGGCGAGTTCGGCGGTCCGAACTACGTGTTCACGCGTCACCGGATCCTTACGCTCCAACGAACCGATGAAACGGTGGACGAGCGGCTCCAACCCGAGTTCGAGTGCGGCAAGGGGAGTTTGGACGACGAGCGGCCCGAGCAGCGATCGGACGGTGCGATCCTGATGGTAGGTGCGCATAGCGATGAGCGTGAGCGTAAATACTCCGGAAATGTCGACCAGGTGTGCGAACCAAAAGATCGGCGTGAACGGGGCCGAACCAAGCCACACTCCGTTCGAAGCTCCGACCAGAATGAATCCACAAGAAACGGCGAATGGTCCGGTCGAGTCGGCGATCCGGGCGAGTCGAAGGTGTCGTATCGACAGGAGGATACAGGCGAGTATGGAGGCACCGCCGACCAGAAGTGCGCCCGGCGATCTCATCGGATAGGCCGGCAGTGCTGTCGTCCTCATGATCAGGACCAGGGCCACCATCGTCACGAGCGCCATGTGAACTCGGGAGAAGAGGCGCCAGTGTTTGAGGATCGAGCGGCGGAAATCAGACTTCGGAAGAGCGACTGGCAGGATGGCGATCGCCGCGATCGGACCGGCCCAGAGGACCGAGGACATGGTCGCTTCGTTCGGCCCGAAGATCACGCCGGGAGTCGTAATGCCGTGCACGAGGGGCAGCGCCGAAAGGGAGAACGTGAACCCGGACATGAGTCCTAGCTCGGCGAGATTTTCGGACGACGCGACGTAGTGCGTAGCGATAGCGGCAAGAACGCAGAGGGACGCGGCAACCAGCACTGTCCAAAACAGCAGGAGCGGGGACTCAAGGAACGCTGTGTCGAAGGCCGCCAAAACGAAGACGATGGCACCCGTAAACATCCATACGGTTTCAAGCCAACCGTCGAACAAGCGCGGTTGGCGCACGATCATTCTGCCGACCCTAGGCATGTCCATATGGCTTTCCTTCGGCCGCGCCGGGCTTTATTTTGATGACGGTCGGCAAGTTGCTTTCTCAGGTTTGCCGATCGAGCCACGCTTTGCGGGCGGCAAAGGCAGGCAAACTGATCAACATGACGGTTGCGTTCGTGTACTCCGGGGGAGCGAGTCTTGGCTCGATTCAAGTCGGAATGACCCAGGCGTTGTTCGAGGCGGGCATCCGCCCCGACCTGTTCATCGGAACTTCGGCCGGTGCGATCAACGCTGCTTATATGGCCACCCACCCCGGCCCCGATGCGGTCGTTGGCCTCGGTGGACTCTGGCGGTCGCTTCGACGACAGGACATCTTCCCGGTGCGGCCGGTCGGGGGATTTCTCGGGATGTTCGGCCGGAGGAACTACCTCTGTTCACCGACGCGCCTACGTACCTTGTTGCGAGATGAATTGGGCGACGGTGACGTGTCGGACACCGCGATTTCTCTTCGCGTTGTCGCCACCGATTTGGGTTCCGGTCGCGAAGCTGTTTTGTCGGAAGGAAGTCTCGTTGACGCGGTGCTGGCGAGCGCATCGTTGCCCGGGATCTTTCCGCCGGTCCAACGGGGAGATCGTTGGCTGATCGACGGTGGAGTGATCAACAACGCTCCGCTCTCTCATGCGGTACGGGCCGGTGCGGACGATGTGTACCTCCTGGTGTGCGGTCATGCCTGCGCCGTACCCAAACCGCCGAT
>JANLQX010000120.1:0-3946 GCA_031368095.1 Actinomycetes bacterium | reverse complement strand
CGGCGGCCTCGGCGAAGGCGCGTGGCAGACCGGAGCGTTCCTCGGCATCCGAGGTCGCGCCGGAATTGTCGATGCCACGTGGGATGACCTCGAAGAGGCGCTGCTACGTGCCGATGTGGGCGTGCGAGTCACCACCGAACTGCTCGGCGGATTGCGTGTCAGGGTCAAGGCGAAAGAGATCACTGATCCAGATGCTCTCCTCGACGCGCTGCAGGCCGAGATGACCGGCAGGCTAGCTGGGACCGATCGAGCGCTGCGGTTCGAGCAGGGCGAAGCTGGCTCTCCGAACGTGTGGTTGTTCGTCGGGGTCAATGGCGTCGGCAAGACCACCACCATCGGAAAGGTTGCCGCGTTGCAACGCTCCGAAGGACACAGTGTGCTCATGGCGGCCGGTGACACGTTTCGCGCTGCAGCGGCCGAGCAACTTGCCCTTTGGGCCGAACGCAGCGGCAGTGAGTTCGTTCGTGGCAGCGAGGGGGGCGATCCCAGCTCGGTCATCTTCGACGGAGTGCAGCGTGCCGCAGCCCGCAACATCGACTTGGTGCTGGCCGACACCGCTGGCCGTCTGCACACCAAGACGAACCTGATGGAGGAGCTCCGCAAGGTCCGTCGCGTGGCTGGCAAGGGAGCAGGCCGGGTGACCGAGGTGTTCTTGGTGATCGACGCCACCACCGGCCAGAACGGGCTCATCCAAGCCCGTCAGTTCGGCGACACCACCGACGTCACCGGGGTAGTGCTGACCAAACTCGATGGCAGCGCGAAGGGTGGCATCGTGTTTGCGATCGAGACCGAGTTGGGGATACCCGTCAAGCTCGTCGGCCTTGGCGAGACCATCGGCGACCTGGTGGCGTTCGACCCCGAAGAGTTCGTGTCAGCGTTGTTTGCCGACATCTGACACTTCTGTAGCGGGCGGGAACCAAGTCGCCCGCTCGACACGTCGAATAGCCATGACACCTACCATCCGTTCTCGTCGGCTCGTCTTCGCCAGTGCCGCGCTTGTCTGCTTCTCTTTGGTCGGTGGGCTGGCCGCGTGCGGCACCAAGACCGCCGCACCGTCGCCGACGTCGGTCACAACGGTGGGCGTTGGCACCGAACCGGCGAGAACTCCCAGGGTGATCGTCGTGCAGTCCGCCCCCGGAACCGGTCCGTACAGCGCCGCCGGAGTCGACACGGCAGCGGCCGATTCCACGATGCGTCCGATGTCGGTGACGTACGTGTATTCGGGAGCGGTGCCCAACCTCACCGAACCTGCGGCATCGTGGTATTTCCCGGCCGGAATCAGCGCGACGCAGGGACAAATTCGTCAACTCGCCGACGCGCTTGGCGTGCAGGGCGACGTGACGGCGATTCCCGCCGATCAGGGCGGCGGCTGGATCGTCGGCCCGCAGGACTTCAGCGCACCGACGGTATCGGGGAGCAACGACTCGCAGCAGTCGTGGTGGTACGGGGCCGGCAACGTGGTTTCGTCGGTCCCAGACCAGTGCATCTACCTGAGCGAATCCGTTGGTCCATCGGCGGACAGTGCCGTCGCCCCGCCAAGTGATCCCGTGTCGTCAGATCCGGTGTCATCAGACGGGACGACCATCGAGCCGCCCTCATGTGAGGGTCCGACTCCTCCCGTCAATGTTCCGACCGAGGGCGAAGCTCGCGCCAAGGCCGATGCGCTCCTAGCTGCAATTGGGCTCGACCCAGCCAACTACGACGAGGAGGTGTATGTCGACGACTGGAGTGCCTCGGTGACCGCATACCTGAAGCTCGACGGCATTCGTACGACCGTCAGCGTCAGCTTCGGATTCGGTGAGAACGGATCGCTCACCTGGGCCGGTGGATATCTCGGTACGCCGGTTCGTGGCGACAACTATCCGCTGATCGGCGTCGACAACGCAGTGCAGCGACTCAACGATCAGAGCGCGATGTGGACGCGCTACAGCGACGGGCCGAACGCGATGAACGACTACGGCACCGTCGCTGTCCCGGTAGCTGCGCCGAGTTCTGCGGACGCAGACGTGTCGGGCGTCGTGTCGGCGGTCGAACCGCCACCCGCCACCGATCCATCGGGTGGTGAGATCGTCGTCGATCCGCTTCCGCCGCTGCGTCCTCCCGGGTATTGCGACCCGGCATCGTGCGAGACCGTGTTGGTCGATCCGATCATCGTGACGTTGTCCAACGCCCGGCCCTCGCTCGAGCAGGTGTGGGCCGATGACGGCACGGTCTGGTTGCTGCCGGGTTACGCGTTCGACGCCGACGACCAGGGTATCTACTCGGTCACCGCGGTCGAAGATCAGTACCTGCATCAGCAAGAGGTGCCGGTGGATACAGCCCTGGTAGACACAGCCCCAATAGACACGACGCCGGTAGACACGACGCCGGTGGACACGACGCCGGTGGACACGACGCCGGTGGACACGACGCCGGCAGACACGATCCCGCTCGACACGATCGTGGCAGACACGGTGCCGGTGACATATCCTCCGATTGCGGGATGCAGCACCAGCCTGACTATTCATCAGTTCGATCCGGTCCCGCTTGACGTGACTGACGTTCAGTTCCTGATCGGGCTCTGCGTCGACGATGCGATCGCGATGGCAAACGGGTTGAGCTTCGAGGTACGGGTCGTCCGTGAGGACGGCGTTGATCTGCCAGTCACGCTCGACCTTCGGCCCGATCGAGCCAACGTCGTGGTCGACGGCGGCATCGTCACCGGGATTGCGTCCATCGGCTGATCGGTGTTCGGCTGATCGACTGAAGACTGAACGCCGATCGGGAAGTGGTGCTCCGTCCTGCCGAGGCGGGCCGATAACGTTTCGAACTGCATGTTCGATTCCCTGTCGTCGCGCCTCGAAGGCGTTTTCAAGAAGATTCGCGGCAAAGGCCGTCTTACCGAAGCCGACGTCGATGACGTGCTCACCGAGATCCGCGCTGCGCTGCTCGAGGCCGACGTCAACGTCGGGGTCGTGCGCAACGTCGTGGCACGCATCCGCGAGCAGGCGGTCGGTGTGCACCTCAGCCAGGCGCTCGATCCTGGCCAGCAGGTCGTCAAGATCGTCAACAACGAGCTCACAGCCATGCTGGGCGGCGAGACCCTCAAGATCACGTATGCGGGGCGACCGCCCACCGTGGTGCTCATGGCGGGTCTCCAGGGCTCTGGTAAGACCACCAGTTCGGCCAAGTTGGCCAAGTGGTTCAAGAGCCAGGGCCGCCAGCCGCTCCTGGTCGGTGCCGACCTGCAACGGCCAGCCGCGGTCGAGCAGCTGCGCACGCTCGGCCGCCAGATCGACGTTCCGGTGTTCAGCGAGCCGGGCGACCCTGTCACCACCGCAGCGCGGGGGTTAGCCGAAGCCCGCCGCCTCGGACGCGATGTGCTCATCGTCGACACCGCCGGCCGTCTTGCCATCGACGCCGAGCTGATGGAAGAGGTGCGCAAGATTTCGGCGGTCGTCGAACCGCACTACACGTTCCTGGTCATCGACGCGATGACGGGGCAAGATGCGGTCACCGTCGCCGAGGCCTTCCACCAGACCCTGCAAATCGACGGCGTCATCATGTCGAAGCTCGACGGCGATGCCCGCGGTGGCGCGGCGCTGAGCGTCAAAGAGGTCATTGGCCGACCCATTGCGTTTGCGTCGACCGGCGAGAAACTCAGCGAGTTCGAACAGTTCCACCCCGACCGCATGGCCGGACGCATTCTCGGTATGGGCGACATGCTGACGCTCATCGAACAGGCCGAACAGGTCTTCGAGAAGGATCAAGCCGAAGCGGCGGCCGAGAAGTTGATGGAGGGCGAATTCACGTTCGACGACTTCCTCGACCAGATGCAACAACTGAAGAAGATGGGCCCGCTCGGCAACCTGTTGGGGATGATGCCCGGCATGCCGAAAGAGTTGAAGGGTGCCGAGATCGGTGATGACCAACTCAAGCCGATCGAGGCGATCATCCGCTCGATGAC
>JANLQX010000118.1:0-37104 GCA_031368095.1 Actinomycetes bacterium | reverse complement strand
GGAGGCGCACGGTGCTGAAGAATTGTTCTCCGTTCAACTCCCGCTCCCTCGCGACCTTGTTGTTGTGCTGTTCGCCGACCGACTACGAAAGTGCCTCCGTGCGCCTCCTCACGCTACGTGCCGTCCGAAACAACATTGGTGCGCCGCGCCGCGCCCGGATCCGGAAAGTGCTCGGTATCGTTTTGGCGGCCGCCGCCGGGCTCGGTGTGGGCTCGGGTCCGGCCGGTGCCGCGGCCTCGCCCGCAGCACCTTCGGCGGCGCCTGCAGCACCTTCGTCCAAGGGTGTCAACGTGATCGAGGTGACGGGCTACATCGATCCGATCATGAAGCGCTTCGTGTTGGCGTCAATCGACAAGGCGGTCGCCGACCGGGTCGAAGCGCTGGTCATCGTCATGGATTCCCCGGGGTCGCTGCTCAAACCGAAGGAATTCGACGCGTTGGAAGCGGCGGTGCGTGACGATGGACGCGTCCCGATCGCCGTCTGGGTCGGGCCCCTGGGTGCCCGAGCGATGGGCGGCGCAGCGCGCCTGGCGGCGGCGGCCGATGTGATCGGCATGGCCCCGAGCACCAAGATCGGTCGTTCAACGGGCCCGTCGGATCCGTTCGTCGGGCGCACCTATCGCCAGGAAGACGCGGTCAAGGCCAAGCTGATCCAGAGCAACGCGCCGGTCCTGGTGCAATTCGTCGGGGAGCTCGACGGCCAGACGGTAAACGGTCGCACCCTGGACACGGCGTTCCCGGCGACGGAGGCCAACGGCAAGCGAACCGCCAAGGTCAACGCCGTCCGGTTCGCCAAACTGAACCTGCTTGACCGGCTTCTGCACACGGCGGCGAATCCGTCGGTTTCGTATCTCCTGTTCGTGATTGCCCTGGCCCTGTTCGTGTTCGAGTTCTTCACCGGGGGCATTGGCATCGCCGCCGCCGTGGGCCTGGGGGCGTTCGTTCTGGCTATCGCCGGCCTGGGCGCGTTGCCGACCCGCCCCCTCGGCGTGGCGTTGATCGTGATCGCGCTCCTTGGTTTCGCCGTCGACGTGCAGGCCGGGTCGCCGCGATTTTGGACCGGAGTGGGAACCGTCGGCCTCGTGGCCGGTTCGCTGACCCTGTTCTCCTCGGGCGTTCACGTCCCGCTGTATCTCATCGCCCTGATGGTCCTGATGACGGTCTTGTTGATGGTCAACGGGATGCCGACGATGGTCCGGACTCGATTCGCGACCCCCACCATCGGACGCGAGGCGATGATCGGTGAAGTGGGGACTGCCACGTCGGCGGTCGGTCCGGAGGGCGTCGTGCGGGTCTTAGGCGCCCCGTGGCGAGCCCGCACCAATCGGGCCACGCCAATTGCCGCTGGGGCCGAGGTACGAGTGGTGGCCGTCGACGGACTCTTGCTCGAAGTCGAACCACTGGAGGGTGGCGCCAAGGACGCCGGCCACTGAACCAGAAAACTTCTGCTTGTGTCCGGCGTCACACCACAGGTACGCTCAACCCAGACCGATCTGGGGGGAGGGTCCACATGTTGCAAACCAGCCAACGAAGTCAGACCACACAGTCAGGCCAGGCCACTGCGGCCTGGCAGGTGCGTGCCGCCTGTAAGGGGCCGCAGTCGAGCATCTTCTTTCCGCCGAGCAGTTTCGAGCGCAAAGATGACAAGGACCGACGCGAGGGGAACGCCAAGGGCATTTGCGCCAGCTGTCCCGTTCGTCAGGACTGCCTCGACTACGCCATGGAGATCCGGGAGCCGCACGGGATTTGGGGAGGATTGACGGAAGGGGAGCGGCGTTCGCTTCTCAACCGTCTTGCCGGGTAGGCCTCTCCTAGGTTGTGCCACGTCCTACGCTCCTTGCTGTGACTAGCGCCACGGAACCAGGCAAGTTCGGCGCGCCTGTCGTCCCCGCTTCGGGGAACGGGGGGAAACGGCCGGGAGCAGACGTCGTCAGCATCGACGAGGTCACCGTCGACACCAAGACCGTCCACTTCACCGTCGGTGGGGTCGGCCCGTCGGTGCTCTTTCTTCACGGGTGGGGCCTCGGCCACCATGCCTACCGCGCCGGACTACGCAAGCTTGCTCACCAGGGCTTTCACGTAGTCGCGCCGGCGCTTCCGGGATTTGGTGGCACGCCTGACCTGGAGCCGGGAAATCGAACGTTCGTCGGGTACGCGCGCTGGCTGAATCGCTTCGTCAGTGCTGTGGGGATCCGGCCGGCCCTCGTTGTCGGTCATTCCTTCGGCGGCGGCGTCGGCATCCGGGCCATGGCCGACACGCCGGGTTTCGCCGACGGTCTGGTCCTGCTCAACAGTGTCGGCGGCTCGTGGCGTCGCGAGGACGACGGCGACCGGCCCATGGCGGAGCGTCCGATTTGGGACTGGGGGAAGGCCATCCCCGGTGACGTCGTCGGTCTTCTCGGTGGCGCCGGAAGCATCCTGCCGAGCCTGTTCCAGGACCTCGTCCCCAACGTGTTGCGAAACCCGTTCGGGGTCGCCAAGGTCGGTCGATTGGCTCGCAACGCCGACCTCGTGACGGTGCTTCGGGCCGTGGCTGAGCGTCGAGTCCCGATCACCATCGTCCACAGCGAGAACGACGGGGTGATCCCGGCGTCGAGTTTCGTGTCGCTGTGCTCGGCGGCCGGAGTCGAGGGGCAACGCATCAAAGGCATTCATTCGTGGCCACTGACCAGCCCTGCCCTCTTCGCCGAGCTCGTCGCCGCCGCCGCCTCGCAACTCCCGTCGACCAAAACCGCAGCCTCGGCGTAACCGACAACAGCGACATTGCATCCTTGTTGAACCGTCTGTTTGCCTTGTAGGATGAGGCGCGTGAGTGTTTCGACCTTCAGAGTGTCTGATCGCGGCCAGATGGCCCTTCCCGCCGAGGCCCGGCGCCGTTGGAACCTGACGAACGGCGGCGCCGTGGACGTGGCCGACCTGGGCGCGGCCATCGTCATCGTGCCAGCGCATCGCGGCGGCCTACGTGGCCTTCTCCAGAACGCGATCACGGAGGCCGGTGGCTACCCCGCCTTGGTGAATGCGGTTCGTGCGACTGAGCCCGATTTGGCGTGACCGGACGGCCTGTTCTCGTCGACGATCACATCCTGCTGGCGTTGTTCCTCGGTCGCCAGCCATCGGACCTCCGGCCCGACGGAGGGGCAATCTCGACAACGGGACTTTGGTACCACCGTCTCTGTCGGGCACTCGCGATCGACACCGTGACAGGCGCTATGTCCCAGTCGCTCGGACGGGTCGATGCCGCGCTTGGCACCGCCGCCGTGGGCGCGGTGATCGAGCTCCCCGAGGAGATCGGTCTCGTCTCCCTCCGAACTCTCGGCTGGCCCATGTCACTCCTCCTCGCCAACGGCTCCCGTCTCAATCTCCTGTCACTGGAAGCGCTCGCTGCGGCCAAAGCACTCGGCGCCGAAATCTGCCTCGGAGAAGCCGATGACAATCCGCCTCTGCGAACGGAGGCGATACGCCTCGGGGTGCCCGTGCGCATCGTCAGCGGCTGACCCGCTCCTCCGCTTCGACCAATTGGTGGAGCTCGCCCGTCAAGGCGGGTCGGTGAGCACGCTGGATTTCGGTCGCGGTGTGGTGATGGGCCACGAGTTCGTCGGGGAAGTTGTGGTGACGGATGCTTCGTTGATGACGAGTGCCAAAGCGGGTGACCGCGTGGTGGCCGTGCCGGTGAACTTCGTCGGCCCGCCGGGCCCTTCGAACATGCGAGCGGTCGGCTTTTCCAACGACTATCCGGGCGGCTACGGCGAGTACATGGCGCTGTTCGGTCCGCTGCTCCACGTGGTGCCCAACGGCCTCGCCACCGACGTAGCGGCGCTCACCGAGCCGATGGCCGTGGGCCTGCACGCCGTCAACAAGTCGGGCATCGCCCGGTCCGGTTCAGCAATCGTGCACGGATGCGGTCCGGTCGGTTTGGCGGTGATTGCGTCGCTACGGCTGCTCGGGGTGGAGACGATCGTGGCGTCGGACTTCTCGCCCCGGAGGCGGGCTCTGGCCGAGGTCATGGGCGCGACCGTCACCGTGGACCCGGTGGCGTCGGCCCACGATGTGTGGACCTCGGCGACCGGTGGATCGCTGGAGGCCCAGGCTGGCCTCGTCCAGTACGAATGCGTCGGGGTGCGCGGCATGCTCAACGACCTCATGCGCCGGGCGCCCCGGGGCGGGCGCATCACTGTGGTCGGCGTGTGCATGGAGCCCGACACGATCACCCCGATCTTCGGGATCAACAAGGAACTGCAGCTGCAGTTCGTCCTCGGTTATACGCCCGACGAATTCCGCGACTCGCTCCATCACCTGGCCGAAGGTCGTATCGACGGTGGCCCGCTCATCACCGGACGGGTCCCGCTCGACGGCGTGGCCCAGGCGTTCGTCGACCTCGCCAATCCCGAAGCCCACGCCAAAATCATCGTGACTCCCTAACTGGAGATCGCCGGCTCGATCGTCACTCGATCGGCAACTTCCCAACGCGCAGCAGAAGCACTGATAAGGATTCTGGAGACCTCGCCAGCGCCGCGGAAAGTCAAGCTACTGGCGCCGCGGTCGATCAGGACGTATCGGACGAACTCGTCGACGAACGAGGCGGTCGGCTGTTGATCGCGTGGGAGCGCGAGAACGACGACCGCGTCGGTGAGGTCATCTGTATCGCCGATGACGTCCGCGACGTGTTCACGACGACGCATGCGGCTTGGGGCGGTGAGTGTGGTTGTCATGATTCCTGACCTAACACGGGAGCCGAATAAGGACGGTAGTACCGAATACACGGGAATCGAGTTGGTGGCGGACTGTGACTTCCTGCTGGGCACTGCCGGCGGCAATTGCCGAGCCGCTTCGAACCTGCATCGTTCCACCGAACTGTCTGACCACGCGAAACGTCGACAAGAGTCCAAAACCTCTGTTCGGTCCGAGTGAACTCGCCGTGGTCGTGCACGCTTGTCGCAAGGCTTCGCTGTCGGAGACGTCGGAGTCGCGGCCAAAAAGCGACTGTCGAATTCCGACCCCTCCGTCGGATACTGCGATTTCCAGTTCTCTCACCGCCGGGTAGTACTGAGCGGCCACGTCCGCCCGCGTCGACCCCGACAGCCATCAACCTCCCGCCCGCGTCGACCCCGCTGACCATCACCCTCCCGCCGGCGACGACCCTGCCGGCCACCACCACACCCCGACCACCAGACTCGTGGGTGCTGCCGCCAGGCCTCAACAGCCAGATCACCGAAATCCAAACCAACGGCAGCATCCGTGTCATTGGAAGCTGTAGCAGCGCCACCGAATCCCGAGACATTGCCGCTGGGGCGAACGTCGTTCTGAACGCTCCAACCGAACCGGTCTGCGACCTTCCAAGCAATACCGACCCGAACCGCCGGAAGTGGGACAACACAATCAACTGGATCGATGCAATCTGCGCAGCTCCCGGCATCCTTCGCGTACCCGTTCGGACCGAGAACGCTGGCACCCCGACCCTGCGAGAGTTCGTGTGCCTCTAGCTGGATTTATCAGCTCAGGCCGCAAAGACTGGCCCAGATCAACCGGCCAGCTGCATTCTCGGCGTCGGGTAAAGCATGTCGGATGTCGCGATGCATCGCCCGGCTCCCGGAGCGTGGCCGGTCCGACCTCACGACCCGACTCCTCATTCCCGGTCGCCGCCGTCACAGAACCGGCTTGGAGCAACTGGCCGGTGTAGCGATCGGCATGCGTAACTCGGCCGCAAGCAGTGGGCGCGTCGGCAAGTCGACATCCAGGCAGTATTCGTAGGTGACAAGCCGCAAGACGCATGCGGAACATGTACGCCGAGGATAACGACTCACCGGAGCGAGGATCTCGATGGGCTTTTCCGGCGCGAAACGCCCGATTCGTCTGGAGTCGACGAACTGGCGCGGCTTCTGACGGCGGGGCTAACCCGCGCCTCGTAGGTCAGGTCCCCGCGCGCAACGCGTCGACGGGTTGGAGGGACGCTGCTCGCAGCGCCGGGTAAAGGCCGGCGACGAGACCGACGACGGCGCCCAGGAACGGCGCGGCGACGACGAGGCGTTGGTCGAGGACCGGCGTCCATTGCTTGACAGCGCTGATGGCGACGGTGAGCAGCACGCCGAGCGACGCGCCGATGGTGCCGCCGATGAGCCCGAGCACAGTGGACTCGGTGAGGAACTGGGCGGCGATGTGACGACGACCGGCCCCGAGGGCGCGTCGCAGGCCGATCTCGCCGATGCGTTCCATAACCGAGACGAGCGTGACGTTGGCGATGCCGATGGCGCCCACCAGCAACGACACCGCACCGAGGATGAGGAAGAGGCTGTTGGTGTCGGACTGGATCTCGTCGCGGACGCGCTTGGGTGAGGCGGCGGCCGACGCGCGCAGGCGTGAGGGGTCGGTCGGGTCGAGGACCTTGGGGGCTTGGCGGGCGATGAGTGCAGCCGCCCCCTGCGACGTGTCGATGGCGAGCCGGCCGGGGACACGCAGTCCGTAATCGCTTCGGGCGGTGTCGTTCGGGACGATGACGGCGTCGAGGAGGTCGGGTTGGCGGGACACGTCGTCCAGGATGCCAATCACCACGAAGAGCCGATTGCCGACGAAGATCGCCGGCTGCTGACTCACGCGGGTGATCTGCAGTTGGGCGGCCGCGCCCGGGCCGAGCACGGCCACGCGTTCGGCCCGGAGGTCGTGCCCGGCGTCGAATACCCGGCCCGTGCGGAGCTTGGTCTTGACGGCGGCGAAGAGGCCGGGCGATCCGGCGTACATCGGGATGTCGTATTCCGACGTCGGTGAGTTGGCCACGGCCACCGAGCGGACCCGGGCGCCGCGGGTGTTGACGGCCGAAATCGTCCCGGCGGCAATGACGCCGTTGAGACGCATCGCCCTCGCCTCGGCGTCCCACGGAATCGTCGAGGCGCGCTGGGCGTTGCCGGAACCGGCCGGCTCGATGACGACCTCGGTGGCGGCCACCGCGTCGAAGCGGGCGACGATCTGGTTGCCTGCCGTCTTCGACACGCCGAGCGTGGCGACGAGCGAAGTAATGCCCATCACGGTGCCGACGATGGTCAACGCCGACCGCATCGGGCGGGCGGATACTCCGGCCGTAGCTTCGCCCAGGAGTCGGCGAACGGTGAGCTTCGAGCGCAGCGTGAGCCCCTCGGCCCCGCTCGGATGTCGACGTAGTTTCACCGTGACGCCACCGGTTCTCGGACAACGTCGGTGAGGACGCCGTCATACATTCGCACGGTTCGGTCGGCGTGCTCGGCGACGCTGTCGTCGTGGGTGATGATGCAGACGGTGAGGCCGTCGTGGCGGAGATCGTCGAACAATTCGAGCACGGCGACGGTGTTCTCCGAGTCGAGGTTGCCGGTCGGTTCGTCGGCCAGCAACAGCGACGGGGCATGGACGATGGCCCGGGCAATGGCGGCACGCTGGCGTTCCCCGCCCGACATTCGCGGCGGGGTGTAGTCGAGGCGATGGCCGAGGCCCACCCGATCGAGGGCACGCACAGCCCGGGCCTTGCGTTCGACCTTCGATCCGCCGCCACGCGCTTCGGAGTCGGGGAGGTAGAGCTCGGCCAGCATCACGTTTTCCAATACGGTCCGGTGCGAGAGCAGGTGGAAGGACTGGAAGACGAAGCCGAGTTTGGTGCCGCGCAGAGCGGCGCGTTCGCCGTCGCTGAGTTGGGCCACGTCGATTCCGTCGAGGCGGTACGTCCCGCCGGTCGGGATGTCGAGCAGACCGAGCACGTTGAGCAACGTCGACTTGCCCGATCCCGACGGTCCAACGATGGAGACCGACTCCCCGGCGGCGACACGCAGGTTGACGCCGCGGAGGACCTTCACCGGCGGGTCACCGCCGAAGGTGCGTTCGACGCCGATCAGTTCGATGACCGGCGGCGCGCCGCTCGGTACGGTTGGCCCATTCGGGTCGGTTCGCTCGGTCACGGCGCAGCCGTCGTGTCGGCTGCCGCCGAGTCGGTCGCGGGTGCGCCGTCGGTTGACCCCGCCGAACTGGCGGCCACACTGTCGGCCGCGCTGTCGGAGGAAGTCGTGTCTGACGGCGCGTCCTCCGGCCCCGGCGCTCCTTCGATGGTCGCCGCCGACGCGTCGCCGGTCGTCACGTTGTCACCGGCCTTGAGCGAACCCTTGACCGGCGTCACGGCCACGTAGCCGCCGGCGGACACTCCGGTGCGGACGGTGACGAAGCGGGTGGGTCCGCCGGGCGACGCCTCCACCTCGACCCGGGCCGTTCCGTCGGGGCCGATCGATACGGCCGACTCGGGCACGGCGAGCACTTCCGTGCCGGTTGACTGGGTCGCAATGGTGATCTTGACGGACGCCCCGTTCAGGCTGGTGGCGTCGACCGCCGAGGAGGCTTCGGGGGTAGCGGCGAAGTACACCTTGGTGGCGTCCACGCCCTTGGTCCCCGGGGCGGTGGCCAGTTCCGTGATCGTTCCCGGGAGGGTCACGTTGAACTCATTCGATTCGATCGTGACCTTGGCCCCGAGCTTGAGGAGCCTGGCGTCCACCGCGTCGACGGAGCTGTCGACGGCCAGTTTCGACGTTGTGACCGTCATGACCGGACCGATGACACCGGTGCCTCGCAGCGCCTTGACCTCGTCGACGCGCACGGGCACATCGTCGAAGAAGAGCACCTCGTTGGCCGGCACGACGATGCCGGTCTTGGCCTGCAGAGCGTTGAGTTCCTTGGTGGCGCGGTCCTTGGTCTGCTGGGCGGTGGCCAGCTGGGCCTGCGCAAGGTTGACGTCGGACGACTTCAGGATCTGGGCCCGTTCGGCCACCGCGACCTTCACCGCGGCATTGGCGGCGCGAGTGCCCTCGTTGGAAAGTCGCAGACTGGCGTCGGCGGCGTCGCGGGCGGCGGTCAGCTCGCGATCCAATCGGGCCAGTTCGGTTTTGGACGTCATGGCCTTTTGCTGAAGGTCGGCGAGCGCGGTTGGCGGACCGTCGCTGGCGGCCTTGGCCCGCTCAAGCGCGTTGATCGTGCGCGCCACCTGGCGTTGGGCCGAGGCGATACCGACCTCGCGCGTGGCGATCGCCCGGTCGGCGGTGTCGGACGCGGAAATGGCGCTTCGCAACGAGGTCTCGGCCGCCCGCACGACGGCCTCGGCGGCCCGAACGGCCTCGTTGTTGTCGGTGACGAAGAACGTTCCCGGTTCGGCGGGAACGGTCGGCCGGGTCCGCTTGGCCCGGTCGAGATCGGTCTTGGCCACGTCGAGCGCGGTCTGCGCATCGGTGATGGCGCGAGCGGCGTTGACGGCGTTGACCTTGGCATCGTCGCGGGCGGCGGTCGCTTCGCCCACGGCGGCCTGGGCATCGGCGACGGCACTGGCGGCGTCGCCCACCGTGGTGGCCAATGCGTTGTCGCGCTGGAACCGGGCGACGACGGCGTCATCGGTGGTGGCCTGGGACGATCCCAGGTCCACGAGTGCCGCCCGCGTGGCGATAGTTCCGGCCGACGATTCGGCGTTACGGGCCGCTTCGTCCTGCGCGGTGAGGACCCGAGCACGGGCCGAGCGGATGCGCTCATCGACGGCCAGCAACTTGTCGGCCGAACTCGTCGACTTGGCCGTCGTGATCCCCCTCGACGCGTTGAGGACGCCATCTTCGGCCCGGCCGACGGCATCACGGGCGGCGTTGATCGCCGTTCGTTGGCTTTCCGTCGGCCCATAAGGCTCGTAGCCCGTTTTGCGATACCAAGCCTCAACGGAGCGGGCGGTGGCGTCGTCGTAGGTCCCGTCGGCCGGACCCGGTTCGAAGCCGAGCCGGGCGAGAGCCTCCTCCAACTGCACCACATCGAGCCCGGTGTCGCCGGGCCGAAGGTCGCGGTAGGCGGGGTTGGCTCCCTTCAGGATCAGGACGGGCCGACCACCGACTTCGAGAGCCTTATCGCCCTCGGCGAGGACGGTGCCCTTGACGGCGGGGACCGACACGATCAGGGCGGGCGGGAGGGCGGTGGCCCCGTTCTTGATCGACGATGACGCCAGCACGACCTCGCGCGGGTCGCCGTAGCGAACGGTCCCCCGCGAGATCACGGTCGACTCCAGCACCCGGCTCTCGACGGGCGCAGTGATGCGGGAGGCCACCGGAGGGTTGGCGGTGGCCGCGGCTTCAGCCGGGGAGCGCAACCGGCTCCCGGCGTACCAGGCGCCCCCGGTGAGGGCAACCACGCCGGCCATTGCCCCGGCACTCATGGCCCGTCTCGAGGCCACGGTCACTTCCCCTTGATCACTGTGCTGTTGGTGGTGACTCGCCTGTTCACGACCCCAACTTTCTGTTCCACGGCACTGCTGTTGGTGGTGACTCGCCTGTTCACGACCCTCACTTCCCCTTGATCACACTGCCGACGGAATTGACCTCGGCCTGGTTGTCGGCCAAAAACGTCCTGTTCAACTGGCTGAGCACCTTGTCGCGCACCGCGAGGTGCTTCTTCGAGCAGTCCCAGTCGGCCCTGGCGGTATCGCGTTCGAGCTTTTGCAGTTTGATGAGACCGGCCGAGTCGAACGTCGTGCTGGAACCGACCGGGTACACCTTGACCAGTCGCTTGGTGATGTCGGCCTCCACGTCGGTGTCTTTGGCGTAGGTGAAACCGGCCGTCTTCATGCAGCTCGACCACGATCGCAGCGCCTTCACGACCTCGGCGTTGGCGTTGGCTCGGGTGGTGAGGCCGTTGAGCTTGGTGATCAGGCTCTGGACCGAGGTCGGGTCACCCAGGATGGCGAAGGCCTTGCCGACGCAGCTCTTCGGGGTGAACTGGGCGTTCGGGTCGGCGTTGGCGGTCGGATCGAAGCCGAGCAGGGCGAGTTGGTACGACTTCTGCTCGGACTTGGAAAGCTTGGCCACGTAGGCCTCGTTGACTCCGGTGACCGGCTTCTTGGTGGCGTCGACGGTGGTGGAAAGGCCGTAGCCGTATTTCTTCACGAACGCCTGACGGTTCGACGCACCGCCGTCGACGGCATCAGCCGGAACGTTTCCTCCCTCCACGGTGTACGTGAAGCCTTCCGTCTTCATGCACTCCGCAATCTTCTGTTCGAGCTTGCGGTTGATGCGGCCGAGGCTGGTGGAGTTGATGCCAACGGCGTTGACGACCTCGTTGGCGCCGCCCACGTCCATGGCGTTGGCCGGGCCGGCCCCGGCGACGGCCATTAGGCCGGTCACGGCAGTCACGGCGGTCACCAGAATGAGGAACGAAGGCGCAGGGGAGCGATGGGTGTTCGAGTTCATTGGACCATGATCGAGACGGCGACGCCACGGCGGAACGGCTCCGGTGGGGAACGTCGTTCAGTCGCTCGGCGGAGACCGCTCGGCCGGGTGGCGGAGAAGTGGGTGCCGCCGTGGGAGGGCGGGGCACTTGTAGCCTGTCTCGGTGGCGTTTTCCCTCGATGTCGTGGTGGTTGGCGGTTGTGGCCATGTCGGGCTGCCACTCGGGATCGGCTTCGCCGACCGGGGTCTGAAGACCGCGGTCTATGACATCAACGCCGCCGCGGTGGCCATGGTGAACCGGGCCGAATTGCCGTTCGACGAGCCAGGGGCGGGGCCCGTGATCGAGCGGGTCATTGCGTCCACCATGTTGCGGGCGTCGGATGATCCGGCGGTGATCAGCGAAGCCGAACACGTGGTGGTGGTCATCGGGACGCCCGTCGACGAGCACCTCAATCCTGATGCTCGGGCCGTGCCTGATGCGGTAGTGGCCATCGCCGACCGGCTTCGTCCGGGGCAGCTTCTCGTCCTTCGCTCCACCGTGTTCCCCGGCGTCACGGCGTTGGTGGAATCCGAGCTGGCGCGGGTCGGCGTCGATGTTGACGTGGCCTTCTGTCCGGAGCGTATTGCCGAGGGCAAGGCGATGACGGAATTGTTTTCCCTGCCGCAGATCATCAGTGGACGAAACGATGCGGTCTTGGCTCGGGCCGAGAAGTTGTTCTCGAACCTGACTGGAGTCACGGTTCGACTCAGCCCGGAGGAAGCGGAACTGGCCAAGCTGTTCACCAATGTGTGGCGCTACATCAAGTTTGCTGCTTCGAACCAGCTCTTCATGATGGCCAACGACTTCGGCCTCGACTACGAGCGGATACGAAGCGCGCTCGCATTCGAGTATCCACGGGCCAACGACATTCCGCGCGCCGGATTCGCCGCTGGTCCGTGTCTGTTCAAAGACACCATGCAACTCGCCGCCTTCACCGACAATAAGTTCGTGCTCGGCCATTCCGCCATGCTCGTCAATGAGGGCCTTCCGCTCTACGTGGTAACCAAGATGGGGGACCGCTTTCCGGACCTGTCAAAGATGACGGTCGGCATTCTCGGCATGGCCTTCAAATCGGAGTCCGACGACATTCGCTCGTCGCTGTCGTTCAAGCTGCGTCGCATCCTGCGGTTCCGGTCGGCGCGCGTTCTGTGCGCCGACCCGTTCGTCATCGGCGACGCGCGAATGGTCGACCACGACCTGCTGATGAGTGAGGCCGATGTGATCGTGATCGGAGCGCCGCACGAGCGGTACCGAAGCCTTGTCACGGACAAGCCGGTCATCGACATTTGGGGCATTACCGGTAACGGCGTCCGGGTCTAGTCAACCGTACGTGCACGTATGATTCCGCCCCGTCGGCTCAGCGACCCACCCGACCTCGACTCCTCTCCCCGGGTGTCCGTGGTGGTCACCGTCTACAACGAGGGCGAGATGGTCACCGAGTGCCTGGCCCGCATCGTTGAGGCCGTTCGTCTCCCATGCGAAGTGTTGGTGGTCTTCGATTCGATGGAGGACTCGTCGCGTCCCTTCGCCGAGGCCTTTGCCGCTCGCGACCCGCGGATCAAGCCGACCCTCAATACCTACGGCCGCGGGCCAGCCTTCGCCATTCGCTACGGCATCGATCACGCTTCGGCGCCCGTCGTGGTGGTCACCATGGCCGACGGCTGCGACGATCCGGCCCAGATCGATCCGCTGACCAAACTGGTGGAACGCGGGGTCGTGGTGGCGGCCGCGTCGCGGTACATGCGAGGTGGTCAGCAGGTCGGTGGCCCATGGTTCAAGTCGACGCTCTCGCGCCTCGCCGGCCAATCCCTGCATCTCTTCGGCCGGGTCGGAACGCACGACGCCACCAACTCGTTCAAGGCCTACGACGCCGAGTTCGTGCGCCATGTGGGCATCGAGTCCGACGCCGGGTTCGAAGTCGGACTGGAGCTCGTGGCGAAGGCCCGTCGACATCGCCAACCTGTTGCCGAGCTGCCGACTATTTGGCTCGACCGGGCGTTCGGTGAATCGAACTTCAAGATGGCCCAATGGCTCCCGAAGTATCTGCGCTGGTACCGCTACGCCTACGGTGCTCGTCTTCCCTATCCGCCTGCCGATTCGTCGGGCGCCTCAACCAAAGGTTTTTAGATCTCATGGCTCGTGTTCTGCTCTCCGGTTCCGCCGGCTTCATTGGTGGCTACATCGTCGAGGAGCTCCTCAGCCGCGGCCATGAGGTCGTCGGTATCGACAATTACTCCAAGTACGGCCGCGTGGCCAAGAGCTATGACGACGACCCGCGCTACACGTTCGTGGAAGGTGACTGCACCGATGTCGCGCTCATGGCCGAACTCTGTGCCGACGTGGATCACTTCATTGCCGGCG
Organism: Actinomycetes bacterium; assembly: GCA_031368095.1. GTDB lineage: Bacteria > Actinomycetota > Acidimicrobiia > Acidimicrobiales > JANYDT01 > JANLQX01. Next base: position 23,511 of record JANLQX010000118.1, on the reverse strand, counting down.
CTGCGCTGATCGGTGGCATCACGTATTTCCATGCGTACGCATACGATTTGCTGGCGACCAACGAGCGCATCATGGCCGCCTCGTGCGACGCTGCACTGAAGGCCTACGCCCGCGGGGCCGGACGCCTGCAGAAGGTCACGTACCTCTCGTCGTCGATGGTGTTCGAGTCCACTCCGCACTGGCCGTCCTCCGAAGGTGACGAGCGAAAGATTCCGCCGCCACTGTCGTCGTACGGCTTCCAGAAACTCGCCGTCGAATACTTCGCCAAAGCCGCGTTCGATCAGTACGGGCTGCCGTTCACCATCGTGCGTCCGTTCAACTGTGTCGGTGTCGGTGAGTCGCGAGCCAAGGGCGAGCACGAGGTGCTCTCAGGCAACGTGAAGTTGGCCATGAGCCATGTCGTCCCGGACATCGTGCAGAAGGTGCTGAAGGGCCAGGACCCACTTCACATTCTTGGTGAGGGTCACCAGGTTCGTCACTACACCTACGGTGCTGATCTGGCCAAGGGCATCGTGACCTGCATGGAACATCCTGCGGCGATGAACCAGGACTTCAACATTTCGACGGCCGAATCCACGTCGGTCCTCGAACTGGCCGAGATCATCTGGAACAAGGTCCATAAGGGCGCCAAGCCCTTCGCCTACGTCTCCGATGACGCCTACGAGTACGACGTGCAGAAGCGGGTTCCAGACGTGTCGAAGGCCAAGGAACTCCTCGGCTACGAAGCCACGACAGGTCTGTCGGACATGCTCGACGTGGTTATTCCGTGGATCGACGACGCCATCCGCGCCGGCAACATCTAGTCCGCCGGTGAGTACCGGCCCACGTTCGACGCTGGTCCGGCGCTGGCCGGAGGCGTGGGTTGCGCTCATTGGCGTTGGATGGATGTTCTGGTTGGCGGTGTCGAGTCGTCAGTGGTTCTTCGCCGACGAGTGGGACTTCATCGCCAAGCGTTCGCGCCCGCCACTTTCCCAGCCCGGTCGGTTCGCCGACATGTTGCTCACGCCGCACAACGAGCATTGGTCCACGCTCCCGATCATCGTGTACCGCGCCGTGTTCGGCGTCGTTGGTCTGCGCGCATACTGGCCGTATCTCATCGTGCTGTACACGTTCCATCTCGGCGTGATCGTCCTGATGGTGCGACTGTTGCGTCGCAGCGGGGTCGGCGTGGTGGCGCGCTGCTTCGCCGTGGGCATCTTCGTCGTTTACGGCGCCGGGGCCGAGAATTTGCTGTGGGCCTTCCAGTTCGCCTGGATGGGTGCGTGCATCGCGGGACTGGCGATGATCGAACTCGTCGATGTCGATGCGCACCGGCTCACCCATCGTCGTATTGCTGCCACGTGGCTGGTCGGGGTGGCCGGATTGATGTGTGCGGGCGTCGGTGTCTCCATGGTCGCCGCCGCGGTGATTGCCACGTGGTTGCGCCACGGATGGCGCCGCGCGCTCGTCGTCGGAAGTGTTCCGGCCCTCGCTCAGGTGGTCTGGACGATTGCCTACGGCCGCAACGCCTCGCCGGTGGAAACCCGGTGGACGTCGGTGCCGCACCGCGCCCTCGGCTACGCGTGGCGCGCCGTCACCTCGACCGTTGATCGCACCATCGGACTTCCCGGCCTTGGCGTGCTCGTGGTCGTGGCCCTGATCGCCTTCACGGCCTCTCGCGCCACCGAGTTGCGGGCCCGTCACGCCGGGGTGCTCGGCCTGGCCCTCGCTTCCATCCCGTTCCTTGGCCTCGTCGCCATTGGGCGTGTCGAGGTCGACAATCCCAATGCCTCGCGGTATTCGTACATCCTCTTTGTTCTCGTCGCCCCGCTGGTATTCGTGGTCATCTCCATGGTGTTGGCGAACCGTCCACCGCTCTGGAGTACCGGAGGCTGCGTGCTCGGGGCCTTCTGTGTCATCACGTCGGTCGGCTCGTTGGCGGAAGCGGCGACGGTGGAAGGACGAACCGAAACGGCAACGAAGCGAACGGTGGTCGCGGCATTTGCCGTGGCCAAGTCGAACTTTGCGGCACCCGATGCCATCCCCGACCCCCAGAGCGTCGACCTCACCATTGCCGGCATCAGGTCGTTGCTCGTGCAGGGCAAGGTTCCCCCCGGTACCGCCGACCCGCAGTCCATCACGACGGTGCTGGCCCAGAGTTCGGTCGACGTCACTCCGCAGCCCCGGGTGCCGCTCGACGGCCGGGCGATCACGATTGCGTCGCTCGGTCGGATGACGGCCGTGCCGGTGGAGAGTGGGTGCGTCGGCTTCTTCCCGCAGGGCCCGCAGCCCCAGGTCTCGCTGCTTCCCCGCCAACCGGCGTCGATCAAGGTCGTGCCATTGGTCGACGGAGTACTCGTCGTCACGATCCGTCGCGACGGCCGTTCCGCCACCGCTCGTCCGATCCCGGTCGTGGCCAACAACCCGGTCTTCGTGAACCTGGCCGACCCCCGCAACGAGTACGTGTTCACGTTGCCGGAGGGTGGGCAGACCAAAGCGTGTGGGATGGGACAGAAGTTGCCAGGCTGAGTTTTCCGGTCATGTGAAACAAGCCCGCTCAACTTTTTGGCGGCGACTGCCGATAATTCCCAGCATGGGGTTGAAGAAGACGCAGATGACCTTCGATGGAGCGGTGCGTCTCGGGGCGCGTGTTCCGGTGATTGGCTCGGTGTTCATTCTCGCCGCGCTCGGTTTCGGATTTCGGACGCAACGTCCCTGGGTCGACGCCGCCCTTCGCAACGCTCCGGTGGCCACGAGTGCCGACCTCATCACCGGACGCACCGGTCCAGTGCGGGTGCTCGTCGACGTGGTGGCCCCGACGACGCCCGCAACACCGGCCGACGCAATGATGTTGGTGGCATCGTCGCAACGACTCGTGGCTCTGCCCACTGCGACGAAGGTGAACGCCGGCGACATTCTTTGGGGCCGGCTGCGTCCGCTCACGGCAGTCGAACGCCTGCGAGTGCCGGGTGGTGTGCAGAGCTCCGGCGTTGCCCCGCTGGTGCTCGACGTTGGACGACCGTCGCGTCGTGATCTGCAGGCCGGCGTGGGGGCGGCGGTATTGGCAGCGCTGTGGGCATCGTTCCTGCTGGTCCGTTCGGTCGGCTTCGCGCAACGTCCGCTGCACAGTCCGGCAGGGCGGCTGCTCCGTCGCTACGGTGATCCGGTGCGAGTACGGGCCTCGTTCGATGCTGCGTTAGCCGTCGATCACGCCGTCGCTGGGCGTCTGCATGCGCCCGACGGTTTCGTGGCGTTCCGCACCCGGCGGGGTTTTCTGGTGATTCCGCGCGCCGACGTGATGTGGGTTCGCCAGTCGGCACCGCCCGATCCCCAACTGTTAAGTGTGCTCGCCTATCCGTTTGTGCTTCTCCACGGTCTCACGTCACGCGGACTGTATGTGTACGAACGATCCGGAGCTCGGTTGAGGATCCCGCTCGGCTCGCGCAAAGAGCGCCGTTCGGTGGTCAGGGAGCTACAGACCATCTGTGCGCATTCGATTTTCGTCGACGACCAGGCGACCCGGAAGTACTGGCGTAATCATCGTGAGCATTTCGTATCCGCCGTCGACGAACGCCGTGCCGTGATCGAGTCGTTCCGGGCCACCACGTTCGAAGCTCCGGTCGTGGACATCCGTACGGCGTGGGGACTGGCCCCCGACGAGTACGACCTCATCGACGTGACAGCCGCGCCGCTGGTAGCCAAAGCCGGCTAGCCGAATGGCTGGGCCTGGCTGCGGCCCGGCGGGTTCAGTTGTCAAGGAGCAGGTGACGACTCCGGTTCGTGGACTACGGGTGTGGGTCTGGTCGCCCAACTGCGAAGCAGAGTTGGCGGAGTCGCTGTTTCGTGTCGAGGTCGGGGTCGGGGCGAGTGGGTTGGGGTGGCGGCCACTGCGGGAAGGCTTCGCCGTCGACGGTCCAGGTGCCGTCGCGCTGACGGGTGATGCCCTGTCCGGTTTCGTGGCGGTGCTTGTGGCAGTCGGAGCCACAGAGGAGCCGGAGGTCGTTGATGTTGGTGAGTCCGCCGCTGTCCCATTCGGTGATGTGGTCGGCGTCGCATCGGGACCACGGCGCTGTGCATCCCGGTTTCACGCAGAACCCGCCGTCGCGTAACGCCAATGCCAGTTTCTGGAGCGGCGAGGCGAATCTTCTTGATCGACCGAATTTCATGATGGCGCCGTCGGCGGCTTGGATCGCCGCGTAGATATCGGTCCGGGGATCATCGACGAGTTCGAGGGCGTCTTCGACAGGGATCGGTCCGACGCCGAGGATGTTGCATTCCAAAGTTTCGGTTTGCATGGTCACGATCAACGCCGTTCGTGCTGTCCCGCCGGTGGCTGTTCCGTTCATCATCGCGAGGAATGCGTCGGCGAGGCGTCGTTCGCGTGGTTCGTCGTCGTGTCCGCCGAGGGTCGATGCTCGGTCGGGATGTTCGGCCCGCCAGGCGGCGTCACAAGCTTGGTTGAGGCTGGCTTCGAGTTGTTCGCCTTCGAGGGTGGGGAGAACAACGCGCACACCGACGCAGCCGTCGTCGGCCTTGAAGAACTTCACTGACCGGGACCGATGTTGGCGTTCGCGTATGCCTTTGGCGTCACGGTCGATCTGGTATCTCGCAATCGTTTTGGCGAACTCGTCGGGGGACTGACTCGGCGCCAATGACAGCAGTCCAGCGGCTTCGTCGTTGTCGGTGATTGGTTTGAGGTGACGAAGATGTTCGCCGGTCACTTCGCCGTTGGCCAATGCATCGCTAGCACCAGGGACTCGACCGACTACATCGGCGACCTGCTCGGCCTTTCGGGCTTCGGCACTGGACATACCGAACCCGCGTGCCAACGTGGCCTTGGTGTCTCGCCCGGTTTCGGTTTTCAGAACACCAACAAGAACTGCTTCAACGGCGGCCAGTTCGCCACGGAGCCGTCGAAGCTCCTGCAGGCCAAGTTTCGCCGCCGTAGGGTCCCAGTCTGTCGATGAAACGCAAGGCACGCAGAGGCCTTTCAGGACTCCGATCTGCGCCAATACCAATTCATTCATATGTCCAGTGTAGAACAAGCGTTCGTCTATGTCAAGTGATTCGTTCGAGATAGTCGAGAGTCCCCCTCAACCTCCAATTGCGATGCTCTCTTTCCGACGTTTCGTCAGCACTCGCATGCTCGTGCCCGAAAGGGTCACTGCGTCGCGTCGCAGATTTGCAATGAGCGGGTCCTCGGCCACGACAAGGTCATGGAGTTCGGTTTCGGAGTACTCGACAATGTCGCAAGGGTTCCCCGACCAGGCCGTGACATTCGATCCCAACTCAGCAAGCTGCTGGCCCCAGACCACATCGTCGGGGTCGACCGTTTCGGCACCGTAGACGGTCGTTCCCCTCTCCCGGAAGAAACGTCCATCGGTGCCCCCGGTCATGAGGCTCGGGGTCATTTCGGCGTGTGGGAAGGGGCTGACGGACATGGTCGCCGATGGCGTCCCAAGGTGGACCGCCGACCGGCGATTTAGTCGCCGCGCCGTCCTCAAGTCGCTCGACGTGGGGCCACCATGCGCGGTGATCCGCCGATGATCTCGGCCGCTTTCACGAGCGCGTTGTCAGTGGCGAACGGCGCGGAGCCATGGCTCGGTGTTCCCCCGATGGTGAGTCGACGCCAGGCCATTCCCTTCTCGGCCGTGAGCATCATGATCGACTTGCGTCACCGGCCCAAAAGCCGCCCATCTCCGTGACCATGTAGGCGCAGGCACAGCATGTCGAGCGCACCCCGGGGCCTACTTCAGCTGGCCTGCGTGGTCTAGGGCGCGGGCAGGCGGGGACCGGCGACGCGGATGTCGCCGCGGCGGCGCAACACTCCGGTGCCGTCAAGCACGGCGAGCAACGGCAGGGCGTACTTGCGCGACGTACCGAGCGCCTCGCGGATCTCCGACACGGTGATGCCGTCGGGCTGAGCAGCGAGGAGCGAGGCCACGCAACGGGCCGCCTCGTCGATCGCCGTCGGCGCGAACCAGATCCCGTCCTGCTCGACGACGAGGCGACGTCGAACCAGCTCCCGGAGCTCGGCCCGATCGACTCCGGCGGCATCTGGCGGGGTGAATCGACCATCAATAAGCGCACGTATGAATTGGTGATCGGCGAGCGGATCACTCTGCTCGACCCGAACCACACGAGCCCCTTCCACGCGAAGGTCGTCACGCAGGACTTCGATCACCACGAGCCGATCACGGTCGCTGAGCGTGGCGGCATCGAGACCGAGCGGTCCGGCTCCATCAACGGCCGCCATGATGCGGTCGCGGTCGGAGCTCAGCGCCCCTTCGTCCACGGCCCAGCCGCCGATCGTTGCGCCGGTCCACTGCTGACGCGAGCGCGTGCGAAGCGTCTCCAGGCGCACCCACCCTCGCTCGGCCACAAAGCGAGTCACGTCGTCGACTGGCGATGCTTTCGAGGCCGGACGAATCGGTTCAACGTCGAGCACGATCCCGCCTCCGACGGTCTCTTCCCGCCCGTGTTCACGGAGCACAAACCGGTCGCCGGGAAGCAGCGGGAGAGCGTGCGGCAGGTGAAGACGCACGGCACCCGTCGAGCCGGGGTCCAGGGCGGTACTACCCAAGATGCGAACCTTGGCCGGGTGCTCGCCCGAACCGACGTGGACGGCCCAAGCTCCGCGCCGCGATACCGGATGATCGAGTGACGCCAGGACCGAAAGCTCGGCATCGAAGCGGCGCGTGACGAACCAGTCTCCCGGCCGAACGAGGGCGTCACCGCGTTCCACATCGTCGTGTCCGACGCCGACCAGGTTCACGGCCACCCTCGAACCGGGTCCGACGGCGCTTCTCGTCTGACCATGGGCCTGGAGCGAACGTATGCGCGCTGTCCGTGTGGCTCGAAGCCCGACGAGTTCCACGTGATCGTCGACGCGAAGCGTTCCGCAGGTGAGCGTGCCGGTGACGATGGTGCCCGACCCCTTGGCGGCAAAGACGCGGTCCACCCACAGGCGCGGGCGATCGAGGTCATCGGGCGGTGGAAGCGTGGCGAGGAGTCCGTCGAGGGCGTGGCGCAGCTCATCAATGCCGCGACCGGTCGGGGAGTCCACGTCGATGATCGGCGCGCCGTCGAGAAAGGTTCCCGCCACCCGATCCTCCACGTCGAGGCGAGCCAGCTGCCGCCATTCGTCATCGACGACTCCGACTTTGGTGAGCGCCACGATTCCGTGTCGGATACCGAGGAGTTGGGTGATTCGGAGATGTTCCTCCGACTGCTCCTTCCAGCCCTCGGTGGCGGCGACCACGAACAGGCAGGCATCGACGGCGCCGACACCGGCCAGCATGTTTCGTAGGAAACGGATGTGACCCGGAACGTCGACGAAACTGATTCCCACGCCCGACGGCAACGTGGTGTGGGCGAAGCCAAGATCGATGGTTAGCCCTCGAGCCTTTTCCTCGGCCCACCGATCCGGATCGGTACCCGTAAGTGTACGTACGAGTGTCGATTTGCCGTGGTCCACATGGCCAGCGGTGGCGACCACCCGACTATCGACATTGAGATCGTCAGCGCGCATGTGAATGAGCGAGAATGCTCCGAAGGGCCTCGGTGAGTTCGGCGTCGTCGGCTGGGTCGACGGTGCGGAGGTCGAGCCAGGTGCAGCCGTCGGCACTGCGGGCGACGATCGGCGTCGACCAGGCGCGAAGGCCCTCCGTCCATGAACCGTCGACACGGAGTCCGAACGAGGCGATCTCGGTGTCCGGCATGGTCCCTCCGCCGGGCGTGGAAGCGCACGCCATGGCGGTGACCCGAACATGGCTGACGTCGCCGGCAATCTGCTCGGCGCGAGTGACCAGAACGGACACGGGCCGCAGTGCCTGCTCCCAGAACGGGAGGGTGGTGGCGGCGCCGCGGAGATAGGCGAGGAGCGTGGCCTGGAGTGCTTCCAGTACGAGCGAACCGGGTCGCAGGGCACGCAACAGCGGATGTGCCGAGCATGCCCGAATGACAGCATTGCGACCGATGACCAATCCCGATTGCGGTCCACCCAACAGCTTGTCGCCCGAAACGATGACCACGTCGGCGCCGTCGGCCAGCCAGGCCCGGACGCTCGGCTCAGCGCGTATCCATCCGACATCGGGTTGGGCCCCGCTGCGGTCGGCCAACCACGGCGTGGTGGCATCGAGCAGGCCCGTGCCGAGATCGGCCACGACCGGCACTCCGAGCGTGGCCAGTTCGGCGATGCCGACCTCTTCGGTGAAACCGGTGATGCGGTAGTTCGACGGATGTACCTTCAGGACCACGGCGACATCATGGGAGGCGACGGCTCGGGCGTAGTCGGCCAGCCGTGTTCGGTTCGTGGTGCCGACCTCGATGAGTGTGCAACCGGACTGTTCGATGATGTCGGGAATCCGAAACGCGCCACCGATCTCGACGAGCTCGCCACGGCTGACGACAACGCTGCGACCACGGGCGAGGGCGGCAAGAACGAGGACCAACCCAGCGGCGCAGTTGTTCACCACGAGCGATGCTGGCGCGCCGGTCAGGCGGGTGAGCAGGTCACCGACAGCGTCGTGACGTGACCCCCGCACACCGGTGGCGAGATCAAGTTCGATGTTGATGCCGCGCACGGGCAAACCGGAGACGGCGGGCGCGGCGATGGCACGGGGCGCCCGCCCGAGATTGGTGTGCAACAGCGTTCCCGTGGCATTGATGACCGGCACCAGGAGCCGGCGGGCATCGACCCGAGCGAGAACGATCGCCGCATCTTCGGCAGCCGTGGGATCGTCGGCAATGCCCCGACGGGCCGCGTCGACGAGCATCGTGCGGGGCAGGTGGCCGACGGACGGGTCAGCCACGAGGCGACGGGTCAGAGCGTCCACCGACGGGGGACGGGGCGCAGACATACCGTCATGAACCTACTGCCCCGCAAAGACATGGCCCGGGTCGTCCACCGACAAGACTGGGCCGAGTGCTTCGACTGATCGGCCGCGTTCTGCGGGTCACCGTCAAGACCGTGACCGTCCTTGCGTTCAGCGCGACCGTGGTGCCGCTGGCGTTGGTCGGCACCGTGCTGGCCGTGGTGCTCTTCACCCCGGTGCCGGTGGCGATCCCGGCCCGTAAGGTTCAAGCCACGGTCGTGCCAACGAGCGTCTACGACGCCAACGGTCAGCTCCTCACCGTGTTCCGCCGATTCGACTCCAACATTCCCATGGGTAAGAACGACATTCCGCGGGTGCTCCGTCAGGCGGTGCTGGCGTCGGAGGATCGCCGGTTCTACGCCCACCAGGGTGTCGACATCAAAGGTCTCGCCCGAGCAGTCCGTCGCGACCTCAAGAGCGGTGAGGCCGAACAGGGGGCGTCGACGATTACCCAACAACTGGTGAAGACGGTCTATTACCCGGAGGAAGGCGTTCGCGACGCCAAGACGGCCGACGCCACGCCGCTGCGGCGCACGCTTGATCGTGGATGGCGCAAGCTCCGGATCGCAGTGATCGCCAACCGCCTCGACCGTGAGCTTGGGAAGGACGAGATCCTTTTCGAGTACCTGTCCAATGTGTTTCTCGGCAATGGGGCCTACGGCATGGCCGCCGCCTCGGAGACGTACTTCCGTAAACCAATCAAAGCGCTTAGTGCATCGGAAGCAGCGACGTTGGTCGGCATCATCCCGGCTCCGTCCAAGTACGAACCGCGCGGGAACACGGGCAATGCGGAGTTCAAACGCAAAGCAACGCTGCGTCAGATGTTCGACGTGGGCTACCTGAACGAGATTGAACTCAACAATGCCCTCGCCCAGGAATTGTGGCCGGACGCAAACGGTGATCCGCCGGCCGGCACCAAGGTCACCCTGTTCTACGGGCCCCGCGAAGTGCAGACGCAGTATCCGTACTTCGTCGACTACGTACGGCGCTATCTCATCGCTCACTACGGCGACGCCGCGGTCTACGGCGGCGGTCTGCGGGTGGTCACGACCATCGATCCGCGGTTGCAAGCAGCGGCGGAGAAATCGGCATCGGCGACTCTCGGCGGGACGTCGGCCAATCTCGAGCTTTCGATCGTGTCGGTCGAACCGTTGACCGGCTACGTCAAAGCGCTCGTCGGTGGTCGTGACTTTTCGGCCCCCAGTGGTCAGGTCAACCTTGCGCTCGGTGACTGCCCCACGCCCGAGCGGTTGAAGAAGTTGCTGCGCGGGAAGTCACCGAAACTGGCACCCACATGTACCGGTCGGAACTACGTCGACGGCGGCGGTTCCGGCCGTTCTCCGGGTTCGTCGATCAAGCCGATCGTGCTCGCCGCGGCGTTTGCGCAGGGCGTACCGCCGACCCAGGTGATCAGCGGTGCGCAGTACGTGGATCCCCGGTGCAAGAAGCCGGTGAAGGGATGCGTGATCAACAACTACGAGGGCGCGTCCTATGGACCCGTTGACCTTCGAGCGGCCACCATAAGGTCCGTCAACACGGCCTATGCGCGCTTAGGGTACGACGTGGTCGGCATCGAGAATGTGGCCAAGATGGCGCAGCGCCTCGGCATCACCTCGGCTTGGTACGACCCCGCTCGACACGGCCCGAGTTACTCCCTCGGCGGCATCGACGTGAGCCCGTTGGAGATGGCTGCGGCGTACTCGGTCTTCGCCGGACGTGGTCTGCGGGCGCCGGCCACGCCGATTCTCTCGGTGGTTGATGGGTCGGGCAAAGTACTCGAGGACAACACCCGCACGCGTCCGTCGCGCGTTCTCACCCAAGCCGTTGCCGACAACGTCAATCAAGTACTGCAGGGCGTGGTCACCGATGGCACCGGCAAGCGCGCCGCCCTTGGTGATCGCCCCGTGGCCGGCAAGACCGGTACCAGTCAGGGCTACGGAAATGCCTGGTTCGTCGGGTACACACCGACGCTCTCGACGGCCGTATGGATGGGCTACCGCGACCGTCCCCGTCCGCTGTATGGCATCCGGGGCGTCGCCAAGGTGGCCGGTGGAACTCTCCCCGCCCTCACGTGGTCCGCGTACATGAAGGTGGCCATGGAGGGCGTCGCCGTGACCGCGTTCGACGAGGCGGCGCCGATCAAGCGACCGAAGAAACTCTCGGTGGCCGAGATCAAGGCCCGAAAGCTCCGGGAGGGAATCGACCCCGGCATCCGTCGTCGTCCCACGGGCACCGACACGTCGTCGTTCGTCTCCTCGCAGGGTCCGGCGTTGCTGGTGACCCCACCGGTGGACGACTCCTTCCGTCCGTCGGAAGCCGTCACGACGATCCCGTCAGGACCCACTCCGGTCGTCGTTGTCCCTGAGCCGCCGACTGTCGCCGTCGTCGCGCCAGCGGCGCCTTCCGGGTAGGTCGGACCGGAGAGCGGTGCTCAAGGATTGCGTGCCGCTGGTCGATGTCACTACCCATGCTGAGAGCACTGCCGGTCAGGGATGACCTTAGGAGTCCGTCATGAGTCCCTCGGACCGGGCCGAAACCGAGTTCTTACGCGCGCTTGTCGATGTTGCCGGTGACGCACTGATGGTCATCGATGCTGACGGCACCATGCGGTACGCCTCGATGGGACTTACCGACTTTGCTGGCGCGTCGACCGCCGAACTGGTCGGCCTCGACTCGACAGTGTTGTTCCACGTCGACGACCGTCGTGCCCTCCTGAACGAGGTTCGCCAGATGGTGGCCTCCGACGTGAAGCGGCTGATGCTCGACGGCCGGATCGTGTCACGAACGGGTGACGTGCGAACGGTGCAGCTCGAAGTGGTCAACGAACGCGAGAACCCGGCGATCGACGGGATCGTCATCATCGTGCACGACGTGCATGCCCTCCGCGACGCGCAGGCCCAGGCGCAGGCGGCGTCGGCCGATCGCGCGCTCCTGGCCAACACGTCGGCGCGTTTCGCCAACAGCACCGTCGACGACACCGAGCGCGACCTGCATGAGACCCTCGACGATCTGTGCCAACACGGTGGCATCTCCCGCGCCCTGCTGTGGTCGCCGGACGAGTTCGACCGGTTCCTCGTCGCCAACGACGAAAGCCACGAGGCCGATGGCCATGCTCTCGGACCGCAGCTCCCCGACCTCCCGCTGGCCGTGCTTCGATCGGTGGCCCCGGACTTCTTTCTTGGCGCGTTGATCGACGCGCAGATTGGGGGCGACCACGAAGAAGTGGTTCGCGCCGTAAGCGTTCCCGATGGTCCGCCACTCCGCCGCCTTCTGCTTGTTCCGCTTCGCCTGGCGGGATCGCTGGTCGGCATGCTCACGCTCAAACCGTCGGAACCCGATCGTCGGTTCACGAAGGATCAGCTCGACGTCTTCAGCGGTATTGGCAGCGTGCTCGCCAACGCCATCGGGCGACGCAATGCCGAGCGTGCTCTCGCCCATCAGGCGCTGCACGACCCGCTCACCGGTCTGCCCAACCGTTCGCTGCTCCTCGACCGCCTCGGCCTCGCGCTCGCCCGCAGTGTCCGCACCGGCGAGAACGTCACCGTCATGCTCATCGACCTTGACGGGTTCAAAGATGTCAACGACACGCTCGGCCACGGCGCCGGCGACGAACTTTTGCGTATCGTCGCCCGACGCCTCCAGCAGACCCTTCGCGACGCCGACTCGGTGGCTCGTCTCGGGGGCGACGAATTCGTTGTCGTGGCGGAAACGTCGAGCGACGCACTCCATGCCGGTACGGTCGCCGGTCGCATTCTCGAATCCCTCCGTGAGCCGGTTCGCGTGGCCAACCAGAACGTCACCGTGAGCGGATCGATCGGCGTTATGGTCGGCAACGCCCAGCAGGATCAGACCATTGATGCCGCCACCCTGCTGCGCAAAGCCGACATTGCGATGTACCGCGCCAAGACGAGCGGTCGCAATCGGATCGAAGTCTTCAGTGACGAAATGGAAGACCGGATTCTGCGTCGCTTCGCGCTCCTTGAGGACCTCCAGCGCGGACTCTTAGCGGATGAGGTAGTGGCGTGGTTCCAGCCGATTATCAACGTTGCCACGGGGTCCCTCATCGGCTTCGAAGCGCTCGCCCGGTGGATGCATCCGACCCGTGGCATCATCCCGCCGATCGACTTCATCGAACTGGCCGAAGGGAGCGGCATCGTCCATACCCTTGGCCGTCGAATCCTCGAACAGGCGCTGTCCAGCCTGGCTGCCTGGCATCGTGACGGCGTCGTCGACTCGTCGGTGACGATGTCGGTCAACGTGTCGGTTCGCCAACTCCTGTCCCACGATTTCGTCGAACTGGTCGCCCAAACGCTGGCCGACAACTCGGTCGATCCGCACTGCCTGCACCTGGAGCTGACCGAGACGATCCTGGCCGATCGAAAGCTCGCCACCGGACCCCTTCTTCGTCTGCGCGACCTTGGGGTCCGCGTCTCCATCGACGACTTCGGAACCGGCTATTCCTCGCTTTCGTATCTCCGCGATTTACCGATTGACTGCTTGAAGATCGACCGCTCATTCGTGCAGGGACTCGGTTCCGATCGACGCGACAGCGCCCTTGTGGGTGCCGTTGTCACGATGGCGTTGGAGCTCGGACTCGACGTTGTCGCCGAAGGTGTGGAGACGCCGGAGCAGTTCGCCCAGCTCGAACGCCTTGGCTGCCAGCAGGCGCAGGGCTTCCTCTTCGGCCGACCCGGCCCCGCCTCCGAAGTCGCCGCCGCCGTCGGACTCATCGCTCTCGGCACTCGCACCCCCGCCATCGAACCCTCCGCCGCCCGGTAGCCGAAGCACACGTCGCCCCAGAGTTGGATCGTTGGCGACACGTCGGGCGGTTGGCGACGTCGCTTCGACGCCAACGAGTCGCCAACCACCCAACGCAACACCGCGGCTCAGCGTTGGGCGCCGGCGCCTTGCTGGATTGTTGCTGCAGGTCGTTGTGTGACTTTCAGCGTTGGGCGCCGGCGCCTTTGACGACGTCGGCTTCGCAGCGCAGCACCTTTTGGCAGGCCGCCGCGATGGGCGGGGCGAACCACACGCCGTCGGACACGAAGCCGAGCGGAGCGAAGGACTTGGACGCCACGGCGATCACTCGACCGCGATCGTCGACAAGGGGTGCTCCTCGGAATGCTGAACCGAGCGGGGCGCTGTGCTGGAGACCGCTCGACGACACGTCGGCGACGAAGCCTTGGGTGACCGCCCCGCCAGCAGTGCCGAGAGCGCTGAGGGCAAAGATCTGGGTGCCGAGGCGCACGTCGGTCGGTCGGCCCCACGTGAGCTTGGGCAGGCTCGGCCGGTCCACGATGAGCAGGGCCAGATCACTGGTTTCGTCCCATGTCCAAAGCGTGGCGACCATGTCGGTCGTACCCTGGCGCAGGGTGACGGCCGGGCCCGGTGCGCGGGTGGCGGCCCGGATCACGTCGTAGCTGGTCAACAGGAACGAGCGTTGGGCGTCGGCGGCAACCACGAAGGCGGTCCCGACGGTCGAGGCTCCTGCTTCGTCGAACGTGCGCACGACCCATAACGACGGCGCCGCCGTCGTGACCAGGTTGCTCAGGGTCTCACCGGTCGCCGCCAGCTTGCTGAGCGGCGCCAGCTCGTCTTGGATCCGGGCCTGGGCGTTGGTGGCCTCGGCGTCGATCTTGGCGGCCCCCCGTGCGATGCGCCGATCGAGACCGCCCACGAGGGCTTCGGTGCGGTCCTTTTTATAGGCGTAATTCATATAGAGCGCGGCGCTGATGCCGCCCACCGCGAGCGCCGTCGTGAGCAGTAGGAGACAAATGCCAATCGCTGTCCGAGGAAGAATCCGTCGGCGTGGGGCTAGGCGCTTGGCCCGCTTCTCCTTGGCCCGCCGTTTGGCGTTCCGGGCCTTCTTGACCGAACGCCGTCGAGCGCGCTCCGATCCCTTCGACGGAGCAACCGGAGACGTTGACGAAGATGGTGAGCCGTCGACCTCGCCGTCGAAGAACTCGGTCGTGGTCGACACCGGAGCGGCTGACAGCCCGAGCGAGCCTGAGGCATCGTCGCTGAGCCAGTCGGCATCATCGGGGGCCCACTCCGACCCCTCGCCCGCCGGGCCCGTCACCGGGTCGCGCTCGGCCTCGGGCGCGGCGTCGTGTTCGGTGGGCACGGGCATTGATCAAACGGTAGTTCTCCCCGGCGTTCGCCCGAGGGAACAGCGATACCCTGAGCCCCCGATGGACCATCCGACCGCAGAGCTGCCATCGCTGGTGCCCATCCTGAACTCGGCGACGGTCCTGGTCGTCCGTCGAACGGCTCCGGGTGAGGGCTCGGTCGAAGTGCTCCTCCTTCGACGCAACGATCGAAGCGGGTTCGTCGCCGGGGCCACGCTGTATCCGGGCGGGGCGATCGATCCCCATGACGCGCTCGTGCCGTGGTCGGCGGGGTCAGCGTCGTCGGGCGAACGCGCCCCGGACGAGCACGGCGTGGCGGCCATTGCCGCAGCCCGTGAGTGTTTTGAGGAGGCCGGAATCCTGCTCGCCGTCGATGAGCACCAACAGTGGGCCCATGCCGAGCACATCGACGCACTCGGGCGGTTGCCGTCGTCGTTCGGACCGTCATTGCGTGAGCACGGCCTGCACATCCCAGTCAACCGGTTCGTGCCCTTCGGCCGCTGGGTCACCCCGATCGGCGCCTCGCGTCGCTACGACACCCGCTTCTTCGTGGTGGAGGCCCCGCCCGACGCCGTGGTTCGCGTTGACGGGCGCGAGATCGTGGCGGCCGCCTGGTGGAGCCCGAGCCGTGCCCTGGAAGCCGAACGAGACGGCGAACTCCGCTTCGTCACGCCTACCCGCAAGACTCTGGACCGCCTCGCCCAACACGACGTTCCGGTTGGCGTGTTGCGCCTCCGGGCGTGACCAGGCGTTCGCTCCGCCATGCTGGGGAAGAACACCCGGTCAAGACCGAATGAGCGTACGCCGATGAACTCCGCTGTGGTCATCCTTTCCTCCCCGGAGTCGGCGTCGGTGAGTGACGGCGACGTGCTCACCATGCCGGTCGCCCGTGATCGTACGAGCCAGGTCGACTTTCTCCGCGAGCTGTCCCGCGCCCGCCGGAGCGAGACCGCGCCAGTCACCGTTGCGCTCGAGGTTTCGGTCGATGTTCCCGTGGCGCTCCGTCACGACGACGCGCCGGTCGAGCGACCGTGGACCGACGGATTCCGCAGCCTTCCCACGGGCCGCACGGACGCCGGTATCCCAGACTGGGCAGCGGCGCCCCTCGCCCCGTCGCTGAACCCCAACAACTGGTTCACCGAATCGGATCACGAACGCCCGGCTGAACCCCAGACGGAGTCTGAGGCGGACCTGGCCGCTGAGGTCCCGGACCAGCTCTCCGTCGACGATCCGCTCACGGCCGAAGCCGAAGCGCGCGTTGAGCCGGAGAGTTCGCCCATGGCGACGTGGTGGACGAGCGATCCCGGTCCTGGTCTGTTCGACATCGCCCCAGAACTCCTGGCGTCACCGGAGTTGCTGGTTGGTCCGGGTGACCGGACCACCGGCGACGCAACCGCCGGCGACGCAACCGCCGGCGACCCGACCACCGGCGATCCGACTGCCGGCGGACGGTCCGCCGCATCGGTGCTTGCTGCATCGCTGGTTCCGCCCGTGGCCGATCCCGTGCCGGTTGTCGCCGCGTCTGTTGCGGTCGTCGACGACCTGGTTCGAGCCGACCCCGAGCCGGAGCCTGCGCATGAACCGACGGTCGCGCTGGCCCCGGCGGCGATCGCCTCGGAGATCCCGGCGGTGCCGGTGGTCGTCGGTGCGACCCTGACCAACCGGCCTCCGGTACTCGACCCGGGCGCCGCGGTCGTGGTGCATTGCCGCGGCCTGGCGGCCTCACGGTTGACACGGGGAAAGAGCTGGCCGGTCCTCACCGGCGTCGACCTCGAGGTTCGGGTCGGTGAAGTGGTCGTGATCAGCGGCCGCTCCGGCGCCGGCAAGACCACCCTGTTGGAGTGTCTTGCCGGTCTGCACCCGACGGAGTCGGGCGAGCTGAACGTCGACGGTCTCAACGTGCGGACCGCGAGCGATGCCGACCTGGCCGAGGTGCGAGCGAATGCCGTGGGCTTTGTGCCCCAGGACAGCGAACTTCTCGGTGACCTCAGCGCCATCGAGAACATCGAGCTCCCGTTGCTCATGCATGGGTGGAGTGCCGCCGATGCTCGGGCCGAGGCCGAGGCGGCCGTATCGCTTCTCGGGCTGGACCGACCGGCCGAGCGACCGATGGATCTTTCCGCCGGTGAACGTCGGCGCGTGGCCATCGCAAGAGCGATCGTGGGCGAGCCGACGATCCTTTGGTGCGACGAACCGACCGCCGGACTCGACCCGGAAACGGCGGCCACGATCTACGAACTGCTCTTCGAGCTGTGCCATGACGGGCTGAGCATCGTGGCCGTCTCCCACGACCCGATTCTTCTCGCCTACGCCACGTCGAGCTACGAACTGTTCAACGGTTCGCTGCATCCAGTTCCGCATCTGCGCTGACGTCGATGCCCCGGCCTTTCGGCGCTGCGCCGCTCCCTGCGTCGCCTTCGGCGGAGTCGGAGTTTCGCGCCAGCCTTCTCCTGGTCCTCGCGCTCGACCTTGTCGTTCTGCTCGTCTGGCTGGGCTGGTCCCGGCGGGCGTCGGCCTCAGCCGGGCTCTTCGTCGTGGCCCTCGCCGTCCCGCTGGCGATCATGTTGATCGTGCGACCCAGCCTGCGTCGGGTCGTCGTTCTCCTGGCCCGATGCGAAGCCCGCCGGATGTCGGTGGTCGCCCCCGTCGCCGCCGCTTTCGTCTTTTCGAGCCTGGCGCTCGGCCTCGGTGGAGACGCTCGGGCCATGCCGGTCGATTCGGCGGTCCGCCACCTTGGTCCGGTCGACGAGCTCATCGTCACGACCGACGCCGGTTCGCGCAACCAAGCCGTCGACGCCATCACCCGGGCCCGAGACACCGACCCACGCGTCGGTTCGACCATCGACGATCTCCTCTCCCTGGTCGCCGTCGACGCTTCCCTCACGATCGGCGACCGCCGGTTCGCGGTGACCGCAGTGGAGCTCGATGTGCCGCTCGCCGTCGGGTTCGGCAAGGTACCGGCCGAGACTGGACTGGTCGACATGGCGCCGCTCGTCGTCGGCGACATTGCGGTTGCCCCGTCGGTCCTGGCCGGCACTGGACCCGGCCCGGTGGCGGTCCGGCTTTCTGTCGGCGACGAAGCCATCGACGTGCGGGCCCGGGCCCTTCCAGTCGCTCGTGGGTTCGGATCCTTTGATCTCGAGGGCCTTGGTCGACCGCGCCTTGGCCAGAAGACCACGACACCCGTCGTCTACGTGGCGCCCGGCACCATCTCGACCGCCGTAGACAAACTGGCTGATGGTGGTGCATCGCGAAACGTCCGGTTCCTTGTTGCCGTTTCGAACCTTGGCGATGCCCGCCACGGACTGCGCCGAACGGCCGCCGCGACGACGCTCTTGGAGTCGATCCTCAGCTCACCGCCGGCTGGTCCGGTGGCCGTGCCCGCCGACGATCCGCTCGGACTCGGTGGCCCGGCCATCGCCGTGGCGGCGCCGGTCAATGCCACCGTGATTGCCGTCAAGAGTGCTCACGTACTTCGGGTTCGGGGTGAGTTTGACGCCGCCGCCATGTCCCGTCGAGTCGCCCGGGGCGCGCTGTTCACCGCCGCTCTGGCGGTGATGGGATGTGCCTACGTGGCCCGCCGTCGCATCAACGCTGACCGCGCCCGCGCGCTGCGAACGATTGGCCTTCGTCGTCGTCGTGGCTTTGCGCTCAACTCAGCCGTTCTTGGCTCGGGCGTCGGGCCCGGTTTGGTCCTCGGGGCAATCGGTGGCGTGCTCGTACCCCTGGCCACGGGTCGCATTGGCGGGGGAGCACTTTTTCCCGGGTGGGGCACGCTGGCGCGCGCCGTCAGCCTCACGTGCCTTGCCGCCGTCGTTCCGCTCGTCGGTGCGGTGGCGTTCGGCGCCGTTCCCCGTCGACTTCGGTCGAGGCTCTCGGGCGTCGGTTCGGCCCGCCCACCGATGGCGCTTCGAGCGGTCGGCGGATTGGGTCTCGCCGTGGTCGGCATCGTGATTGGTCGAGGTCGATCGTCGGAGCTGCGGATCGGGCTCGGGATCGTGCTCACCGTCTTCGGGCTTTGCGCCGCGCTCGGGGCCACGGTGTTGACCCGTCGGCCCTTCGGAATGCAAACGTCGGCGCGACCGGTGCGTCGGAGTCGGACCCGTTCTTTTGCCGGGGTATGCGCCGCCACCGGTCTAGCCGTCCTCCCCGTGGCGGCGTCCCAGGGCCTGCAGGCGACCACCGCCCCGACCGGGGGCGCGGCGTGGCGGTCGGTTGTGCGGGTCGACGACGAGGCCGATGCTGTGGGCCTCCTCCGTCAGTTGGCTGGTCCGACCAACGGGCGCGTCCTCCAACGCGCCACGGTGCTCGTCGCCGGTGACGGGACCGAGCCCGCGGAGCTTGCCGTTCCCGCCATTGCCCTGGCCGCCGCTGACGGTCTTGGTGACGGCTGGGTCCCGCGAATGTCGGGCGTCCGCGTGTCGTCCGTTGATCTGGAGCCCGGAGCGGCGGTTGTGAGCCGTCGCCTCGCCGCCATACGGGACTTCGCAGTGGGTGACACCGCGGTCCTTGTTGATCCGCTCACGACCCGGTCCAGCCGAGTGACGGTGGCTGGCATCGCCTCCTTTCCGGCATGGGCCGGTGATCTCGCGCTCCCCGCCGACGCCTTCATCGGTCTTCGTACCCTGGAGCGAACGACGGTCGCACGCTCGGCCGTGGCGCTGAGCGTTCGATCCCCGACCGAAGCGCGCGCTGCGATGTCCGCCCTTTCGTCGACCGCGGTGGCGACCGTCGGCGGTGCCGATGCCAGCGTCGACGGCAGTGTCGGATCGGCATTCGGTCGGTGGCTGCGCCGGGTCGCGCTGGTGACCGTGGCTCTGTTCGTGGCCGTGGCGTTGGCCCTACGGACGGGCACCTGGCGGCGTGTTCGCTGGACCGTCGTCGTGGTCGCCGCCGCCGTAGGCCTGGTCCTGGGCCTAGTCCTCGGCGGCTCACGGATCATGTCGCCGATCGGACCGCTCCTGATGGCGGCGTTCCTTGGGTTGTTGTGCGTCGTGAGCGCGATGCACCTGCTGACGGAGCCCGTTCGGGTCCGAGATGTGGCTCGGGCCCTGCCCCGGCCGACGCGACCCGACCGCGATCACGGCGAGTTCGACTAGGCGGAAACGGGCGCCGGCCCGAGGGCGGCGTCGATTGCGTTGAGTAACCGCGCCGTACAGCCCGACATTTCGACGGGCGGGAGGATGTCGGTAGCGATCCGTTCGGCAAGGTCGGCAAAGGCGCGCCCGACCAGGGAGTCCGGTTCGGCCAGCGAAGCGGGTTCGCCGATATCACCGCCGTGCGAGACCGAGGGGGCGATCGGCAACTCGGCGAGCAGTTCGGTCCCGGTCTCGGCGGCCAGGCGGGCCCCGCCACCGATACCGAAGAGGTGGTGTTCCACTCCGACCGAGTCGACGAACACGCTCATGTTTTCGACCACGCCGGCCACCTTCAGGTAGCTACGTCGGGCCATATCGGCCACCCGCACGGCCACCTTCTGGGCGGCGATGTTGGGCGTGGTGACGATGAGAAGTTCGGTGCGGGGGAGGAGGCGTCCGAGCGCCATCTGCACGTCACCGGTGCCCGGAGGCATGTCGATCAGGAGGTAATCGAGTTCACCCCAGCGCACCTTCGTCAGGAATTCTTCGACCGCCTTGGCCAGCATGAGACCGCGCCACATGATGGCCCGGTCCTCGTCATCGACGACGAGACCCATGGACACCACCTTGAGCATCCCCGTTCCCACGGCACGCTCCGACGGTTCGATCTTGCCGCCAGTGCCGCCGAGTCGCCCTTCGAGACCGAGCATGCGGGGGACCGAGAAGCCCCATATGTCGGCGTCGAGCACCCCTACCGAGAAGCCCCGCATGGCGAGCGCGGCGGCGAGGTTGCAGGTCACGGAGGACTTGCCCACGCCGCCCTTGCCCGACGCCACCGCCAGGATGCGGGTGGTGGCGGCGATCTCGGTCTCCGGCGCGTCCTGGCTGGCCTTCCAGCGAGCGCGCTGCATGACCTGACTGCGTTGCTCGGCATTGAGCTCACCGAAGCTGATGTGGACGGCGCCCACGCCGGGGAGCCCGCGAATCTTGGACCGGGCGTCGTCGCGGATCTGGGTCTTGAGCGGACACCCAGCGATGGTGAGGGCGATCACCACTTCGACGTCGCCGTCGGGGTGAACCGAGATGTGCTCCACCATGCCGAGTTCCACGATGTCGGCGTTGAGCTCGGGGTCCATGACACCCCGCAGGACGTGGCGGACGTCTTCGACCGAAGGGCCGACGAACGGAGAGGTGACGTCAGCCATAGCTCAAATCCTACTGGTGGGGGTAGAGTTGACTATCGTCCGGGCAGTGCGTTCGGGCACACATGAACACATCAGTTGCAAGGAGCAGGCCATGAGCGTTCAGGACGCCCCCACCGCCGTCAAGATCGGCATCAGTCGCAAGTCCGACACCATCATCGTTTCCGCGGCGGCCGCCGCCAAGGTCGCGTCGCTCCTCGAGGCCGAGGGCGACATGTCGCTGGCTCTCCGCGTCGCCGTGCGTCCGGGCGGATGCTCGGGTTTCTCCTACGAGATGTTCTTCGACGGTGACGTCGCCGATGATGACGTCGTCAAGGAATATGGCACCATCCGAGTCATCACCGACGTGACCAGCGCCGGCATGCTCAAGGGCGCCACGCTTGACTACAAGGATAGCCTCCAGGGCGGCGGCTTCGCCATCGACAACCCCAATGCCAGTCGCACCTGCGGCTGCGGCAACTCCTTCAGCTGACGGCCTGGCGCCGCTAGGCGCCGCGAGTCTGAAGCGAGAGAGGTTGCCCCCACCAACGTGACCGCCTCACCTCGAAGCGTTGCTTCGAGGTAAATCTGCTGGTCCCGCCGAGCCGCCGCTACGCTCGCGTCCATGTCGAAGCCCGTCGGTCCGTACTCCCCCGTTCTGCGCGCCGGTGACTGGGTGATCCTGTCCGGTCAGCTCGGTCTGGTCGACGGCGCCCTCGTCGACGGCGGGGTCGACGGTCAGACCCGCCAGGTCTTCAAAAATGCCGAGAGACTTCTTGCCTCGGCCGGCGCCAAGTTGACCGACGTGGCCAAGTGCACCGTGTTCCTCACGTCGATGGACGATTTCGCCACCATGAACGCCGCCTATGTCGACTGTTTCGCCGGCCACCGTCCGACCCGCTCGACGGTGGGCAACGTCACCATGGCCTTGGGAGCTCAGGTCGAGATCGAGTTCTGGGCCTACACCGGCGCGGCTGGCGTCACGGCCCCGTAAGGATCTTTCGTGCTTGGTGCCATCACCCTCATTGTTTTTATGGTCGCCATTTTTCCCGTCGGGTTCTTCCTGACGGGGGCCATTGCGTCGGGACTCCACGGTGCGTTGCTCAGTAGCGACGCCGACGCCCGCCACGAAGGCAGCGAGCTCATCGAACTCAACGCCTGAGGGAGTGAACCGACCCCGTTAGGGGTTCGGCTTCGGTGTCGGTCGGAATGGGTCCGGAAGGTTGGCGACCTCGGGTACGAGTCGTTCGATCACCGCTGCTAACTGCGCCCGTTCCGCTTTCGTCAGTCGGGCGAACTGGGTCGGTGGCTCGGTCATGGTGGCCCGCAGTTGTTGGGCGGCCCGCCGACCCTTCGTGGTGAGCGCGATCTCCTTAACCCGACGATCGGTCGAGTTCAAACGGCGCTCGGCCAGGCCAGCCTCTTCGAGCCGGTCGACGATCGACGTGATGTACGACGCGTCGCACATCATGTGATCGGCCAGGTCCCGCATTCTCACCGGTCCGTCGGCGAGAACCGACAGGGCATGGGCGTGCGGTGGCGTGAGACCGTGCGCGGTCAGGGTAACGAACATGGCGTCTCGACGCTCCACGAACAACGACAGCATGCGAGCCCACGTGAGGTCTGGCTCCGTTGGTTGTTTGGCACCCACCATGGTCAAATAGTACCAACCATCGAGTAAAATAGATAGTTGACTTATATAAACTATCGAGTAAGGTGAAGGGTATGTCTACCGCGATCATGGGCGAGAGCCTGGTGAAACACTTCAAAGAGGTGCGAGCACTCAACGGCGTCTCCTTCGACGTTCCCACCGGCACCGTGCTCGGTCTCCTCGGCCCCAACGGCGCGGGCAAGACCACAGCCGTCCGTATCCTCACCACAATTCTCAAACCAGACTCTGGTCGCGCGGTCGTCGCCGGTCATGATGTGGCGACTGATCCTGAGTCGGTTCGACGCAACATCGGACTGGCCGGTCAGTACGCCGCTGTCGACGAGAACCTCACCGGTCAGGAGAACCTCACGCTGGTCGGTCGGCTCAACCACCTGGCCAAGAGCGTCGCCACCGATCGGGCCCGCGTGCTGCTGGAGCAGTTCTCCCTCTCCGATGCCGCCAACCGTCCGTCCCGCACGTATTCCGGTGGCATGCGCCGTCGCCTCGACCTTGCGGCCGCTCTCGTCACCCGTCCACCGGTGCTTCTGCTCGACGAGCCCACGACCGGTCTCGACCCGGCCAGTCGACAGGGTTTGTGGGAAGTCATCGAGTCGCTGG
>JANLQX010000059.1:0-7488 GCA_031368095.1 Actinomycetes bacterium | reverse complement strand
CCAGCCGTCGGCGGTCAGGACACGAGCGGTGGCTTCGGGATCCTCCCAGTAGCCCGGGAAGACATTGGGACCCTTGACCCAGACCTCGCCGGAATCGTCGACCAGCGCGTCGCCACCGGACTCGTCCACGAGCCGGACGCTGACGCCAGGCAACGGCACCCCGATGGTCCCTGCCTTGGGTGTGAGGCTCACGGCCGAGGTGACGACCGGAGATGCCTCGGTCAGGCCGTACCCCTCACTCACCGGCACGCCAAACCGCTCGACGAAGGCGCGGCCCGTGGCCGGGTCGAGCTTCGAGGCCCCGGACACCGCCCGACGGAGCGAGGCGAACTGAGCCTTGGTGGCCGCATCGGCGGGGAGTTGGGCGAGCGCGTCGTAGACCGGAGGGGCACCAGCCAGAATCGTGACTTTTGCCGATTCGACGGCCGCCACTGTTGTCATTGGATCGAATCGGTCGACGGGGACGAGGCAGGCCCCGGCCGCCAGCGTGACGCCCATGGTGGCGTTGAGGCCGTAGATGTGGAACAGGGGCGGGATGCAGTACACGACGTCGCTCGACCGAAGCTGACCCTCACCGAGCGCCTGCATCTGTTCCAGATTGGCCCGAAGGTTCCCGTGGGTGAGCATCGCCGCTTTCGGCGACCCGGCGGTGCCGCTGGTGAACATGAGCGCAGCAAGGTCGGCGTCGACGCGCTCCACGATCGGTACGGCCGTTCCGGCGGCCACATCTTCGAACGCCATGGCACCGTCGAACCCAGCGCTTCGGGGCGCAATCACCGTGAGCCCGTCGAAGCCGTCGAGATGTCCGGCCAAAACTGCGGTGCCCATGGGACCGGTAATCAGCATGGTCGGACGCACGGCGTCGATCTCGCGGACCAGTTCGGCGGTGGGGCTTTGCGGGTTCAGCGGCACGGCCACGCCACCAGCTCCAAGAACGGCGAAGTACGACTCAATGAACTGTCGACCCGACGACATGACCAGCACCACCCGGTCGCCCGGCTTGAGTCCTCGGCCGATCAGTCCGCCCCGAAGGGCGCCGACGCCAGCCCGGAGCGAGCCATAGGAAACGACATCGGCGCCGAAACGCAGGGCGGGAGCATCGGCGGGGTGGGTCCCGATAATCGTGGCGAGGTTCATGAGAGTGAGAGTGAACGCGAGGATCCGGCGACCAGAAGCAGAGCGAGGTTCATTCAGCCGGCCGCGGTGGTGTCGACGGTTTTGCCGACGGTCGTGGTTGGGGCGATGCGGCCCGTCGACCCGCCGCCGGTGAGGTCCCCGCCGATGAACTGAATGATGGCGGCCCCGAACAGGGCAACAAGAAGAACGGCGAGAACAATGGTTGTGGCTGGTCGCATCGCCCGGAAGTCTCGCGCGCTTGCGACGCCGACACCTGTCTGGTCGGTCAGCGATCGGGGCGACGAAGGACCACCGCAGTGCCGGCTCCCAGGCCGAGATCGGTGGAGGCCGGTCGACGGTCGAGGCAGACGGCGAGCATGCCGTAGGAATCCGTCACCAGGCCGATGGCGCCGGTCCCGATCGAGGCATACGTGGTCGCCAGACGGGCGGTGCGGGTGGTCGTGCCGAATTCGATGGAGATGGCGTCACCGAGGTCGGCGATTTCATCTGGGTCCACGTTCAGTTGGGCGTTCCCGAATCGATCGACCCACAGGACCTCGGCGTGAACGGCGCCGTCGTCGTCTCTACGGGTGAGCGGCACCATCCCGGGCACGAGGCCAGCGGCGTCGATCGTCGGCCCGAACTCGGTCAGGTCAACACCCGTCGAGAGGAGCGCGGCCACGGGGGCGAAGATGTCACGGCCGGCGAACGTGGCGCCCGGGGCGCTGAGATGGTGCTCGTCGTTGGTGAGTTCGATGGCCCGGGTCGCCCCCCCGAGCATCGCCA
Source organism: Actinomycetes bacterium (assembly GCA_031368095.1). Classification (GTDB taxonomy): domain Bacteria; phylum Actinomycetota; class Acidimicrobiia; order Acidimicrobiales; family JANYDT01; genus JANLQX01. The sequence goes on along the minus strand of JANLQX010000059.1, from coordinate 5,586 downwards.
CGGCGGGCGCCAGGAGCCCGTTGTCAGGTCCCACGAAGACCATCGGACCGGCCTCCACCGCAATCGCCCGACGGGCCGTGCCCACCCCCGGATCGATCACCGCCAGCACGACTCCGTCGGCCAGGTACTGCACGGCGCGGACCAGCGTGAGCGATCCGGCCCGCACGTCGTGGGCGGCGACGTCGTGGCTCACGTCGATCACCATCGTGTCTGGCGCCAGTTGACGGATCACCGACCGACAGACCCCGACGAACTCGTCGGCCAGGCCGTAGTCGGTCAGAAAGGAGATGGTCGGCATGCGCCAGTGAGGCTAGGGGTCAACCCGCTCTACTCGGGCGAAGTGGCGCCGCGGTCAACCGCCGACCAAGGTCGACCAAACGCGCCGGTGAGGCGATTCAGCTGTCCGATCATCCATCCGTCGGCGGAGTTCGGTGCTGAAGTCGACCAACGCGTTCCGCTCTCCTGCCAGATGGCGGGCCATTGCGGAACCGGCGAGGGCACCGGATTCCAGAGCGACCCCGATTCCCTCGCCGCTCAGCGGGTCAACCAGCCCAGCGGTGTCGCCACAGACTGCGACGCCATCGTCGTGGTGCCAGGTCGTCTGCGATCCCGTCCACATCGGTGCCGCGCCGGTTCGAAGCAAACCGAACGGTTGCCATCCCCGATCGGCGGCGAACAATGCGAGAAGACCGGCGAGCGGTCGACGCCGCACCGCAAGCGAACACACGCCGATATTGATCGTGAGATCGTCCACCGGAAAGACCCAGCCGTAGCCGCAGAAGTCCGTCACGCCAAAATGGAAATCGATCGACTCCCCTCGCCGCCGCGGCACTGAGTCACGCTTGGCCTCGAAATTGCGACGCGCGTACATCGTCGCCGATGTGCCGATACAGGCGTGCGGGGCCAATCCGACTGATCGAGCCAGTCGAGTGGCCGATCCGGTGGCGAGAACGACGCCATCACACCGCAGCATCGTCGATTCACCCTCCGAGCCAACGGCTGTCGACTCGACCGCCACCAGCCAGCCACCGTTGCGTCGTTGGACAGACCGGACGATGCGGTCATAGAGAACAGTCGCTTGCTCGGCGATCCGATCACGCAACATCTGATCGATGATCACCCGGGGCGCCACCCATCCTGGAGAGGGCAAGCGCACGTTCCACAGGCGACGTTCTCCGTCCCAGAGGTCCACGCCGTCAAACGGCCTGACGAGCGAGTCCGTGGCGGCCGCCGAGACGCCCAATCGGTGGAGGTGCTCCACGGCGTCCGGAAGGAATGCGTCGCCACACGCCTTGTCCTTTCCCCGACTGCCTCGCTCGACGACGACGACGTCAACGCCGCTCGCCGAGAGCGCGGCGGCCGCGGCGCACCCGCCCGGACCCGCACCAACCACGACGCAGTTCACGGTGGACGCGTCCGGCCGCCCCCGACGCTCTGCCGCCGGCCGCAGTGAAGCCGTGTCGCTCATGCGGTTCGTGCGGCGCTCTGAGGGACGAATAGACACGCTTGCGCCATATCCGATAGGGCCAGCAGCACGCCCGAAGCGTCGGTTCCGAGAATCCCCAGCGATGCCGAGATTCGCCGCAGTTTTTCGGCGCCGATCGACGCGATCCCCGAGTGCACACTGGACGAACACAACGCGCGGGCCACCATCGACCTCGAGTCACCACAGGTGTCAGCAGCGGACCGAGCACCCATGCTCAGATAGATCTCGAGAGTCACCAGGCTCCACCGACCGGCGTGGAGGTCCTCGGCCACGTCCACTACATCGTCGACCCAACCACCGAAAGCTCCGATGGAGCGGGCCAGCCCCTCGAAGGCAGACGGGTCGATTCCGGTGGGCCAGCCGTGCACACACGCTGGTAGTAGGGCGCCGGCCCAAATCGGGGCTGTCGACTTCGCCAGTATGCGCTCGCGGAGGTCACCCGGAGGCGGGCCGTGGCTCATGGTGGCGAGGGCAACACTGTCGAGCTCAGCCGCAAACGCACCAACCGTGGCCAACGAGAACTGCTCACGAACGACCTCGTCGCCCCAACCCAGGGAGGCGATCACCGTCTCGATAATCGACTTGGTCAACCAGCACAACGCATCGGTGACGGGAAGCTCGGGGCAGCGAAACTCGGCGATTCCTGGCCCACCCCACTGCGTCGGATTCATTGCGTAGCGAAGCCACCTGCTCGCCGGCGCGAGATCCGCCGGTGCCTCGTCGAGCAAGCCGTCGAGCAGCAGGGTGAACATGCCCATCTGGAGCGCGAGTTCAGCTACCGCATCGGATCTCGAACCGAAGAGTGCTTCCTCCAAGGCGACAGCTCGGCTGAGGGCGAGAACGGGACCGTCGGGAATGGCGTTGAGAAACTGGTACCGACCGTCCTCGTTGGCAAGACGAGAGAGGTCCTCGACCAGGGGCCGAAGCCAATCGGCGCGCTGCGCCAACTGATCCATGATGGCGAGCGCATCAACGGTTGCGTTCCGTATGCGTCGATGACGTCCGATCGAGCCGTGGGGGACGACCGCGTCGAGCGCGTCCAACTGTCGGCGGCCGAGTGCGGCCGCCGACATCGTCAGGAGATCCACCGCAATCAGTGCGAGCTCGGCTTGTTGTGCACGACGAAACCATCGGCGACATACGAATGGTCGCCGTCGAGCAGGAGGTTGTGCAGCTGCGTCGCCGGGTCGGCCTCGACCGATTCCAGCGAACGGAGTGCTTCGTGCTCGAAGGACACGTCAAGATGCGCGCCGGCACTCGACGTCAACACGCCGACGGACGCAACACACAGCAGGCGAGCTCCGGTTCGGAGCGCCGAGACGTCGAGGAGGCAGCCCTCGGCTCGCAGGGCAGCCGGATCGACACTGCACCATCCGCGGTCCGTCATGAATGGATGCTCGGCGGTGACGAACGGGTCCGAGCCATTGAACGAATACAGCCGGCGGGTGCCGAGCAGTGGTTTCTCGACGGCGACGACGATGTTGATGGTTCCGTTCATCCCGGCGACTCGATCACCAATGCCAACATCGGCGATCGCTCGCTCGTCACCATCGGCCATCAGGACCTTGGTCGGGCCAGTGAAGCAGCTAGAGGGCTGTTGCGGGGCCGCAGTGAGCTCAACAACTTTCCAATATCCATAGGACTGATAGTCAGCGAACCACGCAATATCGGACTGCACGTAGTTCACCGCCACCGGGTTGTAACCCGAGGCGGAGTGGGTCACGCTGATTCCCTCGTAGCCCCAGAGCGCGTTCCAGATACCGTTGCCATCGGCGCTTACTAAGTTGCTGAAACTTCCGCCGGTCGGCATTGCGCTTGCCCCCCAGATTGCGTAGTGATTCGCGGCGTTTCGGATAACGCCTCCAATGAGTGCCATGACAGGTCCTTAGGGTGCGGTAGCGGTAGCGGGGATGGACGGCGCGGTGGGCGGCGTCAACCCGGAGGTGACCGCAACGCCCACCGCGTTCTGCGGCCTGGAGACACCGAACATGCCGAGCGGACCTTGACTGCGGAGCACTCGGCGAGCTCCGCTCTCGGATTCGACATCGACACCGAGGTGGGGCGGGACAAGCCGCATCACCTCTCCGAGCCGTTCGACGAGTCCGCTCAACGACATCACGGGAAATGCAATCGGGGGAATCAGATGGCCGAGTGACCGAAGGTCAAATTCGGTGTCCCGAAAGCGCAAGGAGCGATCTCCAACTTGCGCGTCAAGGTGCTTGAACGACTCGATCGGCAGGAATTTTTCCATCTGCCGAGCAAGCTCATAGAGGTCACGGGCGTCGTCGATTTGGTCGATAACCAGCTCGCGGAGGTCTTCGTTTTTGGAATTCATCACATCTCTTTCTTTGCCGGTTCGAATGGTTCAGGTGCTCGGTGCAATCACCACGGTGTACCCGCCGAGCACGATTTCGCCGACGCGCTGGGCGAGTTCGACAACGAGGATCTCGTCGTCAGCGAGCCTTTCGGGAACCACCAACACCACAGCTGCGGTGGCATAGCTGCTCGGCCGCAAATCCGTGGTCAGTAGCTCCATTGCTTTCGCTGCTGATCGATGGAGCGTGTTCTGGGCGGCGTGACGCGAGAAGTCCGCGGCGAACGACGCCCCCTCGCTCGGCTGCAGCCTCCCAGCCTTCTCGGTGATCGTCGCGTTGATCTCGATAGAACCGAAGCGACCCGCAACCTCGAAGTCGTCCGTGGCCACAAGCTCGGGATGACGTTCGGCGCGGCGACTCGCCGCTCGACCGATTCGGTGTCCGAGCGAACCCTTGGGATATCGCTCAATGAGCGCGTCGGGCCGGCACTCATTCTGCTGAAGGAACGACACTGCCGCCGCCGCAACGCCCGCCGGTTCGAGCTTCTCGCGTAGTCGCAGGTGCCGGATAGAAACGTCGACGGCAGCGGTCACGGAAAAGGGAAAGGCGTTGTTCAAGCGAAGGTCGAAGACCGCTTTCGTTCCCGGCGTCGCCGCCAGCACATGCAGATTGCGCTGGGCCACATGCCGATCGGCCACGGGATTGAACGGCTGCGTGATGGGATCGAGGATCCAGTTGCTGCACTGGACGATGACGCACTCGTGGCCACCGTTCACCACGACGGGAACCCACGGCGTGGGGCACGACACGACTGCGCTCGTCATGCTCGGAATGTCGACCCACTCGGTGCCCAAATGGTGCATCGAGGCGGGTACGAGACCGAGCGACGGATCAGCCCAGAAGAAGTCGACCTGCACAGGTACTGCCTGGAATGAACCGAGATTGAGGACTCTCGCGTTGATGACGTTGGGCTCCCCGGCAACCGGATTCCCGAACGGATCACTCGAATCCACCCAGATGTCGGGCGACGACCAGAAGTTGAAGCCGGGAGGAGTTGGGCGAGCGCCGAGGTCAGGCAACGCATTTCGAATCACGAGAAATGGACTGATCGGAGGGAGTCGTCCGCCCTCGTTGCCGTCCTGCCCTCGCGACCCACTCTTTGCGAGCCGGCGAAGGTATGCGTCGTACTCGCGCCGCCGTTGGTCCGTTGCCTCGTCTCGGGTCCGGTCGATCTCGGCGACGACGTCCTTCTCGTCCTTGTCGCCCTTGTCGCCATCGTGCGAACCGGGGGTTGGCGTTTTGCGAGGCTTCGTCGACGCGGTCATGACTCCCCCTGCACAGCCATCGGGTCAGAAATCGTCGGGCCGGCATGTTGCCAGGTCAGCCACGCCATGCCCCGGTCGGCATCAAGATTCCAGTCAGGAATGGCTGAGCCAGCCGAACCAATGAGGTCCACGGCATTGTCGACCGCGTTGGCGAACGTCACCGGGACCGGCGTCCCGGGCAAACGGCGCTCACCGGGCGGCCACAACGTACCGGTTCGCAGATCACTCGTCGACGAGAACGGGTTGCGGACGTCGTCGGCGACGGCGAACGACAGGTACTCCGCGACCAGATACCCCGTGGTCTCGTCGGCCTCGATCCCCGGGTTGCTAGCCGTAGGCATCTGGGTCCACGTTCCAAGTCCGCCATCCCATGCCTTGGTCGGATAGGACCCGACCGGCTCACGGTGCAACGCACCGGTCAGTTCCTTCGGGAACAGTGGTCTCGACTTCGCCAGCCGCT
>JANLQX010000012.1:0-3926 GCA_031368095.1 Actinomycetes bacterium | reverse complement strand
GGGCGTCACCACGGCCACGAAGACGGTGCCAACCGCTCGGCCCTCCTGCTCCGTCGGCCCAGCCACGCCGGTCAACGCAAGCGCGACATCAGCCCCGAGAACCCGCCGGGCACCGCGGGCCATTTCGAGTGCGGCCGCCGCCGACACCACCGGGCCGGGTGTCACGCCGAGGACATCGAACTTCACGTCGGAGGCGTAACTCACGACACCCCCGCGGAACCAGTTTGAGGCTCCCGGTACGTTCACACAGCGCGACGCGACGAGCCCTCCGGTAACCGACTCGGCCAGTCCGAGCGTCCATCCACGGCCAATCAGCGCACGACCGACAATCGACTCCATCGTGTCGTCATCGGTGCCGAAGACGAGGTCGCCAAGGATCGCTCGCACCTCGACCTCTTCGGCGTCGATCAATGCTGCTGCCTCCTCGCCCGACGCCGCTTTCGCCGTAATCCGCACCTTGATCCCTTCGATGCCACTGGCCAGGAAGGCGATCGTGAGCGGGGGAGCGCCGACAACGTCGAGGAGCTCGAGGCGCGATGCAATCCGCTCGGCCAATGTCGACTCGGCGATACCCCACGTCTTGAGCACCCGACTCCGAATGGTGGCGACCTGACCGCTGCGCGCCACCAGGTCGGGGACGATCACCCGCTCCACCATGTCGCGCATCTCGTAGGGCACGCCGGGCACGGCGTAGATCACCTTCTTGCCGACGGGACAGATGAGCCCGGGAGCGGTACCGCGCGTCTGGGCAATGATCGACGCGCCCTTCGGCACGTCGCCCTGACGCGCGTTGTTCTCCGACATCTCGCGGCCCCGCGAGGCGAACATGCTCCGAATCACGTCGACGATGTCGTCGTTGCGAACGAGCTCGACGTTCATCACTTCGGCAATGGCCTCGCGCGTGATGTCGTCCTGGGTCGGACCGAGACCACCACAGCAGATCACTGCGTCGCTGCGAGAGAGCGCAGTCCGCAGGGCCAACACGATGCGCGCCAGGTTGTCCCCCACCTTGGTCTGGAAGTGCGAGTCGATGCCGGCGGCGGCGAGTTGCTCTCCCATCCACGACGAGTTCGTATCCACGATCTGCCCGAGGAGCAGTTCGGTTCCGACAGCAACAACCTCGCAGCGCATGTCCCCATCCTGCCCGAGCCTCCGCCCTACGCGCCCGACCGGCGCCGCGCGCCACATCTCGCCCCCGACCGCGCAGATGGCACCAATTCCCGCACACTTCGTGCGCGCACATCTCGCCCCCTACCGCGCAGATCGCATCAATTCCCGCGCACATCAACCAATTCTTTGACTCTGACGGCCGGATTGGGTCGATGTGCGCGGAGACGGCGGCGATGTGCGCGCTCCCCAGGGGGATCTGCGCAGGACGGGCGCGGGACGGGGCCGGGGCGCGGGCGCGGGGCGGGCCGGAGTGGCGAGGGGCCGATGCGGCGGGGGCAGGTAGCGTGGCGGGCGTGGGACTGCTCAATCGGACACCAAACGCTGCCAAGTCTCGAAAGAGTCGCCCTCCTCGGGTGTTCCTTGACCGGGAGGAGACCAAGCAGACGATGCGGCTCAAGCCCATGGAGCGCAATGTGGCCTACGTGGCGGCCGCGTATTGCGCGGTGGCGATGACCCTCATTCAGGTGTTCACCCGCGGCATGGACCGGCTGTGGTGGCTCGGTATCAGCCTGGCCCTGGTGGCGGCCTTCGCCGCGTTGACTTGGCGCACAAATCGGATGTTCGCCGGTATCGGTGCGATTTTGTGTGTCTACGGGCCGGCGTGGGGCAAGTTCGTCATTTTCGGCACGCCACTGTTCGCCCTCATGCTGTGGCTCACGTTTCGGATCTCGTCGGAGCGGCGCAAACTCATCGAGGACCGCACCGCTCGCGGCGACTTCGGCGTAGACCCTCGCACCGCGGCTGATCTGGCTCGCAAGGCGAGGAAGGCAGGCACGGCAGCGACGGAAACCGTAAGCGGCAAGCCCCTGGCTCCGGCCTCCAAGCGGTACACGCCGCCGAAGCAGAAACCGGCCGCCGGAAAGAAGTAAGCGCGCTTAGGCCGGTTGGGGTCGACGGGCGGCGACAAGGTACTGCCCACCGCTTACCAGCGTGAGGACCATGCTTATAACCAGCAGGGCGTGACCGATCCACGCGGCATGAAGGCCCACCCACGGCATGATCGAGAACCCCACCGCGCTCTGCTGCGTGAAGGTCTTCCACTTGGCCGACCGGCGAGCCGGAATCGAAACGCCCTTCGTTCCCACCATCGACCGGTATACGGTGATGGCGATTTCGCGAGCGGCGATCAGCGCTACCCACGGCCAGGCGTAGACACCCTTGACGACGAGCACGATCATGGCCCCGAGTGACATGAACTTGTCAGCGAGGGGATCGAGGAAGGCACCCGAGCGGGTCGTCCCGAAGCGGCGCGCCAGGATGCCGTCGAAGTAATCCGTCCACGACAGGACGACCCACAACGCAAACGTGCCAAGGTCGTAGCGAAGCGACGCGATGAGCACCAGCATCACGGGCGTGAGGACCATGCGGACGAGCGTGAGCGCGTTGGCCGGAGTGACGAACGCGCCAGCATCAAACCTCGGGGTACGACTCGGCTTGTCGATGGCGCTCACGCCGTTCCTGCGACGGAACCGCCCGACATAGCGATCGCCCGTGTGAGTTCCGCGTCGAGATCGGGACCCTCGGCCCCGATAACGCGAACGGTGTGAAAGCTTCCAGGGACGAGACCGGTCGGCACTCGCACTTCACCGTCGATCTCGGGGGCTTCTCGGAAGCTCCGCCCGATGCCAGGCCGGTCGATCAGGACTTCGATGTCGAGACCGATCAGTTCGTCTCGCGACTGCGCGGTGATGGCGTCTTGCAGTTCGGTGAGTTCCGCCAGACGTTCCCGGACGAGGTTGGCCGGCACGGCGCCGGAAAGGTCATATGCATACGTACCTTCTTCGCGGGAGTAGGAGAAGAACCCGCACCAGTCGAGCCGGGCCTCGCGCACGAAGGACAGCAGTTGGTCGTGATCGTCCTCCGTCTCGCCGGGATAGCCGACGATGAAGTTGGACCGGAACGCCGCCGACGGTTCGCGACGGCGGATGTCTTCGATGCGTCGGAGGAAACGGTCACCGTCGCCCCATCGACGCATCTTGCGCAAAAGCGATTTGGAGACATGCTGGAGCGATAGGTCGAAGTACGCCACACCGGTGTGCTCGCAGATCACGTCGATCAACGCGTCGGTGAGGTCGCTCGGATAGAGGTAGAGGAGCCTGGTGCGGGCGACTCGGGCGGCCACCGCTTGCACGAGACCGACGATCGAACCGGCACCAAGCTCACCCGGACGATCCTTCCCGTACGACGCCAGATCCTGAGCCACCAGCACGATCTCCTGGACATCGAGGGCATCGACCTCATCGACGATCTGGGCAATGTCGCGGCTGCGCTGGGGACCGCGGAACGACGGGATGGCACAGAAGCCACAGGTGCGATCGCACCCTTCGGCAATCTTCACATAGGCCCATGGCGCGGCCGACTTCGGTCGGGGAAGGTTGAGGAGGTCGAAGGCCGGAACGGTGGCCGCCGACCGGGTGCGGCCGAAGGCCACCGGAACGGCCGTCGACTTCGCTTGCAGGCCGCGCTCATGGCTGTGAACGTGATCGTGATCTGGGGCTTCGATGGCGCCGCCGAAGCCGACGATTCGGTCGACCTCCGGGAGCGCTTCGGCTAGTTCGTCGCCGTAGCGTTCGGCCATACAGCCGGTGACGACAATGCGCGCTCCGGGCTTCCGGGCGTCGGCCAGGCTCAGCGTGACGTCAATGGATTCCTGGCGGGCGGATTCGATGAAGGCGCACGTGTTGACGAGCACCAGGTCGGCGTCGGAGGCAGACCGGGCGGGCGACATCCCATCGGCGAGCAGCTTGCCGGTGAGC
>JANLQX010000505.1:0-2561 GCA_031368095.1 Actinomycetes bacterium | reverse complement strand
CGCGTCCGAGTGGTCCGCCGCGTGGCGGTGACGCCGAAACGTCGGCATCGCTGACGTTCGAAGAAGCCGTCTTCGGGGTCACCACGGAAGTCACGCTTCGATTGCCCGTTTCGTGCGATGCGTGCTCGTCCACCGGAGCGGCCCCGGGCACGGCATCGTCGACCTGCACCCAATGCGAAGGCACAGGCGAGGTTCGCCGGATCCGGCAGTCACTCATCGGGCAGATGGTCACCACGAGTGCGTGCGGTCGTTGTGGCGGAACCGGCCAGACCATCGAGTCGCCGTGCCCGACGTGCCGCGGCGAGGGTCGGCGCACGGAGCAGCGAACCTTTCCGGTGGGGGTCCCGGCCGGGGTCGACGACGGAACCACGCTTCGCCTCACCGGTCGAGGTCCATCTGGGCCGCGTGGAGGTCCGAACGGTGATCTGTTCGTGCACCTGCGAGTTGCGCCACACGCCCGGTTCCAACGCCAGGGTGTGGACCTCGTGGAGCAGCTGGAGGTGCCGGTCACCCAAGCGGCGCTCGGTGTTCATCTGAACTACGAAACCCTTGATGGGGTCGAGGACCTGGTCATTACCGCCGGTACCCAGACCGGTCGTGTCTACCGTTTGCGCGAGCGCGGCGTGCCGGTCGTGAATGGCCGCGGTCGAGGCGACCTGTTGGTGCAGGTCATCGTCGCCGTGCCGACCCAACTGACCAAGGAGCAAGAGGACCTGCTGCGGTCGCTCGCCGAACTTCGGGATGAGCCGGTGGCCCCTCCGGATCGAAGCCTTCTCGGCAAAATTCGTTCCAAGTTCCGCTGACCGATGGCCCGTTTCACGGGTGAGGGGCCGGCTGCTGTCGATGCCCGCGCCCACGTGCTGGTGGCGGCCGAGACGCTGGATTCGTCGGTTCGGGGTGGCTCGGTCGAACTGAGCGCCGACAGTCACCATCATTTGTCCCGCGTGCTGCGCTTGCGGGCGGGAGATCGCGTCACGGTGACCGACGGACGAGGTCGCTGGCTGGAGGGGCTCGTGGGTCCCGACTTTTCGTCAACGGGCTTGCTGGACACGGCCGGGGACGTCAGCTTCGTCGACGAGCCGCTCGATGTCGGTATTGGCTTCGCCTTGACGAAGAGTGACAAACCCGAAGTCGTCGTGCAGAAACTGACCGAGTTGGGCGTGCGTCGGATCGTGGCGTTTCGGGCCGCTCGTTCGGTGGTCCGCTGGGATGACGACAAAGGGGAGAGGAACCGTCGACGTTTGGAGGCCGTTGCCGTGTCGGCTTTGGAGCAGAGCCGCGGCGCTTGGCTGCCGATCGTGGAACCCCTTACCGATTTCGCCACGCTGGTGGGCCGGACCGGCGTTGTGCGGGCCGACCGGGGAGGCCGCGACCTGCTGGCCGAAGTCGATCGACTCGTGCTGATCGGTCCCGAAGGTGGCTGGTCCGAGGAGGAGCGCGAGGTGTTGCCCGATGCTGTTCGGCTGCCCGGTCAGACACTGCGGGCCGAAACGGCTGCCATTGTGGCCGGAGCGCTCCTGATGCGGGTGTAGGCAGATTCCTCAATTGGCGGCATCGCCGAGGCAATCCCGCGTTCTAGGACGGCGGTGCGCTACCCTGAAGATTGCACGCAGCGCGCGTAACCGACGGGGAGTTCACCCAACTTCTCCGCTTGGCCACCACGGAGCGTGTTCTTTTCCCCGGTTCAGTGTTCCCCTGCCATCGACCGGTACCACCACTCGCACCGCCCACCACGAGGTACTCCATGGACGACGAACTCGACGTTGACGCCAACTACACGCGCCAAGTCGGGCTCCGTTTGCGAGGCGTTCGACGCGCGCAACGGCTCTCCCTGCATGACGTCGAAGTATCGTCCGAGAAGGAGTTCAAAGCTTCTGTTCTCGGCGCCTACGAGCGAGGGGAACGGGCCATTTCGGTTCCCCGTCTCCAACGCCTCGCTCGGTTTTACGGGGTGCCTGTGGATCAGTTATTGCCGATCATTGACCTCACCGGCGCCAGTTCGGCGGCATCGGTTTCTCCGGGAGCGCCGGGATCTCCGGGGGCGTTCGAATCGGACCGCCGGTTGCCGGCACGCGGCATCACCATCGATCTCGTGGCGCTGGAATCGATGTCGTCGCAAGAGGCGGCGTTGCTGTCTCGGTACGTGCTGATGATCCGAGCCCAGCGCGCCGACGGCGCCGGATCGGCCATGACTATTCGCCGCGAGGATCTCAATTCGCTGGCGGCGCTGCTCGACACCGATGCCGAAACGGTCAAGGGTCGAATGACGGCGCTCGGTGCCGAACTCGTCCACTAAGCCGCCGTCTTTGGCGCCGCTCCCGGCTTCGCTGGGTGCTTATGTGCACATACCGTTCTGCGCCCATCGATGTGACTACTGCTCGTTTTCGGTCTTCACCGATCGTCACCACCTTCATCAGGCCTACGTCGACGCGCTCCTGACCGAGATCCACGCTGCTTCGCAACGAGGCGCCACGTTTGACACGGTGTTCGTCGGTGGAGGTACGCCCTCCATGCTGGATCCGATGTTGTTGGCGTCAGTGGTACGCGCGCTTCGCTTTGCC
>JANLQX010000478.1:0-1600 GCA_031368095.1 Actinomycetes bacterium | reverse complement strand
ACCCGGCAACATCGCCGGCCGTCGTCGTCGTGGCAGTCGTCGTCGCCGCATAGACGCTGAGAGAAATCAGTCCGGCCGAAGCGCTGAGATAGGTCGTTCCGCCGCCGAAATTCACGAGGTCCTTGTACGACTCGTTGAACCCGGTCACGGCCGATGGCTGCGCGATGAGGATCGCCCGTCCCTCGGCATCGAACCGCGTGAAAGTCGCCCATTGCTGGGAGGTCGCGGTGTCCTGATAGACGCTGAGAATCGTCTGCCCAAACGCGTTCGTGTAATAGAGGTTCTGGTTGCCGTCCGGCAGAGTCTCGACCGTCTTGTCGCTCCACTCGTTGGGGTCGAGCAAGCCGTCCGAGACCGAGTTGGACGAGTACGCATACGAGTACGTCCCGAGGCCACCGCTCAATGCCGAACTCCCGGAAGTCGCATCGACAATTCCCGTCACGCGCTTCGCCGAATCGTAGGTGAGTTGTTTGTCGGCGTAGGGAGCGATGGCCGCGTCCGAAAGGCCATCCACGGAACTGCCGAGAGCGCTCGTCAGTCGCGAGTAGGCGCTCGAACCGAACGAAAACTTCATAAGTCCCGCCGACGTTCCCGACGTGAAGTAGCGTCGATAGGTCGTATCGAGGACGACGCCCGAAGAGTTCTTGTCGACGATCGTTTCGATTTCGCTCACCTGTCCGTTGGCGCTCGAACTGCCGTAATAGGTGTACTCCACCGATTTGAGCGTACTCCAGCCAGACGACCCCTTCTTGAATCGCTCCAGAACACTCGCCAAAAGCCCCGCGTTGACGCCCGATGGAATGTAGGTGTAGACGAACGAATCCGTGACGGCGCTTGCGCCCGTACCGGTCGTTTGCTGAACCTCCGTGGCGTTGCCGCTGGAGTTTCGGGAGGTGACGGCCGTTGCGTTGTCCTCGGCGTCGGCCATGCTGATAAATTTGCCGGGCGTACTCGACGTGAAATCGGAGAAGGTGAAGCTCTTTCCGGTGCCATCGGTCGCGATCAACTTGCCCGTCGCGGTATCGCGCGTCAACGTCGCGCCGCCGCCGCCGCGGATGTTGTAGACCGCGTCGTAAAGATCGAACAGATAGGTCGATTGGGCGCTCGCAACGAGGGCGATGCTCTTGTCTCCGTTCATTTGCACGAGTTGCAAATCCTGACCCTGGGTCGTCCCACTCCCCGTGGTGCTGCTACCCAGGCTCGGTGCGTTCGACCATGTGACGCTCTGACCAAACGGCAGGCTCGGCCCGCTCGTATCCAGCGAGGAATTCGTCACTTGGACGAAACCCGAGCCCGGTGCGACTCCCGAGCCAGTGGTTTCAACCGAGGCCTGGCCACTGGCGCCGACGGAATTACCGAAGGAACTCGCCGACGAGCACGAACATTGCGGAGCGGGAATGAGGGGCGCTGCGATCACGGTCAGGCCGACCCCAGCACTGGTCGACGCATTGAAGTAGGCGTCGCCGAAATAGCGAGATGTGAGGGTATAGATGCCCGGGAGGAGGACATTCGTTTTCAGAGAAGCCCACGGCGGAGCTCCGAAGAAATAATCGGGGTCGGAAGTGGGGATCAGACCAAGCCCGCTTCCAACGTCGCGATG
>JANLQX010000476.1:0-1964 GCA_031368095.1 Actinomycetes bacterium | reverse complement strand
CGGTGGTGGCTGGCTCGTGGTCGGCGCGCCGAGGCGGGTCGGACTGCCGGTCGGTCGTGTGACTTTCGCTGCTCAGGCGGCAATGCGGGTGCGAGTCGCCGTGGCGATGAGTTCTCCGGTCGCTCGGAGGCGGATGGTGGCGGAACCATTTGCCTCGCGGGTGGCGGTGAGCTGGTTGGTGTGGAGGTGTTGGTGGTGGGCGTGGCAGAGGAGGATGAGGACTTCGACGTCGGTGAAGCCTTGGTCGGCGAGCCATTCGTTGACGTGATGGATGTGGCTCATGGAAGCGATGGCGTCGCAGCCGGGGTATTTGCATCGCAGGTCGCGTGCCCAGACGGCGAGCTTCTGGACGAGCGATGGTTCCCGGCGTCCGCGGACGTACTTCAACACCTCGCCGACACTGTTCTCGAAGCAGAAGTACAGGTCACGTTTGATCGGATCGAACAGTGACGGCGTCACCGGAATCGGCCCGTGGTCGAGCATCTCGGCCTGAAAGCGTTCGACGTTGAACACAATGACCGTTGCGGGCTTCGAGGTGGTGACCCGGGCCGGAGACTGCACCGTCGGACTTCGAACGCCAATCGCCGGTTCGGGAACGCTCGTATCCGGATGGTCGTTCCCGCCTCCGCTGACCGGGGGCAACTTCAGGCCAGATGGTTGGATCCCTGCGAGTTCCAGCAATGCGTCGGCAAGTCGTTGGTCGCGGCTGTCGGTGTCGTGGCCACCAACCACGCGGGCGCGTTCTGGGTGGTCTCGCCGATAGTTCGCCTCGCTGATCGCACCAAGGATCGTCTCGAGCGTGGCACCCTCGACCGGTGCCAAGAGTCCTCGGAGTCGGATCATGCCGTCAGGTCCGTTCGAGAACCGCAACGACCGTGCCCCGTGCTGGCGGGATGCCGTGGTTTCGCCGGATTCGAGCGAGAGCCGGAACTGCTGCACGGCACGCTCGAAGTCCTCCGGGGACATCTCGACTCCGGACTCCAGCAGTTCCTGCGCGCCCGGCTCCTCAACGACCGGCCGGAGCGCGGCGATGTGGTCGACCGTCAGCGCTCCGGTGCGGAGCAGGTCGAGCGCCCCGGGAAGCGCGGCCACCACACTCGCAACTGCTCGCCGCTTGCGGGCCTCGCGATTCGTGATGTTGCTCAGTCGAGAGAGCGACGCGGTGGCGTCCCGATCGGCGGGACGGTTGGCGACGAGCAACGCCATGGCCGCTTCCAACTCGAAACGGAGCCGGTCGAGCGAACGAATGCCGGCATCGACCTGCGCCACGGACCATCCAGTTGGCTCGATCACCGGAATGCACAGGTGCGCCCACGGTGATGATTGGGTCTTCTCCGGGTCCATCTGTCTCCTCCTCTCTCTTTCGAGTACGAACATATGTTCGCTCATTTTCGCGAGATTGTCAAGGGGTTTCGGCGCATTTCTCGCATGTTCGCCGGGCGTGCGTTCGCAGCAAGTTGAAATGGCGTCTCCAACCCGGGGCACATCGAACGTGGGCGGGTCGTCCGCCAGCGCGGTTGCAATGGCTGATGGTCAGGTTCGGGCGCGGAGCCCCGCTTCGAACTCGGCGAAGTGGTCGCGCCACCAACACCGTTGCCTCTCCCAACGGTCGAGGCCGCCACTTCGCTCGACCATGGCGACGAAACCGGGTTCCCCCGCAACGAAGTGCCGCTCGACGAACGCCGCACCGATTGTCATCGCGTCTTCGATCGCAGAAAGGAACTCGGAACGGCCTCCAGGGGCGATGCCGTACGCGTCCGCAATGACCCGAAGCCGCCCGACTTGGTCGGGCGTGTTCCATCCAAGCGTGGCGATGTTCGCCGGCCGGTCGAGCGGAACGCACATCTTGGCGAACTGCGCCAGGTCATAGGCACCTCGTCCAGGCGCTGCGTAGTCGAAGTCGATGAGCCCAACGGCTGCTCCATCACGGAAGACGACGTTCTCGAGGCAGACGTCGTTGTGGC
>JANLQX010000445.1:0-1732 GCA_031368095.1 Actinomycetes bacterium | reverse complement strand
GCCGACCATCTGTGGATCAATCTGGATGACGCGTTGAGTGCTGCTATTCCTGCGCCGGTGCGCAAACTCTTGCGCCAAATAAAATAGACTTTTTATAATGCAGCGGGATCGCAATTCAAACGAGTGGAAAAGATAATTAATGATAGATACACACTGTCATCTGGATGCCGCTGAATTCGACCTTGATCGGGATGCGGTGGTGGAACGGGCTCACAGCGCGGGCGTAAGCGCGATCGTGGTTCCGGCGGTGGAGCGTGCTAATTTTGATGCGGTCATCGCAACTCGCACATCTTATACGGGATGTTACCCGGCACTGGGGTTACATCCCATGTATATCCATAGCCATCAACCGGAGCATCTGGCCGCACTGCGAGTGGCAATAGAAACGCATCGGCCGATTGCGGTGGGGGAGATCGGGTTAGATTTTTTTGTGCCAGAACTTGATGCGGCGCAGCAGGAGTTTTATTTTGTAGAGCAGTTAAAAATCGCAAAGGAATTTGATCTGCCTGTGCTGTTACACGTACGCAGAGCTAATGACCAAGTGTTGAAACAATTGCGCCGCTTTAAACTTAAAGGCGGCATCGCGCATGCATTCAATGGCAGCACCCAGCAGGCGGGGGAATTCATCAAATTGAATTTCAAGTTGGGCTTTGGCGGTGCGATGACTTACACGCGTGCTTTGAATTTACGCCGGCTTGCAGCGGAATTGCCGCTAGAGGTTATTGTGCTGGAAACGGATGCGCCAGACATTTCACCTTCGTTTGCTTACAAACAACGCAATAGCCCAGAATATTTACCGGCTATCGCAGCCACACTTGCTAGTTTGCGCGGGCTATCGATGCAAGATGTGGTAGAGGCCACGACTGTCAACGCAAAATATATCCTTGGGCTCAACGCTTGATTCGCGCCCGGTTTCAGGGCTGCCACCGATTCAGCCGATTCTGAAACAGGTAGCTGGCGCCCTGATAGTAGCTGATTGAATTCGCCACATCCGCCGCAACGGGGGGTATTTTTACCGCGTCGCCATTATTGAAGTTGACGCTATAGGCAGCTAGGCCTCGTTTCGGCGATAACACAGTCAAAGTGCTATCTTCAATGTATCCAATTTCTTGATAATTGCTGATGAACGCACGCTCGCGTCCTGGAGGCAGCCGCAGAATGTCGTAGCCGAGGAATTTGCTGCGATAGTTAAAATTAAGAATGCCTAGGAGGGTGGGCGCGAAGTCGATTTGGCTAGTCAATCTATCGATAACTTGCGGCTTGATATGTTGCGGTGCATAAATTATCAGCGGAATTTTGTAGCGATTCACTGGCAATTGGGTTTTCCCTGCGCTGCTTGCGCAATGATCGGCGATGACGACGAATAGCGTATTGTTAAACCAGGGCTTGCCACGAGCCTGCGCTATCAGCTGACCGATGGCGAAATCCGTATATTTGACGCCACCTGATCTACCGGTATGTGAAGGTATGTCGATCCTGCCCGCCGGGTAGGTGAAAGGCCGGTGGTTTGAAGTGGTCATGATGAGATGGAAAAAAGGTTTGCCGTTGGCGTGAGACAGATCCATTTCTTTTAAGGCCCGGCTGAAAAGATCCTCATCCGCTACCCCCCACACGTTGGAAAAGTGGATTTCCGACGCGGCCATGGAGGTGCGATCCACAATGTCGAACCCATTGCTAGCAAAAAAATAATTCATATTATCGAAGTAGCCATACCCGCCGTAGATGAAGCGCG
>JANLQX010000405.1:0-2448 GCA_031368095.1 Actinomycetes bacterium | reverse complement strand
TGCTCGCGGGCCATCAGCGAAACCGTTCAAGGTTAAGGGCGTCGTCCGGCTGGGCAATGGTCGATGCGCAGAAAGTAAGAGCTGGCTCCTAGTCCCAAGCTTCGGTCCGCCACGCGACAAGTCTATGTTGGCGGGGGGTCTGCGAAGGCCATCGGGAGGCGGGTCGCCGAGGTCTGAAGATGATCACCCGTCCTGATCCGGTTGATCTGACAGCGATGATCGTTATCGGGTTGTTCTGAGGACCGAAGAAGGCCGATCCGCGTTCAGCTTGTGCTGGGAAAGCCGCCCGCACCTCAACATGAGGTGGCTAGCAATCGACGTCGGCTAGCGATCGCTCGGCCTTGGAACGCCGCCGTGCTCAGGTTGTTTACGGCGGCTGGCACGGCGCGAGCCTCGTCTCACATCGGGGCATTCCCGGCAGCCAAGGAGCCAGATCAGCACGCTGCACCCGAGCGCTATGCCCCCACGCCCTCGGGACGGTCACGAACGGCTTTCAAGGTACAGCTAGTCGTTACCAGACTTCAGCCGGCTTCCGTCTGCTTCCGTCAAAGCGTTCTCACGGAAGGAGAAGGGTGTCTACGGATCAGGCCGCGGGCCAACTCGCCCCTGGCATTTCCATCGCCCGTCAGCCGGAACTTCTGAGGGCCACAAATGAGGTCGACTACGACTTTTCGGGGACACGACGTGAAGGGCTGGACCGGTTCGTTCGTCGCCGCGAGGGTCGCTGTAGGCCTGCGCGTTCGCTACGGGTTTCGCTCGACCTTCGGTCGTCCCTTGCCCCGGCGCCCGACCCGGTCTTTGGTCTCGGTAGGAGGGCAGCGGGGCCGCTGCCATCCGGGCTTGGGGAAGTACCGGTGGTGGCGGTCCTGCGGTTTCGATTCGATGTTGGCGGGGTGACGATGCGCCAGATAGTTCCTACATATTTTCGGTGGCGCCTCGTGGCGCCTCGGGGGTGAGGCGCCACAGTCTTTTGGGTGGTTGCGCGCCGGGTTCGAACTCGATGACCGCTCCGATTCGTTCCCGTAAACGTTGCGCGGTTCGGCGTGGTATCCCGAACTCTGAGACGAGAAACGCCAGGACTTCAGCGGCCGGCCGCGGACCGTCAGCGAGCGCGTGGCGGGTCCATGCTTCGGCGTCATTGCGGTCGCGTTCGAGCGGCCCGTCAGATGCCATCACGGCACGGTCGGCAACCTCAACCCGTTCGCCCCATCGCAACACCGGCGCACCAATCACTCGACCGTCGGGCAGGCGCGCTTCGCCTTGACTGATCGTCACCAGAAACCCCGACGCACGTCGTGACAGGTTTGCTTTGACGGGTGCGACAACACGTCGGCGTTCGTCCTCGCCGAGATCCATGTCATCAGCATGGTGAGCGAGCACGATCGCGGAGCGGGCAGCATCAACCACGGCCGTTGATCCGGAGATCTGATCGGATGCTTGGCCGCCGGTTCCGGGCCGGATCTTGTTCGAGTGCGCGACGATCAACATCGCGACCTGGTTCGTTTTGGCCCAGTCGCCGAGCGGGCCGAGCACCGATCGGGCCTCATGGGATTTCACGATGTCTGCACTCGAACAACCAGCGAGAGAATCGACCACAACCAGGACTGGTTCGCGTTCACCTATTCGTTCGCGTAGTGCTGCGAGCGCGCCGGTTAACTGTGTCAGGTGATCGGGTAGGGCGGGTGGGCGACCGTCGACGTGTTCAACGACCCTGACCCGACGAATATCAGCACCGGCGGCAACGAGCCGCGGTGCCCACGCGTGCGCGGCGTCGTCCTCACCGGCACCCGCGATGATGAGCGCTCCACCACGCCGCGAGTGTGTGCCGTCGGGCCATGAGGTTCCCCGTGTGACTCTGGTGAGTAGATCGGCTACGAGCACGCCTTTGCCGATGCCGCCACGCCCGGCCAGCACGGTGGCGAAACCGATCGGGATCCATGACGGCCACAACCAGTCGAGCTCGGTCATCTCTACGTCGGACACCATCTGACCCGGCGCGGCGCGCGCAGGACGGGCCGACCACTTCACCTCAACCCAACCCGTCGACGAATCTCCAGGCAGAGCATGACCCTCGGTTGCAGCTTCGACGGCGCGGTCGAGTACGCGGCTCTCGGCTTGGCGCCAGCCGTCCAGGTCTTTGAAAGCAGACGGCGGACATAAGTCAACAACATCCACACCACACGTTCCGAGCGCCTCGCAAAGGTTCAAGGAGAGTCGACGACCCGGCGCGTCGGCGTCGACAGCGATCACGACAGAGCCGATGCCGTCGAGATACTCGTCCAGGTCCGGCATGCGCGCCCCGGCTGATGGCATCGACAAGAGGCGTACCGATTGGCCCCACGACAAGTGCGCTGCACCAACAAGGTCACTCAAACCCTCGACGACGACCAGCAGCGACGGCCGAGCACCACGGTCACGTCTGTCAGTCGATGCACGATCTCATCAGTC
>JANLQX010000400.1:0-3094 GCA_031368095.1 Actinomycetes bacterium | reverse complement strand
GCTGATCGCAGCACGAGTCCGGCGACGATCGACAGGACGCCGATGGGCGCAAAAACGGCGCCGGATCCGAAGCGGCGGTCAAGTGATCCGAGCAACAGAACGCCACCGACACCACCGACGGCGGAGAGAAAGATGCCCGCGAGCGCCGCGGCGTGGGGCCGCATGGAGGCGGGGATGATGGAGAGCTGAGACGCTTCGAGCGATGGGAACCCGATGCCCTGCAGTGCGTATCCGGCGCCGAACACGAGAAGCATGACGACGAACCAGGGGCTCTTCCAGGTGTTCCCCGGAACATAGGGAACAAGTGAAATTGCCACACCGCCGGTTCCGATGCCCCACGCTGCTCGGCGAAGCAACGCAGCAGGGTCCTTGGCCATCATCGACTCGCCGCGTCGGCTGGTGGTCAGGAGCGAGATGAGGGCAAAGACCGGCAACGTCGCGGCGAACAACGCACGAGCGCCGGGGCCCATCTTCCATCGATCGGCGAGGAAGAACGAAAGGTACGTCGAGAGTGGAACGAACGACATGCCGAGGACGGCCCAACCGACGAGGATCCGGTTCACCGTCGGAATCAGGAAAAGCCGGCGGACGATTTCGAAGAACCCGAGGCGAACGTCGTCATCGGCCAGCTCGTTGGAGCTCGGAACTCCGCTCACTGATTGGCGCAACGCCGCTTCGTCGTAGGTCCCAAAGCCAGGATCCCGTAAACGGAGCGCGTAGAGGAATGCCGGAATAGTAAGTACACCTACGATCAAAAAAACACCTCGCCAGGTGAGGTGACCGAAGGTGGTGAGTCCAGCGACGAGAAGGGGAGCGCCGATGTTTCCGACCTGATCGAAGCTGCGATACAACGCGAGCATACGAACGCGGCCCGACGGCGGATAGCTGTCGATCACCAGAGGCCGATGAAGTGACTGTGATGAGCCGTTCCCAAGTCCGCCGATCACGTACCAGACCGCTAACAGCGCCGCGGTGTGGGCGAGCCCGATGGAGAACGAGGTGACGATCCACAACGCGCCGGCGGCAATTGACAACCCGGCCCGGCGTGGTCGCCGTTGCGTTGCGGCGGCAGCCGGGAGAGCCGATCCGAACACGGCGAGAAGTCGCAAGGCGGCGAACCCGGCGATCACTGCGGCATCAACGCCGAACGTGTCGGCGATCTCGGGGCCGAGCACTCCGTAGGCCGAACTCTGAAAGGCGTCGACGATCGTCAGTCCGCCGAGTGCCGTGATCGGGTACCAGCCGCGGCCAGACCGAACGACATCACGCAGAGACGTTGTGGCGGTGTTTCCCGTGACACCGAGCGCGGCGCGTCCGCGGCGACGAGCCTCGGTACGTTCGCCAGCGTCATCGAGTTGTGTCACGGTTGGTCACCCCTCGTCTCGGAATACGTCGACTTCGATATGTTCGCTGTTCTCGCCAACCCGCCGGCCGTCGCCGTCGAGTGGGACGACGACAATGCGGTGCCGATTGCGCCGGTTCTTCGGGCCGGTAGTCGCAGATTCGAAGGCCGGGATTTCTACGGAAAGGAGGTCGGTTCGATACAGATTCGAACGGTTGTCGACCTTGAAGTGTTCGATGGTTGTGCCCGGTGGCTGGGGCGCTCGGTCGACCAGCACCAGAAAGCCTCGGACGTTTGCCGGCCGGGGTGTCATCGTCCATTCGACGAGAACAGGTTCGCTCACCAGTTCTCCGTCACCTGGCGCGGTGATGACCAGGCGGTCGTCACGTCGAAAGGACAGACCTTTGGCACAGCTCGTGAGGCTGGCGAGGACAAGCGCGCCGAGCATGAGGCGGGCAAGAGTTCGTCTCATGGGAGCACCGGTCGATAACGCGAAAGGGCGGCCGAACGAAGAAGTCGTTCGACCGCCCTTAGGTGCGATGGGGTTGGATCAGCCGAGCTTCTGTACGCCGCTGGCGTACACGAAGCAGCCGTCAGTGGGCTTGGAGCACGACGAGTCGAACTTCAGAACGCGGTAGCCGTCGCCACCGTCGAAGCGGCCGGCACCAAACGTCGTGAGCCAGCCGACACCAGCGTCAAAACCTTTGGAGCCAAGTTTGGCTACCTGGGCGGCGAACGTGTCGGCGTTGAGGGGACCGGTGATCTGGTCGCCAACGGTCTTCATGAAGAACAGGTTGTCGCAATACGACTGGGCGTAGCGGGACAGGTAGCGACTCTCGAATCCGGTGATGAGCTTTGACTTCGTATAGATGTCGATGCACTTCTGCTCCGGTCCGGCCGACGGGAAGATGTTTTGCGTGTCGTCGGTGTCAACCACCGTGTTCACGCCGATGGCGATGGAACCCTCGAGGCTTTTCTTGGCCACCTTACGGAGACGGAAGGTTGGGCCGTCGGACACGATCCGCAACGAGTCGAAGCTCGTGAAGGCCATGCGGGGGTAGTACGAGTTGTCCTCGCCGGTCCACATGAACTGCATCGTGTTGCCGGCCGAAGCGAGCGAGATGACATGGTCGATACCCTTCGCCGAAAAGCGTGTTGATGCGGCGGTGGAGTCACGGCTCACGGTGGCCTGCGACGTGGTGTCGAAGAACGTTGTGTCGAGCGACTTCACGCCGAGCTTGTCGAGCTCGGCGATGAGCTTGGTAGCCGCGGCCTTGTAAGCCGGGTCATCCATCGACACGATGCCGATCTTGGCGGCCTTGGGGTCGGCGCCGAACCACTTTTCGTCGACGAGCGTCTTGGCGTAGGCGGGGACGATCCGGTCGATGGCGGGGAGGTTCGAGACGTAGCCGTAGGGTGCCATTCGCTTCAGGGTGTCGAGGTCGAACGGGAACGAACCCGCTCCCTCGATGTACACGGTCTTCTTCTTGGCGAAGCACTCCTTGCTCGCCGTGGCCACGACCACGCTCTGGCTGGATACAGCAAAGACTTTGTCGTCGTCGGCGAACGCTGCGCAGATGGCTTCGGTCTGATCCCGGTTGCTTCCGGCGAGATCGAGCTGACGGATCACCGGAACGACCTTGCGGCCTCCGATGCCACCGGCAGCATTGATGGCGTCGACCACGGCGGTGACCTGGGCGGTCGTGTTGCCGGTCGAACTCGGGAGGAAGCCCGCGGCCGTTTTGAAGGCGG
>JANLQX010000387.1:0-8732 GCA_031368095.1 Actinomycetes bacterium | reverse complement strand
CTTCAGCGTCAGGTCGCCGAGGTCGACCTGCAAGAACCTCGACACGGCGAGCTTCTCCTCAAAATGGTGGCGTCGGGCCTCTGCCATTCCGACGATCACCTGACCACCGGCGATATTCCTTTTGGAATCTTTCCGGTTTGTGGTGGCCACGAGGGCGCCGGCGTTGTCGAAAAGATCGGCCCGAACACCAGTGGCTTCGAGATCGGCGATCACGTCGTCATGTCGTTCCTGCCCGGGTGTGGGCGGTGCCGCTGGTGCGCCAGTGGCATGCAGAACCTCTGTGACACGGGCGCCAACCTCCTCCTTGGCTGCCGGGAGGACGGGAGTTACCGCATGACCCTCGACGGAGCCAATGTCGGCCAGATGTGCGGCATTTCGACGTTCGCCGAATACACCGTGTGCTCCGTCAACAACGCGGTGAAGATCGCCAAGGACATCCCGCTCGACAAGGCTTGTCTCGTCGGCTGCGGCGTCGGCACCGGGTTTGGCTCGGCGGAGAAGTCGGCCAACGTTCAGCCCGGCGACACCGTCATCGTGATGGGCATCGGCGGCATCGGCATCAACGCCGTCCAGGGCGCCGCCATCAAAGGCGCGGCCAACGTCATCGCCGTTGACCCAGTTGCTTTCAAGCGGGAAAAGGCCATGGAGCTCGGCGCCACCCATGCCTTCGCCAACATGGAAGAGGCCACCGCCTTCGCCCAGTCCGTCACCAACGGTCAGGGCGCCGATTCGGCCATCGTGACCATCGGCGTCACCAAGGGCGAACACGTGGCCCAGGCGTTCGACGCCATCCGCAAGGCTGGCACCGTGGTCGTGACCGGTCTCGGCGATCTCACCGAAGTCGGCATCCCGGTATCGCTCGGCATGCTCACGCTCTTCCAGAAGCGCATCCAAGGTTCGCTCTTCGGCGAGTCGAGCCCGTCCAAGGACATTCCCCGTCTGCTGCAGATGTACACCGACGGCAAGCTGAAGCTCGACGAGCTCGTCACCCGCACCTACACGCTGGAAACCCTCAATGACGGCTATGCCGATATGCACGCCGGCAAAAACCTCCGCGGGGTATTGATCCACCGCACGTAGCCGTCGGTCGTTCGCCACCCTCCCCACCCCCCAAGTGTGGAATGTGAGGCGATCTGTGGAGTGTGAGCCATGTGACTTTTGGTGCACGCTTCGCCCCACATTCCACACTTGGCTCGGATTGGGAGGCATCGACCATCATGGAGGGCGTGACTGACACGCTCGTCCGGGATCCGCAGACCACTACCGTCCAAGCCGCGCTCGACGCGCTCCTTGGCGTCTATGACCCGAAAACCGTCGACAACGTCACCTTTCGCGGCGCCCGTTTCGACGCCGGCCTCGCCTGGGTACATTTTCCCGTCGGCCACGGCGGCCTCGGCGTGCGGCCTGAGCTGAACAAGATCGTTGAACGCCAGCTCCGCCAGGCGGGCGCGAAGGCCCAGGATCCGACGACGTTTTTCATGGCGCTGGCCGGGCCCACGATCGTGACCCACGGCAGCGACGAGGTGAAGGCCCGCTTTCTCCGGCCGATGTTCACCGGTGAAGAAAAGTGGTGCCAGCTGTTTTCCGAGCCGGGCGCCGGATCGGACTTTGCCGGCCTCGCCTGCAGGGCCGTGCGTGACGGTGACGAGTGGATCGTCAACGGGCAGAAGGTCTGGAACACCATGGCCCACATGGCCGACTGGGGCATGCTCGTCACCCGTACCGACCCGGACGCGCCGAAACACAAGGGCATGACCTACTTCGCCGTCGACATGCACTCTCCCGGCGTCGAGGTCCGACCGTTGCGCCAGATCACCGGCGAGGCCGAGTTCAACGAGGTGTATCTCACCGACACCCGCATCCCTGATGCCAACCGCGTCGGGGCCGTCGGCGAAGGCTGGCGCGCCGCGCTCACCACCCTGATGAACGAGCGCACGGCGATCGGCGGCGGCGAGAGCGCTCCCTCGACCGGAGGTCCGGCGGGTGACCTCGTCAAAATCTGGAAGGCCATGCCTGAGGACTTACGCCCGTCGGGACACCGGGACGAACTCATGAAGCTGTGGGTCCGCGGTGAGGTCGGCCGACTAACAAATAAGCGCGCTTCTGAGGCGGCCAAGGTCGGGAACCCCGGGCCCGAAGGTTCCGTGGCCAAGCTCATGTTTGCCGAACTCAACAAGGCGGTCTACGACCTTGCCGTGACACTGCTGGGCATGGACGGCACCATCGGGTACGACTTCACGTTCCGTCGAGCCACGGAACTCGACGTGGACGGCGGCGGCCGAGGACCTCGTTATGCCTTCTTGCGGACCCGGGCCAACTCCATCGAAGGCGGTACGTCGGAGATTATGCGCAACATCTTGGGCGAGCAGGTCCTCGGCCTTCCCGGCGAGCCTCGCGTCGACAAAGACGTGGCCTGGTCCAAAGTGCCGCGCAACTAATACAACCAATCTCGCAACTACGCTGCGGGCGCCCCATTGCCGCGTAGGATGGCGATGCGCTCGTCGAGAAAACTCTTGGCCGTTCGACCTTCGGCCAACACCACGTCGGCGGCCGGATGCAAGAACAGCGGCATCGACACGCGAGAACGGGTGGCGGAATCTCCGGTGGGATTGACAACCTGATGGGTGGTCGACGGGTAGTAACCGCCGCTGGCGTACTGCAACATGTCGCCTGAGTTGATGGTGAGGCTGCCCGGGTCGCACGGCACGTCATGCCATGCGCCCTTGGAGTCCTTGACCTGCAGCCCGGGTTCGTTGGCCGCCGGCAGCACAGTGATGAGGTTGATGTCCTCGTGAGCGGCCGCCCGCACTGCGCCCACCGGTTCGTCGCCGCGCAGCGGCGGGTAGCGCAGGATGCGCAACAACGTATGCGTACTTTCGTTCAACATGTTTGAGAGCGGCACGGAAAATCCTGCCGCGACCTCAGGCGGAGTGTGAAGTTCCACCCACGACAGAAGAGTTTTTGCCACCACCGTGGCCTGGTCATAGAGGTCAAACGCCGATCGTGACACTCCTGCGGGAAATTGGCCCCACGGGTAGATGTGGAAGAACTCCTTCAGATCTTTGATCTGCGCTCCCTTGGCGGTCTCGGACAGCGCAGGCGGAAAGTAGCCATCGCCTTTGTCGCCGGTCAGATACGCGCGCTTATCGGTTGCATCCGTGAACCACGCAAGCCATTCGTTCTGCACCGATTGCAGCAACGCCGGTGAGATCGGATGATTCACCAGCACGGCGAAGCCTGTCTCCTTCAACGAGTGGGCGAACTGTTCGTGAGCATCAGTGGCCCCGAAGTCGACAACGGCAACGTCCATGACGCTCAGCCTACCGACGCGGTGTCACTGTGAACGCTCGCGGCGCAACGCCAGGCCGGCGAGATACTCGGACTGCTTCGCCCTTCCTTCGGGGTCATGGAGCCCGGCCACGAGCGTGTCGGCGTCGGACCACGACCGATCGAGTCCGACCATCTGCGACGTCACTGCGTTCACGTAGCGCTTCGTCGAGAGCAGCGCATACGTCGCCTTCGACGCAAGAGTCTGGGCCAACTCCGATACCGCGGCGTTCAGCTCCTCTTCGGGGACAACTCGATTGACGAACCCGATCCGGGCCGCCTCCTCGGCCCCGAACGGCCGACACGTCATGACCAGCTCCTTGGTGAGGGCTGGACCGATTTCTCGTACAAGTCGCGGAATGCCGCCCCACGCCAACGGGATGCCCAGGTCAACTTCGGGAATAGAGAACTGCGTTGAGGCCGCCACCACCCGAAGGTCGCACGCCGCCGCCAGAACCACGCCGCCGCCGACGCACCACCCGTGGATCTGAGCGATCGTGACCCCCCGCATGGCCTCGACCGCATCGGCCATCCGTCGTCCCACGTCAGCCGCGTCTCGCCCGGGAGCTCCGGCGGACTGAAACGACGACACGTCGGCCCCGGCCGAGAAGACCCGACCGGCCCCCCGGACAACCACGACCTTCACCGCCGATTGATCATCGAACCATCGAGCCGCGGTGATGATCTCCTCCATCGTGTTCGTCGAAAGCGGATTGAGCGACGCCGGTCGATGCATTTCGAGGACTGCGATTGCGCCGTCGACGCTGAGGCGGAGGTCGTTGAAGGTGGGCGGGCGGGAGGCGTCAGTCATGAAGGCGAACCGTACCGAAAAACGGATGGCGCAACGTTGTTCGACTATTAGGGTGCACGTCGCCATGACGGAGGCTGCCCTCGATGAAGTCGACTCACTCGACGCCGAACGCCGCCGCCTGCGCAACCGAGCTGTTTCCATCGCCGTTGCGCTGATCCCCTTCGGCTTTGCCTTCGGGATCTCCGTTTCCCAAGCAGGCCTCGGTCCATGGCATGCCGCTGGGTTCTCCCTGCTCGTCTTTAGTGGCGGGAGCCAATTCGCCGCCATCGGCGTCCTGAACGACGGAGGCTCACCCGCCTCGGCCATAGCCAGCGCGCTCCTTCTCGGGCTGCGGCTGCTCGCCTACGGCGTGGTGATGACACCGCATCTCCCCGGACCCCGGTGGACGAGGGCGCTCGACAGTCACCTGATGATCGACGAATCGATCGCCGTGGGCACCGCCGCCCAGGATCCGCGCCTCGTTCGTTACGGCTACCGGTGGGGCGGCCTGTCGATCTTCGTGTGCTGGAACATTTCGACCATGATCGGCGTCCTCGTCGGGGCCAACGCTGGTGACCTCATCCAACGCCTCGGGATCGATGCCGCGGTACCGGCCTCGTTCTTGGCGCTCGTCTGGCCCCGACTAACGGACCGTGAGCAACTCCCGGTCGGACTCCTAGGCGGCGCCATTGCCTTGGTACTCATCCCCCTCGCTCCGGCCGGGATTCCGATCCTGGCGTCGGGACTGGCCGCTGCTGTCTCGTTCCGACGACCCCGCCAGGCCACGCCGCAATGAGCGCATCGACGAACGGCACGATCGTGCTCGTTGGCGTGGCCGTTGGTGTTTATGCGCTGAAGTCGGCGGCACCTCTCGTGCTCGGTGGCCGACCGCTCCCCCGCTGGTTGGAACGGATCGCCACCGTTGCCCCGGCCGCCCTGCTCGCCGCGCTCGTGGTGGCATCGACGGTCGCCGACGGTCGTCGGATCGCCATCGATGCCCGCCTGGCCGGCGTGGCCGTGGCGGCACTTGCCCTCTGGCGCAAGGCCGGATTTATCGTCACCGTCCTCTTGGCCGTCGCGACTACTGCGGCTGTTCGGGCGTTGAGCTGATCATTGCCGCTCCCGCGGTGCTTGACCCGCTACCGTCCGTCTCTGCAACTCCATACCCGCAACCCTGTCCCTGGAGGACCCATGCGCCGTCTGCTTTCGATCATCACCGTTGTTACTGCGTTCGCCGCTCCCGTGGCCTTGGCCCAACCGGCCAGCGCCGCCAAGGCTGGACAGCTGTGCAAGGCCGCCGACGTCGGAACCTCCCAGGACGGGCTGAAGTGCACGAAGGACGGCACGCGGTTCCGGTGGGCCGCAACGGCGGTCGCGACCAAGGCGCCGACCACGATCAAGAAAACCACTGTGACCACCAAGGGCACCGTGACCACCAAGGCCACCGGCACCAAAACGGCCACAACGAAGAAGTCGGCGTCGACGGCCGGCGCCAGCACGGGCGGCGGGGACGCGGTCAAGGGTCGCTTTTGCGCCAAGGCGGACAACGGCCGTCGGGCCACCGATGCCAAGGGTCGCAAGCTCACGTGCAAGGCCGACGCCGCCGGGAAGAACCGCTGGCAGGAGTAGGTTTCCGCCCGCGGAACTGTCCCCATGATTAATTTCACCGGCATCGCAGTTGTCTGCGCGCTTATTTCCTTGGGTCTGATCCCGCGTCTGTGGCGCGGGCGTCGGCGGCGACGCTGATCCGCAGTCGCTCAGCCCGCTGAGTACAAAAAGCCCGGGTCGCCGTCACGTAGCAGCGGCAGCTCCGCGTCCTTGTCCGAGAGCACCGGGTCGTCGAGCGGCCACACCACCCCGATCTCCGGATCGTTCCAAGCAAAGCCACCGTCGTGCGGACCCGAGTACGCGTTCGTGACGCTGTACGTCAGGACGGCATCACCTTCGAGCACACAGAAACCGTGGGCGAATCCGGCCGGAATCCACAGCATGCGCCCGTTCTCGACGCTGAGCTCCTCGCCGAGCCAGAGCCCGAACGTCGGCGAACCATGACGAAGATCAACGGCGACGTCGAACACCGATCCGGCTGAGCACGACACCAGTTTCCCCTGCGCCATCGGGTCGATCTGGAAATGCAGCCCGCGGAGTACTCCGGTCCGAGAAACCGAGAGATTCGTCTGGACGAACTCGATGGGAAGTCCGGCGCCGGCAAAGTCCGGCGCCTTGAACGTTTCTCGGAACGAACCTCGAGCATCGGTGAAGGTGCTTGGTTCAACAAGCACCACGTCGGCGAGCGCGGTCGGATGAAAGGCGAAGGGCACAGCGCGCGCCGATCAGTTCGACGGGGCCGACGGATCTGACGGAGCGGATGGCGAAAATTGCCCGTAGGCGCCGCGGTAGTACGCCAGCGGACCCCCGTCCTCCGCCGCTCCGAGAGCGACCACGCGGCCGACCACGATCACATGGTCGCCAGCCGCCACCTCTTCATGAATGACACAGTCGATCCATGCATGAGCGTCGGCCAAAACCGGCGCTCCCGACGATTCCGCCCGCCACCCCACGTCGACGAACTTGTCCGGCACCTTCGAGGAGAACTGACGACTGATCCACTCGTGGTCCGAGCCCACGATGTTCACGCAGAACGAACCCGCCCGCTGAATGCGCGGCCACGAGCTGGAGTGATTTCCGGCGCAGAACAGCACGAGCGGCGGATCCATCGAGACCGAGGTGAAGGAACTCGCGGCCAACCCCACCGGCAATCCGTCGTAGGGATCGACCGCGGTGATGATCGTGACCCCCGTGGGGAAGTGCCCCATGACGTGGCGGTAGGCAGCAGCGTCGATTCCGATGTCAGTCACGGGCCAACACGGTAGCGGCCGGGCGGTACCCGGTCAGCAGTTGGCGTTACCGGCAAACATCGGACCGACGGCCACCCGTTTGGCGATCTGCGGGCCGGTCGGATGGCCCGGCCGAATGGTGAGGCCCTCCGCTGCGGCGAACACTTCTACACCACTCGCCGCGCCCCGGATCTTGGCGGCCGCAGTCAGACGATCGATCTCGTTGTCCGAACGGGACGGGTCGTGGTGAAACAGTGCCAGGGCGCGGGCGCCGGCTTTGGTGGCGACGTCGACGGCGTAGTCGACCGTGCAGTGACCCCAATGGCTTTTGGTGGCCCAGTCGTCGTCGGTGTACTGGGCGTCGTGGATGAGGAGATCCGTGCCCGCGGCGAGCTCCAGAACGCCGTCGTCCACCCCGTCGAGGGATTCCGGCGCCTGGTGGTCACTGATGTAGGTGACCGACGTTCCGCCGACATCGATGCGGTAGCCAACGGTGAGTCCAACGTGGGGCACCGGGCGAACCATGACGTTGGCGGAACCGACCGTGAAGTCGCCGGAGAGCACATCGTGGAGGCCGTAGGTGCCTCGAAGCTGGTCGATCCCGACCGGGAAGTACGGCGGGCGGACGAAGCCGGTGAAGAGATCAGCCGTGGTCGACCCGGTCTCTCCGGGACCGTAGATGTCGAGGTGGGAGCCTGGGCGGTCGGCGGCGGCGAGGAATGGCAGTCCCTGCACGTGGTCAAAGTGGAAATGGGTGACCAGGGCAGTCGCCGAAAAGGTGCCGTCCATGGGCTGTGTCCGTCCCCACGCCTGCAGGCCGGTGCCGAGGTCGAGGAGGATCGGACTCTCACCAGGGATGGTCACGACGACCGACGACGTATTGCCGCCGTATCTCGCGTTGGCGGCGGTCGGGCACGGGGTCGAGCCCCGGACTCCGAAAAATGTGACCTTCACGAAGCAGCCGACTCCTCTGCGGACCCGCGGAACAGATGAGCCGCATGAACTTTGCCGAAGCAGCACCAAGGCATGCACAGATGGTATCGATCTGTGTCGTGGATACTGAAGCCGTTGTGACCAACAGCACAGGGCACTGCTAGGAAGGGGGCTCGTGGCCACGATCTCCGACCTTCGCGATGCGGTTTCTGTCGAACTCGGCGACGGCGTCCATGCCTTCGTCAAACGGCAGTGCGAGGCGTGCGCGCTCGTCGGTCCTGTTCTCGCCGCACTCATGGTGGAACAACGCATCGCGTCGGTGTTCTCGCAGGACGATGTGTCGTTCCCGGCCGCCGTCACTGCCGTTGGAACCGTTGGTGACGAGACCGATCTTCGACGCAGTGTGGCGCTGAGTATCGAGACCGTGCCGACGTTGGTCCGCATCCAAGGTGGCGTCGAAGTGGAGCGCGTCTTCGGTTGGAACATTGCGGAGTGGAGCGCGTTCATCGGCCGAGACCTCACCGATACCTTCGGCTCCCTGCCACCGTGGCGACCTGGGTGTGGAGCAAAGAATCTCGACATCGGGATGCCGGAAACTCTTGCTGTTCGTTTCGGTCTCACGTCGGTGAAATCGCGTCGGATCGAACTGGCGGCGGCCGAGGATGAACACGAAGCAATGTATGCGCGCGGATGGTCAGACGGCCTGCCGCTCGTTCCTCCGACCGAGGAACGAGTCATGCGCATGCTGGCTGGAACCTCGCGTCGATCCGACGAAGTTGTGGCCGTCGTACCGCCGGACCTTGGCGACTGCACCGTCGAGAAGGCGGCGATCAACGCGGTGATGG
>JANLQX010000367.1:0-4833 GCA_031368095.1 Actinomycetes bacterium | reverse complement strand
CCCCCGCGCACGGAGAGAGGTTGCCCCCATATATGTGGGTTCGTTACCCCCGTTCGTCGATTCGAGGTGGTTTGCCCCATTTCGTGTTCTGCGCCTGCTTGACTGCTCGGTCGTGAGTGCACTTGACGTCCAGACCGACACACCGTCGCCGGAATCGTTCCACCAGGCGGCCGCCGCCCTGTCGGCCCCGGGCCAACTGTTTGAGATCGCGACCGTCGATGTGCTCGGACGGCCGACGAAGGTGTTTGTCAACGCCCCGAAAACACTGCGGGAGATCTTCCTCCGCGGCCTCGCCAACGGCCCCGACACATTCATCGTCTACGAGGACGAGCGGCTGAGTTTTGCCTCGGTAATGGCGTCGGTCGACGCGTTCGGTGCGGCGCTAATCGAGAAATACGGAATTCGTCCAGGAGACCGCGTTGCCATTGCCATGCGCAACTTCCCGGAGTGGATCATGTCGTTCGCTGGCATCATTTCCGCCGGAGGGATCTCGGTGTCGCTGAACTCGTGGTGGACGGAGGATGAGCTCGCCTACGCCATTGAGGACTGTGGTGCATCGGTGCTCATCGCCGACGATGAACGGCTCGATCGGTGCGTGGCCACGTGCGAACGTCTCGGCGTGAAAATGATAGGTGTACGTACATCGACAGCGCGCACCGGAGTGGACGCGTGGTCCGAGGTGGTCGTCAAGGGAACGTCGCTTCCGTTCGTGGAGATCACCCCCGATATGGACGCCACGATTCTGTATACGTCGGGTACCACTGGGAATCCGAAGGGCGCCGTGTCCACCCATCGAGCAATCACCCAAGCGCTTATGGCGTTCCAAATGCGTGGGGTGATCGAGACGGTCCGTCAAGGTCCCGAAGCGGCGGCCGCGGCACAAGTGGCGGCGGTTGCGGCGGGAAAACCGTCGTTCATTCTCATCGTGCCGCTGTTCCACGTGACCGGCTGCGTGCCGGTCATGCTTTCGTGCTTTGGCGCCGGGCTCAAGCTGGTGATCATGTATAAATGGGATCCCGAGAAGGCGCTCGAACTCATTGAGAGGGAGAAGATCACCAACTTCACGGGTGTGCCCACACAGAGCTGGGACATGGTGAATCATCCGCGGTTTGCCGAGTTCGACACGTCGTCATTGCGCGACGTTGGTGGCGGAGGCGCACCCGCGCCAGCGTCGCTCGTGGCCAAGGTGGCGGGCTCCATCAAGGGCGGAGGTCCGGTGCTGGGCTACGGCATGACGGAGACCAACGCCTATGGGCCCGGCAACCGTGGCGCCGACTATCTTGCACGGCCGACCAGTACTGGGCGGTGGGTGCCGGTCATGGACATTGAGATCCGCAACGACGATCGTTCCGCCGTGTCGACCGGCGAGCGCGGCAACATCTGGTTCCGCGGTCCGATGCTGATCCGCGGGTACTGGAACAAGCCCGAGGTCACGGCCGAAACGCTGATCGATGGATGGCTCGACTCCGGGGATATCGGCCGCCTCGATGCCGACGGATTCCTCTATATCGAGGACCGTGCCAAGGACATGATTCTTCGAGGTGGCGAGAATGTGTACTGCGCCGAGATTGAAACCGCCATTTACGAAGTGCCCGGCATCCACGAGGCGGCGGTCTTCGGCGTACCTGATGCCCGTCTTGGCGAGGAGGTGGCGGTTGCCGTGCATATGTTGCCCGGCGCCGTCCTCGATGCTGCGACATTGCAAGCGCACGTGTCTTCTCGGCTGGCGTCGTTCAAGGTGCCGACGCACGTGTACTTCGTGGACGAGCCCCTGCCCAGGAATGCGGCCGGCAAGTTCCTGAAACGCGAACTGACCAAACGTTTCGAGTAGCCGCGTACGCATCATCGTGCGTGTCATCGCGTTTTGGTGCCGGTTACCTCGAAGCAACACTTCGAGGTAACGCGCTCACGTTTATGGGGGCAACCTCTCTCCGAACGGGAAGTGGCTACCGCAGCGTGGCGATTCCGCCATCCACCGGAATGACGGTGCCGGTGAGGTAGGCGCCGGCTCGCGAGGACAGAAAGATGGCGGTGCCGGCCATGTCGTCAGGACGGCCGATGCGCTTGAGCGGCGCATTGGCGGCGATGGAGTCGCCGAACGCAGCGAGAGTGGCCGCCATCATCTTGGACTCGAACGGTCCCGGAGCGATGGCATTGACGGTCACGAGCGGTGCGAGCTTCTTGGCCAGGTGACGGGTGAGCTGATGCACCGCCGCCTTGGACGCCGAGTATGAGTACGTCTCGAGCGTCGGCACCGCAATGCCGTCGATCGAGCCGATGTTGATAACCCGGGCTGGCGCGTCGCGCGTGCCGGCGGCCTGCAGCAAAGGGATGCAGAACTTGGTGAGGTGGAATACCCCCTTCACGTTGAGCGAGAGGACCCGCTCCCATCCGGCCTCGTCGAACTCCTCGATCGGCACACCCCACGTGGCGCCAGCGTTGTTCACCAGAATGTCGAGCTTCAGCTCCCGGTTCGCCATCTCCTCGGCGAGGCGCTTGCACTCGGATTCTTTCGATAGATCGGCCGCAATGGCGACACATGAGCCCGGCCCGAGCGAATTCAGGACCTCGGCCGTCGCCGCGCAGGCGTCGGCCTTGCGTGACGAAACGTAAACCTTCGCTCCGGCCTCGACGAAACCCCGGGCGATCATGAGGCCAATGCCGCGGGTGCCTCCGGTAACGAGGGCGACTTTTCCAGAGATGTCAAAGAGCGATGTCATGGCGTGGAACGTAGGCGTTCGGGCCGCCGTTTCCGAAACCTGATAAAGCCGACTGGATTCATCGGGATTTGCCGGTACACTACTTCTGTGCGTCCGACTTGGTTGCGATTTCCCGACACGGTGAACGAGAAAGCGGCCCGCGTGGTGGCCACCGGCGTCGTCGCCCAAGCGGCGCTGTTCCTTGCCACCCGGTGGACGTTCCTGCTGCTCACGCTGGCCTTTGGCTTCGCCGCCCGCGTCCTAGCCGGCCCCGCGTTCTCCCCTTTGGCCCGCCTTGCGGTCCATGTCGTCGCCCCCCGCCTGGGGCCGGCCAAGACCGTGGCCGGTGCACCGAAGCGCTTCGCACAGGGCGTCGGCCTGACGTTCTCGGGCGCCGCCCTGGTGGCGTGGCTCGTCGGTTCCACCACGCTGGCGATTGCCGTTCTGGTCATGCTGGTAGCAGCAGCCGTGCTCGAAGCCGGGCTCGGAATCTGCCTCGGCTGCTGGGCCTACGGACACCTCGTCCGCCTTGGCGTTGTCTCGTCGTCGGCCTGCGTGGAGTGCGCCGACATCAGTCTGCGCCGCCGCCCGAGCGCCGCTTAGCCGTCCCCGCACCCTCGCACCCGCTGCCATCGTTGGATCGTTGGCGCTGCGTTGTCCGCCTGACGACGTCGTTTCGACGGCACCGTGTCGCCAACGGTCGGCGAGGGGGCAGGCGTGAACCAAACTCGCAGACATGCCCTTTCTCGACGTTGATGGCACCGAGATTTGGTTTGAGGTTCACGGTGACAGCAATCGGCCTCCGGCTGCTGTCATGGGCGGCTGGGGCTCATTCGCCCATGGTGCGTTTGCTGGTGTCCCGTTGGTTGTCCGCGAGCGGTGCCAGGTGCTCGTATGGGATTTTCCGGGCATTGGTGACTCCGGGTTCGACGGGGCCTATCCGGCGTCGATGCGACGCTACGCGCACATAGTATCGGTGCTTCTCGATCACCTCAGGTGGACCAGCGTGCATTTGGTCGGCATCGTCGGCATGGGCGCGTGCATCGCCCAAGAATTAGCGATCGCTCGGCCGGACCTCGTTCGGAGCTTGTTCATGACCGGCTGCTGGGCCAGTGTCGACAAACGCCTCGCCGACGTGTTGACGTTGTTCCGGGACGTGCATCGACAGATCGGCTTCGAGGCCATGCAAATGATGGCGTGCAGCCTGTCCTTCGACCCGGCGTTCTACGACGCCAACCGTGACCGTCTGCTCGGGCCGAAGGGCGCCTGGGGCGAGTTGCGGGGGCGCCTGGCAGCGCACGAACGTCTGGTGCAGGCCTGCCTCGATCACGACGCACTCTCGCGTCTTGGTCGCATTGTCTGTCCGACGCACCTCCTGCATGCCGGGGCCGACGCGATCACGCCTCCCTATTGCACCCTGCCACTCGAACGGGGCATACCCGGGGCGACGGGCGAGCTGTGGGCTGATCTGCCCCACGCCATCGCCGGTCGGGAAACGAGAATCCGCTTCGACGCGATTCTCGGCGCCTTCCTCGATCGCAGCTGACCGGGCCGGCGTGCAGATCGGCTGCCGTGGCGCGCAGATTCGTCCGGTTGCCGTGGCGCGCAGATTCGTCCGGTTTCCGCGCACATCGGCTGATCCGGCGTCGGAGACGGCCACTTTGGGTCGATGTGCGCGCCCATCGGCCTGATCTGTGGCTCCAAGGAGGCCGATGTGCGCGC
The DNA here is from genome assembly GCA_031368095.1 of Actinomycetes bacterium. Classification (GTDB taxonomy): domain Bacteria; phylum Actinomycetota; class Acidimicrobiia; order Acidimicrobiales; family JANYDT01; genus JANLQX01. The sequence continues at coordinate 412 of JANLQX010000367.1, read as the reverse complement.
CGGGTGGGTGGCCAGATTCGTCCGGTGATCGATGGCGACGCAGTGGCTGGCCGGTGTTTGCTAGACACGGCCCATGGCTGCGCTCATCGTCCTGTTCAATCTCAAGCCCGGCGTGTCGGAGGCGGACTACGAAGCGTTCGCTCGCGATCTCGACGTCCCGACCGTGACGGGGCTCACCAGCGTTTCGGACTTCCGGGTCTTCCGGATGACCGGCGTGATGGGAACCGAGGACGCTTCTCCGTATCGCTACGTCGAGGTGATCGACTTCTCGTCGATGGACGAACTCGGCGCCGATATCGGTAGATCAGCAGCTATGGCGGAGATAACCGCCAGATTTGGTGAGCTCGCCGACGCCGTATTTATGCTCGGCGACGCGTTCGCCTAGTCCGCGCACAAGGAAGTACGTACACCT
>JANLQX010000335.1:0-2447 GCA_031368095.1 Actinomycetes bacterium | reverse complement strand
CGACAGCCTCGACGTGGCCACCGCCCGGATCGGTGACCTCTGCAAGATCGCCACAATCACGATGGGCGCGCGTGGTTCCCTCGTCGTGAGCGGTCCGAAGATTATTGAAGTCGACGCTGCTCCGGTTCACCGCGTCGTCGACACCACCGGCGCCGGCGACGCCTACGCCGGTGGCTTTCTCTACGGGTACGTCACCGGGCATTCGTTACGCAAGTGTGCCGCCATCGGCAACGTGGCGGCTGGCGAGGTCATCGCCCGGATCGGCGCCCGTCCGTCGAACGACCTCACCCAGCTCGTCACTCACATCGAATAGCGCGCTTTCCGGTCGGCCCGCGGCCGCCGCCCAACGATCGGTGTACGGTCGGGCCTTGCCGAGTTCACAGTTGGGAAACATCACGGAAACTCCCTCGACTGACCACCGACGTAGACCGTTCGGCGTGTCCGAGACCCACGGAGCGCCGCCCCGCGCCGCCAGCGAACCCGTGCGCTGGGACACCTACGACAGCCCGGGGTGTTGGGACGAGATGGTGGCCAACGGTCGCCCGCGAGCCGAAAGCGTCGGCGTGGCCGATCACCTCACCACGCTCAGTGTCAATGAGCTGGTCGAGCGGCAGCGGGCCGCCGAGCTGGCCATCGAGGCTCGTGGCATCACCTTCACCGTGTACTCCGAAGCGGGAAACATCGACCGCGCCTGGCCGTTCGACGTGATTCCGCGCGTCATCTCCACCACGGAGTGGGATGGGATTTCGGCTGGTTTGGAGCAGCGACTACAGGCCCTGAACCTGTTCATCGACGATCTCTACGGGGCGCAGAAGGTCATCAAAGATGGCGTGTTTCCCGCTGAGCTGTTGCACGATTCGGTGAACTTCCGTCCACAGTGCGTGGGAATGAAGCCGAAGTTCGGCGCCTGGGCGCACGTGTGCGGCAGTGACCTCGTGCGCGGCGCCGACGGCACGATGTTCGTGTTGGAAGACAACCTGCGGGTGCCGTCGGGCGTGTCGTACATGCTCGAAAACCGAGCGGTTACCAAGCGCGTGTTTGCTGACCTTTTCCGTCACCTCGATATCCGTCCGGTCGACGGGTACCCGGCTCGACTCTTCGATCTGCTCGCCTCACTTTCCCCAAGGCGCGGCGAAGTGCCCACTATTGCCCTGCTTACGCCCGGCGTCTTCAACTCGGCCTACTTCGAGCACGCGTACCTTGCCCAGCAGATGGGCGTGCATCTCGTTGAAGGTGCCGACCTCATGGTCGACGAGAACGACATCGTCTACCTGCATACGATCGCCGGGCCGTCGAGGGTCGACGTGATCTACCGGCGCATCGACGATCTCTTTCTCGATCCCGAAGTGTTCCGACCCGATTCCACCCTGGGCGTCCCCGGCCTCATGCGGGCGTGGCGGGCCGGCAACGTGGCGATCGCCAATGCGCCGGGTGCCGGAGTGGCCGACGACAAGGTTGTGTACTCATTCGTACCTGCACTTATCAAGTACTACCTCGGCGAGGACGCCAAGATCGAGAACGTGCCCACGTTGTTGTGCATGGACCCCGTGCAGCGTCAACACGTACTGGCCAACCTCTCGGATTTTGTTGTCAAACCGGCGAACGAGTCGGGGGGCTACGGCGTGTTTGTCGGCTCCAAAGCCCCGGCGGAGGCGTTCGATCAGGTTCGGCGTCAGGTTGAGGCCGATCCCCGGAATTGGATTGCCCAACCGATCATCTCGCTGTCGACGGCTCCAACGCTGATCAACGGTGTACTGGCCCCCCGCCATCTTGATTTGCGTCCGTTCATCCTCTCCGGGGCCAACCACTACGTGACCCAGGGTGGCCTTACCCGCGTTGCCCTGCGTGAAGGGTCACTCGTCGTGAACTCGTCACAGGGCGGCGGCAGCAAGGACACCTGGATCGTCGACCCCGCCGTGACCCGCCCCTTGTAACCCATGATTTCTGGCACCCCTACCGTCCTCGAACTCTCCGTCGATCGAAAGGATCACCTGATGCTGCTTTCCCGAGTTGCCGAATCTGTCTACTGGTCCTCCCGCTACCTGGAGCGGGCCGAGGCCACGGCGCGTCTACTGAAGGTCCATACCGAAATGTTCTTGGACCTTCCGCGCGAGGTCGGGGTCGGTTGGGAACCGCTGCTGGCAGTTACTGGCACTCGCAAAGATTTTGACGAACTCCACACCGATGCGACCGAAGACGCGGTCGTCCGGTTTCTCGCCACCGAGCCGTCGAGCTCGGCGTCGATCGTTGCCTCGATCGCCGCAGCGCGAACGAACTACCGGGTCACGCGAGCGATCTTTCCGAACTCGTCGTGGGAGGAACTCAATCGACTGTTCCTCTGGACGGGTGAGTCGCGTTCGGCCGCCGTTGACCGCAAGACTCGACTCGCATGGATGGACCGAGTGATTCGCGATTGCCAGGTATTGCGCGGCCTGCTGTCGTCCACC
>JANLQX010000293.1:0-2106 GCA_031368095.1 Actinomycetes bacterium | reverse complement strand
GACGGAGAGATCCGAACTACTCGGCGAGAGCCGTCGCCATGTACCGCCTCGACAAGCTGCTGCAGACCGACGTCATCGCTCGGACCGAGTTCGCCACCCACCACGGCAAGGTCGGATCGGTCTCAGAGATGGCCAAGGGGACCCAGGCGAGCAACCTCTCCGAGAATGGGAACATCGCGTTGACCGACGACGAGAAGCGTCGCAAGGGCGACACGGCCATTTCGGTCGAGGACCCGGTCCTGCAACGGTGTCTCAACAAGCTGCAGGTCATCGATGCCATCTCTGGCCAGCTCGACCGCCATGGCGGCAACTTCTACATCCAGACCGACGACAGTGGAAAGGTCACGGGCGTCACCGGGATCGACCTCGACATGGCGTTCGGCAAGGACATGACCGATCCGTCGTTCGACAGCAAGCCGAGGGACGCTGTCCACTACCGGGGCATTCCGGCCCTCATCGACTACGAACTGGGACAACGACTGCTCCAGATCACCGACGAAGACATCGAGATGGCCATCGGCGGGCTGCTCGACGATGACGAGGTCGAGGCCACCAAGCTTCGCTTCCGCGCGGTTCGCGAACACGCCGAGGAACTGGACAAGTCGCAGTCCCTGACAAGGCAATGGACGAGCGAGACCGCCAAACAGGGACGCTCTGCTCTGCCCACGACGAACCAGAGCGAGTTCGGCGACATCGACTCCTACTCCAACGTCATGGCCGATCTAGGGGCGCCCAAGAGCAAACTGCAGACCCCGGTCGCCGACGCGATCATGTCCCCCTTCGAAGCTGTCGGCAATCTGCTGAAGCGCCCATGGGGCCTAAGGCTCAACGCGCTTGCCGATCCGCAAAAGTTTGCAATCAGAAACGCCTGCCGCGATGCCTTGGTGCCTGTCATCGTGGCGGCGGCCTACGGCGCTCAGATCGGTATTGATGATGCACCGGGTGAAGCGGTGAGAACCCTCGACGAGGTGTTCTCCGACGACCAGTTCTGGAACCAACTCGTCATGGCGCTCGACAACGCAGCGGCACAGACGGTGATGGCACTCAATCCCATTGCGTTTATCGAATTGAAGCGTCGTGTCGGCGCCTTGCCGCCCCGCCGCGCGCCATCGCGGGCGCCGAACAAGCCGCTACCACCGACCCCAACCAAACCACGTTCGGGCCCGCCGGGCTGACCTTTGGCGTTGGGTTGTTGTCAATGACAGCCCAGCGCCAAAAGTCGGTCGGATTTGCCGCATGACCAGAATTCAACGGGCCTCCGCGCAATAGAACTAGCCTTGATAGATGGCGCATCGCTCGGTCCTGATCCCCATTGCTGCTGTGTCGACGATGCTGTTCGCCGCCTGCAGCTCGAGCGACTCGCCCACTGCCAGCAGGTCCGATCGGCAGACGGAACAGTCCACCGAGACCACAACAGCACCGACCGTGACGACGGTTCCGTCCACGGTTGCGCCGACCGATGCGCCGACGACGACTGAAGCCGGACCCACCGGGCCGACACCGTGGAGTGAAGCGGTCGACGCGTTCGATCCGGAGGGAACGCCCGACGTCAACGCGGCGCTCACCATGTTCACGATGGTGTTCGGCACCGTCGAAGGCTTCCCCGAACCACCGGCTGACAGCGGTGCCTCGGGTGATGTCAGCGTTGCGTTCCGTGCGGTCGCCGGCGTCTGGGATCAACTCACACCCCAGCAACGCGGCGCCGTGACCGCGCTGACCAGCGGCGACGACGAAGCGAACTCGATCTCGACCGAGCTCGGGTTCCGCAAGTCGGCCCCCAAAGCGAAGCCGGATCAAGCGCTCGTCGACTCGATAAATGCTGCAGTCGTCGGCCTCCGAGCGAAGATCGCCGCTCACATCGGCGACTTCAAGGGCCCGATCAAGGTCGTCGTCACGGAGAAGGACAACGCCGCCAAAGATCTCGGCATGGCCGTACCGTCCGTGGTCACGGGCGACGGAGCAATGTCCGGCTGCACGTTGAAGATCTTTCCGAACGCCCTCGCCACAAATGCCGAACGCCTCGTCAACACTCTCGCGCATGAGGTGTTTCACTGCTTCCAGTTCGGCGCGTACGCAACGGCGAGTCGATGGGGAGGTGCGCCTGGC
>JANLQX010000280.1:0-14315 GCA_031368095.1 Actinomycetes bacterium | reverse complement strand
CGCCACATCCGCACGTGCTCGAGATACTCGATCCCCGCCCGTACCTCGACGAAGCCGCTCGCATCTCAGCCCGATTCGGCGGAACCGGCTGGCTCGTCGCCGAAGCCGTTACCGCCGCTCTTCACCACGGTCGACAGCTCTGGTTCGGCAGCGAGCGCAACATCGGTCCACGCACTCGCCTCATCGCAGCGGAACTCGGTGTCGAGGTCCGCGTCGCCCGCTGACAGCGCAACGTTGAAAGAGGCAGCAACAAGGCGACCTCAACGAACTGTCCAGTTCACCTTGCGAACGACTCAGCGAGGCTCTTTTTCTGACTTTGAGTAGTTCGAGAACCCAATCGCTAGTCGCCAAACAGCAACAATCACCATGGGTTTCAGGCGAGTGGTCGCTCGGTGGAGATCCGGGCCAGTTCCGCTCGAATCACCACCTCGACGGTTGATTGCGCGAAAAGTGCGTATCGATCCATCCCAGTCACAACACCGTCGCCAAGCCCGGAACGTTCAGCGAATATAAGGACATCAAGACGCCCTTTTTCATTGTCGCGGCTTGTGGGCGGGAGTGCGAAGAGGCCTTGATGTGCCACCTCATTCCGAATCTCGTAAAGCGTCAGCATCTCATCATAAAGATGATTGCTGCCATGAAGGGCTCGAACGTTTGACGGAGTATGCATGACTTCGTGAGCCGAGAGGACGATCACATAGAGGTCAGCAATGGTCTTGGCGTACCGCAGTTCGATCGAGGGGAGGCTCGACTTGTTCGGACGACGGTCGCGCCTGAACAAGGCAGCCCTCATCGTTTCGAGAAGCATCCAATGGCGCAGGACTCTGAAGTCCCATCGGTCCTCGACACAAGCCTGGTTGAATAACGCAATCCACAACTGGAGGAGTGGGTTCACGCCCAGGGCACGAAACACGCTCGTAGGGTCTGCGGGCGGTAGGTCCATTCCCCGTTGCGCAAGAGCACTCCTTGTTCGTCGGGGTTGTGCGACACCGACGCTCAAAAGTCGTTGGCTCTCAGCGAGTTGGACGAACTGTGCGAGGACCCGGGTCGGTCCGCCGTCGAGGATGGTGAGCGCGGCGGCGGCCATCGCAATCGCCCGCTGTGTGCGCTCGTATTGGTCATGCCCGGGGGCGACAGTGAACTCCACCGCCGTAATCGAACCGAGGGCCCGACTTGCCATGTGCCAGAGCAACGGTTCGAGGGGCGCGAATCCTCGAGCATCGAGGAACGCGCGACGAGGAGGCAGCGCTGCAAGGGTGGTTCCATCGCGAGTGATCTGTCATCGGCCGGAGTCCGACAAGATCGCACCCGACCGGTACACCGACCGGACCGGCGACGGCCCCTCGGAGCAGCCGCAACGCGCCGTTGTCGAAACCACAACACCCTGTGGGCGAGGGGGGACTTGAACCCCCATGAGGTTTCCCCCGCTAGCACCTGAAGCTAGTGCGTCTGCCATTTCGCCACTCGCCCGAGTGAACAGCTCCGAAATCGTAGCCGAGGCCAACATGCTCCCCGCCGTCGATTGAGCAGACGACCCGGGGGGCAGGGGCGGCGTCGCTAACCTCGGAAGCACGATGGGACTCCAGGGAATCGAACGGCGACTGGAGCAGCTGGTGGAGGGCAGCTTCGCCCGCGTGTTCCGGACCCATGTCCGCCCGGTCGAGCTGGGCCGACGCATGGTCCGCGAGATGGACCTTGGCACGACCGTCGGGGTGAAGGGTGAGCGTGTTGCGCCGAACGCCTTCGAGTGCAGCGTGGCGCCTGATGACTACGCCCGCCTCATCCCCTTCGGTGAGGCATTGATCAGCGAGCTTACGGAAATGGTGGACACCTATGCAACGGACGAGCGTCTGGCCCTGATGGGTCCGGCGATGGTCGAAATCGTCACCGACGAACGCCTCCGGACGGGTCGGTACCACGTGGTGGCCACCATCCGTCCGGGCCACCGCGAAACAACGCCGGTCGGCTGGCTGCATTTGGCCAACGGATCGTCGGTGCCGATTCGCAACGCCGACCCGGTCGTGATCGGACGGTCCAACGAGTGCGACGTGGTGCTCGCCGATCCGAACGCCTCTCGCGAACACGCCGAAATTCGGATCTTCTCGGGGCGGGCCACGATCCTCGATCTGGGCTCGCTCAACGGCACCAAGCTCAACGGTCGGGGCGTGCCGGCTGACGCTATGGGGCTGCCTCTCGTCGACGGTGACCGTATCCAAATCAGCGCGACAACCATCACCTATTCGACGAGCCCGTTTCGGCTGAACCGATGAGCGACTCCGTTCTGACGGTCCTCAAGCTGGCCTTCCTTGCCGGCCTCTACCTCTTCTTGGCGCGTGTCGTTCGAGCCGTATGGGTCGAGATTCATGCCGAGCGAGGATCGCTCGCCGAACGAGTCCGTAGCGGCTCGGATTCTGGTCAAGGAACAGGGCCGACCGAGGCGGTTTCGAGTGCTCGTGAGAAACCGACACCAAAGCGAGGCCGTCGAGATGCGCCCGCTCTCCAACTCAAAATCGTCGAGCCCCCGGAACGCCGTGGCCGCACGTTTGCGATGTCCGACGAGATGACCATCGGTCGGGCGAGCGGCTGCGCAGTGTCGATCGAGGACCCGCTCATCTCCCAGCTCCATGCTCGGTTGTTCCGTCGAGACGGGCAGTACTTCATCGAAGATCTCGGATCCACCAACGGCACTTTCGTCAATCGCAAACGCGTTGGCGGCCCACTACCCGTTGCCGCCAACGATCGGATCTCGATCGGAGACACCGTCGTCGAGATCCGGAAGTAGCCAACTCATGACCGACGACCAGAACGTTGCCGACGGATCGGACCGACGCGCCGTGACGCTGCGCGCCGGGTCGGCGACCAGCGCCGGTCGGGTGCGAGCGCAGAACCAAGACCGGTCGCTCATCGTTGACAACTCGCTGTTCATCGTCGCCGACGGTATGGGCGGCCACGTGGGCGGTGAGGTGGCGGCCCAGGTCACCATCGACACCCTGGCCGGCCTTGCCCAAGTTGGCGTGTTGCGCACCGAGGACGTCATCGCCCGGGTGGAGGTCGCCAACCTGGAAATCCTGGCGAAAGCCGACCGCGATCCTGATCTGCGCGGCATGGGCACCACTGTTACCGGTTTAGCCCTGGTGGAGGGTGACGACACGTCACCGGCTCTCCTACTCGTTTTGAACGTTGGCGACTCGCGCACCTACTGGCTGCGCGGCGGAGAGCTGGAGCAGATCACCGACGACCACTCGGTGGTCGGCGAGCTTCTCCGAGAAGGCAAACTCTCGAAGGCCGACGCCCGGACGCATCGCAGCCGATCGGTCCTGACCCGAGCGCTCGGGGTGGAGCCCGACGTCGAGTGTGACGTGGTCGAGGTCGCGCCGATCGTCGGTGATCGCTTCCTGATCTGTTCCGATGGGCTGCCCACCGAGCTGACCGACCCACTCATCGCCGCCACCCTGCGTCGACTCCGAGATCCGCAGGAAGCGGCCTCCGCTTTGGTTCGCGAAGCCGTCGACCATGGCGGACGAGACAACGTGACGGTCATTGTCGTCGACGTGATCTCAGGCGTTGACGGCCATGAGATCACGGCCAACGCCTTGGCCCGGGCCGCCGCTGTCGTCGTGCCGGGTACGTCGGAGTCAGCCGTCCCGGGCGTTCGTTCGCAACCTCGTCGAGCGCCACGACGACCCTGGATCGTGAACATACGTGTACTGATGTTCAGCGCGCTGTTGGCTGGCATCGTCGCGGTCGTCGTGTGGACCCTGCGTAACGATCCCGCCAAAGACCCTGTGATCGACACCGTCGTCAGCACGTCGTTGCCTACGCCGACAACCATCGCCGATACGTTGGTCCCGGGCGATACTGCGGCGCTGTCCATCGGCGCGCCCACCACGGCCGAGGAACCGAGCGCCGACCCAGTGCCCGGCGCCGTCGTTGATCCGTTCGCCACCACGACCACCACCACCACCACGACCACCACTATCTCGGCCCCATGAGGCTCACCCGCCTCGCCGTGCCACGGCGTCGAACCGAACTCGGCTTGATCGTCCTTGCCGTGGCGCTCACCGCCAGTGCGTACACGCTCGTGTCGTTGGGAAAGACGGCAACCGTCCCGACCAACATTCGTCCGTTCGTTGCCGTCATCGGAGTCCTGCTCATAAGCGCGCATATCGCTACGCGCCGACTGGCCAAGTTCGCCGACGCCACGATCTTGTCGATCGCCGCGGTCCTCAACGGCATCGGCTACGTCTTCATCGTTCGACTACGTCCGGACCTCGCCAACAAGCAGGCGGCGTGGACGGCCGTGGGGATTGCTTGCTACATCGCCACGCTCGTCGTGGTCCGCGAAGCGAAACGACTGCAGTACTCGCGCTACACGTTCTTCTTCGTTGGTATCGCCCTGCTGCTCGCTCCCCTCGTTCCCGGCGTCGGCTACGAGCGAAACGGGTCGCGCATCTGGGCGCGTCTCGGGCCGATCACGTTTCAACCAGGTGAGGTGGCGAAGCTCACGCTGGCGTTGTTCTTCGCGTCCTACCTCGTCGAGAAGCGCGAACTTCTGGCCGTGGCCGGGCGCAAGGTGTTGGGGGTCCACGTTCCCGAGTTCCGCCACCTCGGCCCGATCCTTCTCGCTTGGGGATTTTCCATCGCCGTGATGGTCGCCGAGAAGGACCTCGGTTCGTCGCTCCTGTTCTTCACGTTGTTCGTCGTGATGCTGTGGGTGGCGACCGGCCGCACGGCATTCCTCGGTCTCGGTCTCGTCCTCTTCGGGGCCGGCGCGACAACGTCGTACCATCTCTTCGGACACGTACGCACGCGCGTGAGTACGTGGCTCGACCCGTGGATCAACGCCACAGGAAGCGGCTACCAACTCGTGCAAAGCCTGTTCGCGTTCGGCTCGGGGGGGCTTGCCGGGGCCGGATTCGCGCAGGGTCGGCCGGGACGAATTCCGGCGGCGTACAACGACTTCATCATCGCCGCCATCGGCGAGGAGCTTGGCCTCTTCGGCACCACGGCGGTACTTCTCTGCTTCCTGCTGCTCGTCGGCGCCGGACTTCGCATCGCCCTGCGCGCCGACACCGCCTTCGACAAACTTCTGGCCGTCGGTCTCACCACCATCCTCGGCATGCAGACGTTCATCATCGTCGGCGGCGTCACCCGACTCGTCCCACTCACCGGGGTGACCCTGCCGTTCGTGAGTTACGGCGGATCGTCACTCGTCGTTAACTACGTGTTGCTTGCACTCCTCGCTCGCATCTCCCACGATGCCAACGCCCGACTCGGTGAGTCGGCGCCGCTCACGTGGTGGCAGCGTCGCCGGGCCAAACGCGCCGTGGCGGCTGAGGTCACCTCCGACGCCGGTCACGGCAGCGGTAACGACGACGAAACCCGCATGCTCGGTGGGCCCGGGTGAACCGTCAGATCCGACGACTCGGCATTGCGCTCGTCGTGTTGTTCCTGGCGTTGATCGTGCAACTCAACGTCTTACAGGTCATCAAGGCCGACGAGCTCGCCAATGATCCGCGCAACTCGCGCAATGCCGAGCGCGACTTCGGCAAGCCCCGTGGCCGGATCCTTACCGCCGACGGTCGCGTGCTCGCCGAATCTATTCCGAACCCCGATCGAAGAAGTCCGTACGCATACGTTCGTCGGTATCCGGGGGGCTCGCTCTATGGCCATCTCACCGGCTACTTCTCCTTCGTCTACGGAACCACCGGCGTGGAGCGTTCCTACAACGCCGAGCTCGCCGGAAGAAAGGTCACGCTCACCGCCAAACGCTTGAAGGATCTGCTCAGCTCCAAGACGATCACCAGTGACGTCACGCTCACTATCGACGATCGCGTGCAGCGAGCGGCGGCGAAAGCGTTGGGCAACCGACGCGGATCGGTGGTGGTGATCGATCCCCGTAGCGGTGCGCTCTTGGCCGCCGTGTCCACGCCGAGGTTCGACCCGACCCCACTGGCATCCACCAGTACGGCGACCACCAAGACGGCCTACGAACGCCTCCGTGATGACCCCACGAAACCGTTGCTCGCTCGTGCCTATCGCGAGCGCTATCCACCGGGCTCCACCTTCAAGGCCATCACCGCCGCCACCGGCTTGGAGACGCAGGTCGTCGGACTGACGACGCCTGTCTACCCAACGCTTCGTTCCCTACCGCTGCGCTTCACCCAGCGACCATTGCGCAACTTCGGTGGCAGCGAGTGCGGAGGCACATTGGAGAACGTGTTTCGCATCTCGTGCAACACGAGCTTCGCCCAGCTGGGTCTCGATCTCGGACCCGACAAACTCCACGACGGTGCCGTGGCGTTCGGCTTCAACCGCTCGCCTCCGCTCGACATCGCGCCTGGCTCGGCACCGTCGACCTTTCCTGATGTGCCCTTCTTCGTCCGTAACGATCCGGCGCTCGCGCAAGCCGCGATCGGCCAAGGTCAGGTGGCCGCCACGCCGCTGGAAATGGCGCTCGTGGCCGGCGGCATCGCCAATGGTGGTTCCATCATGGAACCGCACGTGATGGCCGAAGTTCGTGACTCCGATGGGAACCGCACCAGATCCGAACCGCGTAACGAATGGCGACGGGCGATCAGCCCAGAAACGGCCGCCGAGGTCAACGGCCTGATGGTCAGTGTGGTGAACGACGGAACGGCGAAGCGCGTCGCACTGGCCGGCGTTCAGGTCGCCGCCAAAACCGGGACCGCCCAAACGGGCCGCAACACCGCCCACGCTTGGATCATCGCCTTCGCCCCGGCGGAGAACCCGACGGTGGCCATCGCCGTCATCGTCGAAAACCAACCCGAAGTCAGCACTGCGACCGGCGGCAAGATCGCCGCTCCGGTGGCCCGTCGAGTTCTCGAAGCGGCCCTAGCGGCCCAAGCGCAGTAGCGCCATGGTTTCGCTCCGTCGCCTACCCGCCGCCCAACCACCTGCCAAGTAGCGTCTGGAACCGTCATGGGACTGCAAGACATCGTTGTGAACAACCGGTACCGACTCGATCAGCGACGAGGTCGAGGACTCCTCACCGACGACTACGACGCCCACGACACCCTGCTTGACCGCCCCGTCACGGTGAAAGCATTACTGCCGGAGCTGGCCGCCGACAAGGACTTCGTCGACCGCTTTCGCCAACAGGCCCAGGTCGCCGCCAATCTCACCCACCCAGGCCTTGTCGGCGTGCTCGACTGGGGTCGCGAGGTCGAGGGTATCGACGGACGGCCGGGGCCGACCTATTTTCTCGTCACTGAGCACAGCACCGATCGAACGCTGACGGACTTTGTCGCTTCGAACGGCCCGCTTCCTGTCGAGCGCACACTGCACGTCTTGATCGGTCTCACCTCCGTACTCGACTACTGCCACCGCGAAGGTGTACTCCACGGCGGCATCACGCCGGACCTCGTCACAGTGTCGGCGCGCGGCGACGTGCGCGTCTTGGAGGTGGCCCTGGCCAACTCCTTCACGCCCGAATGGTCGCCGCCGGAAATCCGTTGGGACCAGGCCCTCTGGCGCGCCCCCGAAACACTCCGGGGCGAGCCCGCCGATGCCCGCACCGACGTGTACCAGGTCGGAGCCGTTGCCTACTACCTCGTCACCGGCATGGCACCGTTCCCGGGGGAGACGGTGAGTGTTGTGCGTCAGCGAGCGCTCGAAACGATTCCGCCGGCGCCGGTCAAGAAGAACCCGAAAGTTCCGAAGAGCCTGCAATCGATCATCGGTAAATCCATGGCCAAGGTGTCCGACGAGCGGTACCCGTCGGTCGCCGATCAGCGTGATGCGCTCGTCCGTCTACGCGAGCAGCGCGACGCCGCCCGTTCGGTGCCGACCAGCACCGTTGGGACCGACGACGACGACGCCACCGCCGTGCTCGGCAGTGCTGCTGCGCTCCGACCGACCCCGGACCGACGCGAGGCCGCGCTCACCGCCATCGGACGCGAGCCCGATGACGATGCCACCGTGATCGCGCCGGCGGCGGTCGCGAGCGGACGGAAGCGAACCGTGAGCGTCCCCGACGACGAAGGTCGCGTGACGTCCGACATCGCCCGCCTCGACGGGAAGCGCAAACGCAACGGCCTCTACCTCGCCGTCCTCGCAATTCTGCTCGCCGTCCTCGGGGGGCTCGTGTTTCTCCTCGCCCGCCAGCTCGGGGTTCTCAAAGACTCGAGCGCCACCATCGTTGTGCCCGACGTCGTTGGACAGGAATCGGGGGAGGCGAACCGCGTCGTGGCATCGGCGGGATTGGTCGTTACCTCGGTGCTGCAGCCCAACGACACCTTCGCCGCCAACGTCGTGTTCGCCACCAAACCCAAGGCTGGAGCCAAGGTCGCCAAGAACTCGACCGTCACCGTGTTCGTATCGACCGGGGTCGATAAGCCGGTCATTCCGTCGGTCGTCGGTGAGACGGTCGAAGTGGCCCGCTCGCGTCTGCTCGCTGCCGGGTTCGCCATGGTCGCCGCCGACGAACCGAACGACACGGCCGCTCCGGGCACCGTCATCCGCCAGGACCCGGCCGCCGAGGCCGACGCCACCCCGGGCCAGACCGTAAACGTCTTCGTGGCCAAGGCCACCCTCACCGTCGAGGTCCCCGAGGTGGCCGGCAAGTCGCCCGACGACGCCCGAATCGACCTCACCAAAATCGGCTTCCGGGTGGCCGTGCAGCAAGAGGCGTCGCCGACCGTTCCGAAGGGGACGGTAATCCGTACGGAACCAGCGGCCGCCGCCAAGGTCGACCGTGGCTCGCCGGTAGTGATCTTTGTCTCCGCCGGCAAGGGCTTAGCCGTGCCAAGTGTGATCGGGTCATCCCAGGCCGAGGCAACCGCCACGCTTGCCGCCGCCGGCTTCAAGGTCGACCCCACATCGCGGCCGGTCATCGATCCCACCGACGTGCAACGGGTCATGTCGCAGACACCGAGCGCCGGGACCGAGGCCGAGCCAGGAGCAACGGTGGTCATCCGCATCGGCGTCCTGTCCACCGACACCACCACGTCACGGCCGCGCCGGACCGTTCCAACCGAAAACACCGCCGTAGTCACCGTGGCCCCGGAACCAACGCCTGCTCCCACCGCCGCCCCGACGGCCCCGCCCGAGACGCCAGCCCCAACCCCGGTCCCCGTCACAGCACAAGCGCCGACCACGCTGCCGGCCTAGCATGTGTCGCCACCCCGCCTAGGCGGCTAGGCGGCGAGCGCGAGGAAGTTCTCCAGGAGGCGATGGCCACCCTCGGTCAGGATGGCCTCCGGGTGGAACTGGACGCCGTGAATCGGGAACGTCCGGTGGCGAACCGCCATGACGATGCCGTCTTCGGTGGTGGCGGTGACCTCGAGCTCAGCCGGCATCGAACTCGGCTCGATCACCAGGGAGTGGTAGCGAGTGGCGGTGAACGGCTGCGAAAGACCGGCCAGAACGCCGGCTCCGTGGTGGGTGACCGACGAGGTCTTGCCGTGCAGCAGCGACGGCGCCCGCACCACCTCGCCGCCGAACACTTGGCCAATCGCCTGATGACCAAGGCACACGCCGAGCAGCGGAATGTGAGGGCCGAACGTGGTGATGACCTCTCGACTGATGCCGGCTTCCTCGGGCCGACCGGGACCGGGCGAGATGAGGATGGCGTCAGGAGCGAGGGCCCGGATCTCGTCGATCGTGATGGCGTCGTTGCGGTGCACGATCGGGTCGGCCCCGAGTTCCCCTAGGTACTGGACCAGGTTGTAGACGAACGAGTCGTAGTTGTCGATCACCAGCACACGAGCCACCCTTGGACGGTAGCTGCTGGCTTGCGGTTCGTTCGTGGGCTTTGACTCGCTTCCGCGTCGACACCCGTTGCGGGGTCCTGTCGCCCCTTCCCTGTCGGCGCTGGCGTTCCACTTGTTCCGCTGGGCCTTGAGTTGGAAGGCGTAACCTTGCCTTGTGGCTTCTTCTGACAAGACCGGTTCGACTCCAGGCGCCAAGGTGAGCAGCGCTCGTCGCGCCGCGCTAACGGGCGGACGCTTCACCCCGAAGGGGTCGGTGGCCAAGGCGAAGGCCGAAAAGGACGCCAAGGCGAAAGACGCGGCCGCCAAAGTGCCAGGGTATGCAACGAGCGGTCGCTACACCGCGCCGACGCATCATGAGACCGAAGTCGAAGCGCAGACCAAGCCTTGGGTCTTGCCGGCGATCGTGGCGTTCCTCGTTCTCGGTCTGCTGCTTATCGTGAACTACTACGTAGGCGTACTACCTGGCGGACGATCCGGGTGGTACCTCCTGGGCGGACTCGCAGCGATCACCGGCGGCTTTGCCGTTGCCACCCAGTTGAAGTAAGCGTACTTACTTCAGCGCGGCGGCGATGTTCGCCACGTCGCTGAGCTGCATGCGAGCAACGTCGAGATTCGGAGCGGGAAAGAGCGCGACGCTACGAGCTCCCGCTTCGCCCAGCGCAGCAACGTGCGCCACCGCGTCATCGAGCGTGCCGATCGGGCCAATCTGATGCCACCAGTCGTCGGGCATCGCCAGCAACCCCATCGGACCCTGGGCGACAAGGATCGACGCCATATCGTCGAAGAACGGCAGGACCGATAACCCTGGGACTTTGGCTTCGATGAGCCCGGCGATACACGGCGTCATCACTCGTCGGGCGTCAGCACGAGAAGCCATCACTGACAGCGGACCGAACACGGTGATGTCGAAATTCGGCGGAGACCCGGCCTGTTGGCGTGCCGCACTCACGGAGATCGGACCGGTCCCTTCGGCCAGGACGAGGCCGTCGGCGACGCGTCCTGCCATGGCCAGTGACTTCGGGCCTCGGACGCCAGCCAGGACGGGCGGAACGATCATCGGCGGCGCATCGAGACGGACCCGATCGAGGAAGACATGGCGACCGTCCGTCGAGACCTCCTCGCCACCAAGGAGTTGCTTCACGGCGACGATCGTTTCCTCCAACGTCGTCACCGGTGAGGCCGTCTTGGCGCCCATCTGGGCCATCCAGTCCTGCACGCCGTGGCCGATCCCGGCGATGATTCGACCGGGGGCAAGGGCGGCGAGGGTGGCCACCTCCATTGCCGTTACGGCCGCCGTCCGGGCAACGGCGGGGAGGATGCCGAGACCGACGGTGAGACGCTCGGTCCGTGCCAACGCCGTTGCCGCGAGCGAGATCCCGGCGGTGTAGAAGCAGTCCTCGATGATCCACAATTCATCAACGTCTTGGCGCTCCAGGGACTCGGCGAACTCCACCACGGCCGCCGCCGGGAAGGTGCGGTCGAAACACATGCCAATCCGCGGCGCGATCATGGGGCCGAGGCTACGGCGCAAACATCGATCGACAGGCGGCCGCCCAGTCACCGCGATCCGGTCATCCGCCCGAGTGCGCTCCCATCGATCGCGAGAAAGTTCGTAGAGCAGATGAGCGGCATCCACGCCTCGCCGGGGGATCGTATCTGTGCGTACTAATTCGTAGCCGGTCGGCTGGTAGGCCGTTCGACTTACACCGCTGTGATTCGTCCCCAACCTTGTCCACAGGCTGGGGAAAACGCCGAATTTCGCCCCGTGCTCGGGTCAGGCCATGGCTTCGGCGAGGGCGGCGATCGATCCGGGGAGAAATTCGGTCACCTGTACGCGGCTGATCCCGAGCGCTTCGAGGGATCGAAGGCTGTCGAGCACTTTGGTCGGCGAACCGATGAACTCGCCGCACAGGTTCGTTCCGACCATGTCGCGAATCGGCGCGACAGAGGCATCGTCTCCCACGGCGACAAGGAGGAATAAGCCGATCGGGATGTCCTCGCGAACGGCGCGAACATCGTCGACCATGGCGACCAACTCGTGGCGCGTGACCGACGCCAGCGCAGCGGTGTCAAGGGCGCCGTTGCGGGTCGTTCGTCCGAACTTCAGCTCCACCCGGTCGACGATGGGGGTGATGTTACGGACGGTCCATGGACCACCGACCGAGGCGACAAGCGGGATCGGTTCCGACGGCATCGACGCCAGCTTCGGCACATCCATCGAATAATGCTCGCCGCGAAACGCGCATGCCCCAGTGGTGAATAGCTCCCGCACGATCAGCAACGCCTCGCGGTACATCCGGGCCCGGGTGCGACCGTCGGGGAACGATTGCCCCGTAGCCAACATCTCTTGCTCGGTCCAACCGGCCCCGAGGCCCGCCTCGAATCGCCCCTTCGACAGTCGAGCCATGGCCATGCTCGCTTGAGCGAACTCGAACGGTGAGCGAAACAGATTGTTGGCAAACGACGGCGCGATGGTGACGCGCTCCGTGGCGCAGGCCATTGCCGCCAACGACACCCAAAGGTGCGGGAACACTTCACGCAACCAGTAGTGGTCCGAGCATGTCACTCCGTCGAAACCGCCTGCTTCGGCCGCTTCGGCAAACGCCCCTGGTTCGTACCGATTCGAAGTCAGGTTGGCGAAGAGCTCCATCCGCCCTTCCTAGCGGCTACCGCAGCGACGAGCCCAGACGCCGAGCGCGCCGAGTTCCCCATGAGCCCCCGACGGGCTCGTGTCCGACCTTCCTACGCTTCGACGACCTCGCCGTCAACGGCCACCAAGTCCATTTCGTCCATGCAATGACGGGGAGCCACCGGGTCGACGATGTCGGTTTTCGTCATCCGGATCTCGGTTCCGCAGGACGGACAGCGGTACCGCATGTTCACCCGACGCAGCTCACCGTCGGGCGGCGGGGCCGGAATCGGCATGGCGATGCCCCTCGTCATGACGTACCCGATGCGGAAGATGAGGTACCCCGCGCCGAGGGCGATGAGCACCTTCAGCAGCGTCCAGAGCACAGGACAACGGTACCGTCACCCAAGTTTGATCGCTGACGCTCGCTCAGGGAGCGTCAGCGCACAAACTCGCGTAGAAAATTCCTACATACGTTCGATCAGCGTTGCATTCGCCATGCCGCCGCCTTCGCACATCGTCTGCAGCGCATAGCGGCCGCCGATGCGCTCAAGTTCGTTGAGCATGGTCGTCATGATGCGGGCGCCGGACGCTCCAAGGGGATGGCCGAGGGCAATCGCACCACCGTTGACGTTCATCTTGGCCGGGTCTGCGTTCAGTTCCTTGAGCCAGGCCAGCGGAACCGAGGCGAACGCCTCGTTGACCTCGAAGAGATCGATGTCGTCGACCGTCAGACCGGCCTTGGCGAGAAGCTTGATCGTCGCCGGAATCGGCGCCGTGAGCATCATGCGGGGATCTTCGGCGGCGAGGGCAAAGTGCACGAAGCGGGCCCGCGGACGAAGCCCGAGCTGGTGGGCCTTCTCCTCACTCATGATCAAGATCGCCGAGGAGCCGTCGGTGATCTGCGACGAGTTCCCGGCCGTCACCCGTCCTTCAGGGAGGAACGCGGGCTTCAGTTTGCCCAACGACTCGAGCGAGGAGTCCGGGCGGATGCCTTCGTCCTTCGACATCATCTCGCCGTCGGCGCCCATCACCGGATGGATCTCGCCATCGAAACGACCTTCGGCGGTGGCGCGAGCGGCGCGCTGGTGGCTTTCGGCAGCAAAGGCGTCCATATCGTCACGACTCAGGCCCCACTTGTCGGCGATGAGCTCGGCCGAAATGCCCTGGGGCACGAGTCCGCCGAGCGGCTTGTAACGCTCGGCCACGAGATCGCCCATCGGCTTACCTGGGCCCGACATGACCGACGCACCCATCGGCACGCGACTCATGTTCTCAACGCCGGCCGCGACAACGATGTCATAGGCGCCGGCGATCACGCCTTGGGCGGCAAAGTGGGCGGCCTGCTGCGACGACCCGCACTGACGGTCGACCGTGGTGCCCGGGACCGACTCCGGCCAACCAGCAGCGAGGACGGCGTTACGGGCGATGTTGAGGCCCTGCTCGCCGACCTGCATGACACAACCCATCACCACGTCGTCGATGAGGGCCGGATCGATACCCGTGCGCTCGACGATCGCTTTGAGGGTCTCGGCGGCGAGATCGACTGGATGCCAATCCTTGAGCTTGCCGTTGCGACGGCCGAGCGGGGTACGGATGGCGTCAACGATGACGGCGGTAGGCATAGGAGCTCCTTTGGAAGCAGAACTTGACCAGCGGGTCAAGTTTTGGCGATACCCAACTTTCGCACGCATCGGCCTCCTTCGCCCAACTCGACCGGTTGGGCTTTGGCGCCGGCGGGCGGGCGCGCCGGTCAGCCCCTTTTGCGCGCAGGTCGAGCCGGTAGTGCGCGCACATCGACGCCGAATCGGTCGGAACCGGCCAGATTCGGTCGATGTGCGCGGAGGAGCCGGCGATGTGCGCGCCCGCAACGTCGATAGGCGCGGGGTCAGTTGCGGTGGGCGGCTCGGGCCAGTCGGTCGCGCACGGCAGGGCCGAGGCCGGCGCCGTCG
>JANLQX010000215.1:0-6175 GCA_031368095.1 Actinomycetes bacterium | reverse complement strand
AGACGGCGGCCGGGGGCGGAAATCACGGGCATCTGGCGCCACGGCCGCAGTCCAAAGGACCGGAAAAGCTGGAGCGCATCGGTTTCGGCGTAGCTCTCTGTGGGCGGAGTGTCCTCGCGTCGGTCGAGCACGGCGTGAAGGAGGCGGTCGCCGTTGCCGCGTGATCCCGGGATCCGGATTTGGTGAAGCGTGGCCGAACCATCTCGAAGGACGTGTTCGGAAGCGAATTCGATCCGGTCCAGCGGTTCGATGCCATCGATCGACGCGGCTCTGTGCAGCACGTGCTCGTCGTCGCCGAGGTGACGAAGGACCAGGGCCGGATGGGCGACCGGGACCCCGTTGACGTCGCTCGACGGGAGCCAGCGTCGGGTCCGAATGATGTTTGGTTCGGCTTCTCGGGCGACCGGTTGGCATGCGGCAATAGGCCAATCGAGATCGCGAAAACCGTCGAGGCCAAGGATCTTGGCGGCAAAAGGACCGGTGAAGGCGGGCGTAGGAGCGTCGGAACGGCGCATGGGAAACCTCATTCAAGGAAGGACTGATTCGAGCGAGGGAAGACGCAGTCAGTGTCGCCGTCGGCTGACGATGCTGTCGGGGTGCGTCGGATCGGCGCGCAGTCCTGGCGTATGTCCGGCGGATCGGCGCCGCTCAGTCCGTCGAGACCGCGCCGATCGGATCGGTCACCCTCGCCCATCGGGTTCACAGCCGCGCCCATCGGGTCGTCGCCCGCGCACATGGGGTTCTCGCCCGCGCACATGGCGTTGATTGGCGCGCACATCGTTCGGATTTGGCTGTTCTGAAGCGGATTTGGCCTATGTGCGCGGGAATCGCTCCGATGTGCGCGCCGGCGGGCCGGAGGTGCGCGGGAACGGGGCTGATCTGGGACGGCCGGAAGTGCGGGAGGCCTGGCCAGCCCGGCTTGTAGCGTGGTCCGCCATGTCTGACGCCGGTTCGTCCCCCGCCGTGACCACTCCGGGTGGTCCGTCGTTTCGTTACAACGCCAGGCTTGCCGGAGAGATCGAAGCACGGTGGCAGAACCGGTGGGACGTTGAGGGCACGTTCAACACGCCGAACCCGACCGGACCGCTGAGTGACGGCTTCGATGCGGTAGCCGCCGCCAAGAAGCTCTTCGTCATGGACATGTTTCCGTACCCGTCGGGGGCGGGTCTCCACGTCGGTCATCCACTCGGCTTCATCGCCACCGACGTGTTCGCCCGGTTCAAGCGCATGACCGGGTACAACGTCCTCCACACCATGGGCTTCGATGCCTACGGGCTCCCGGCCGAGCAGCACGCCGTCGCCACCGGCCAGCACCCACGCATCAACACCGAGAGCAACGTCGCCACGTACCGGCGCCAGCTTCGTCGTCTTGGCCTCGGCCATGATCCGCGTCGAGCGGTGTCCACGACTGATCGCGACTTCCTTGAGTTCACTCAGCGGGTCTTCCTGCGCATATTCAACGCCTGGTTCGATTCCGAGGCCACCAATCCGCTTGGCGGGCTCGGCGCGGCGCGCCATATCGACACGCTGATTGCGTCCTTCGCCGACGGCAGTCGCACCACCCCCGACGGCCGCGCCTGGAGCGCGATGACCGAGCCTGAACGACGCACCCTTGTCGATTCGTATCGTCTCGTGTACTCCGCCGAGGTGCCCGTGAACTGGTGCCCGGGGCTCGGCACGATCGTCGCCAACGAAGAGGTCACTGCCGACGGACGTTCTGACCGCGGCAACTTCCCTGTGTTCAAGCGCAATATGACGCAGTGGTTGATGCGGATCACCGCCTATTCGGAGCGCCTAACCGACGACCTCGATTTGGTCGATTGGCCCGAGCCCGTTCGTCTCATGCAGCGCAATTGGATCGGCCGCAGTTTCGGAGCCCGAGTGAACTTCGCCAGCGCAGCGGGGGATATCGCCGTGTTCACCACTCGCCCCGACACTCTGTTCGGCGCCACGTTTATGGTCCTTGCCCCCGAACATGAGTTGGTCATCGCGCTTACGACAACGGCATGGCCCTCCGACACCGACGCTCGGTGGACCGGTGGCCACGCCACGCCCGCCACCGCCGTGATGGCGTATCAATCGGCGGCGGCGTCGAAGTCCGATGTCGATCGCCAGGTCGAGGCGAAGACCAAGACCGGCGTGTTCACCGGCTCGTTCGCCACGAACCCCGTGAACGGTCGACCGGTTCCGGTGTTTATCGCCGACTACGTGCTCATGGGCTACGGGACCGGTGCGATCATGGCCGTCCCTAGCGGCGATCAACGCGACTTCGAATTCGCCCGCCAATTCGGTTTGCCCATCGAGGCCACGATCCGTCCGCCCGACGAATGGTTCGCCGAGCATCACACCCCTCCATCGCTCGATTGCGCCACGTGGCCAACGGCATATGCCGCTGACGGCCCCGCGATGAACAGCAGCAACGAGACCCTCTCGCTCGATGGCATGGGCAAGGCCGATGCCATTGCCGCCATGAACTCATGGCTTGAACAGAACGGCTGCGGTCACGGCACCGTCCAGACGAAACTGCGCGACTGGCTGTTCAGTCGCCAGCGCTATTGGGGCGAGCCGTTCCCGATCGTTCACGACGAAATCGGCCCGATTGGGGTGCCCGAGTCGATGCTGCCGGTCGACCTTCCTGACACCGATCAGTTCGCCCCGAGAAGCTTCGATCCGAACGACGCCCAGAGTGAGCCCGAGCGCCCACTTGACCGTCTGACCGAGTGGAAGAACGCCACGCTGGACCTCGGCGACGGTAGAGGTATGCGCACCTATGTTCGCGAGACGAACGTGATGCCGCAATGGGCTGGTTCGTGTACATACTATTTGCGCTACATCGACCCAACGCTGGTCGAAGCCATCACCGTTGACGAGAACGAGCGGTACTGGATGGGGGAGCGCGGCGTTGATCTCTACGTCGGCGGTGTCGAACATGCTGTTCTGCATCTTCTCTACAGCCGGTTCTGGCACAAGGTTCTGTTCGACCTCGGTGTGGTTGGTACCCCGGAACCCTTCGGCCGCCTGTTCAATCAGGGATACATCCAGGCGTACGCATACACCGATAGGCGCGGCATGTACGTCGAGGCGAGTGACGTCGAGGACCGCAACGGCGAGTTCTTCTACGAGGGCGAAAAGGTCAATCGGGAGTACGGCAAGATCGGCAAGAGTCTGAAGAACATGGTCTCGCCCGACGACATGTGCGAGGCCTACGGTGCCGACACCTTGCGGCTCTACGAGATGTCGATGGGTCCGCTGGAGCAGTCCAAGCCCTGGGACACCCGCGCCGTTTCAGGCGCTCACCGTCTGTTGCAACGGGTGTGGCGGGTTGTCGTCGATGAAGATTCAGGTGAATCGCGCGTCACCGACGAAACAGCTTCCAACGATGATCTCGTCGCGCTCCACAAGACCATCGACGCCGTCCGTGCCGCCATGGATGACCTGCGGGTGAACACACCGATTGCTCGCATCACCGAGCTGACGAATCACCTCACGTCGACGTATCCGAACGGCTCACCTCGCACGCTCGCCGAACCGCTCGTGCTACTCATCGCACCGTATGCGCCACACCTCGCCGAGGAACTTTGGTCCCGCCTCGGTCATCCCCAATCGCTCATCCGCGAGCCGTTCCCCGTTGCCGACGTGACCTACCTCGTGGCCGACACCGTGGAGATCCCGGTGCAGATCAATGGAAAGGTACGTGCGCTTCTCACCGTGGCAACAGGCGCTGACGGCGCGTCGCTTGAGGCCGCCGCTAGAGCCGACGCCAAGGTGGCGGCGCAGCTCGACGGCAAGACCATTCGCAAGGTCATCGCTGTCCCCGGAAAGCTCGTCAACTTCCTCGTTTCGTAGCAGCGAGGCCGACGCGCCGCTGGGTGTGGCTGCCCGCGGAGTACCGTGGGTATTCGTGAAACAGGCATTTGCGCATCGGTCCCTTCTCGTGGTCGCCGGTCTGGCGACGGTGGTGATCGCCGCGTCGTGCTCGAAGGGGGTAGCCACGCCTGCGACCATCATCGAGGACACCTCGATCGGGTACGCCACCGTCACGAGTGAGGCGCCGTCTACCCTTCCGCCGGTGTCGACGATCCCGTTGACTCCGCCGAAGAACGCCAAAGATTGCCCTGCGACCGACGGGTCCGTTGCCCAGAAGCGCAAGTTCACCGCCGAGCCTCCGCTCTGTATCGACCTGAAGAAGACCTACGTGGCAACGATGGAAACGTCGGAAGGCACGATGACTTTCGACCTGCTCACGTCACGGGCTCCACGCACGGTGAACAGCTTCGTGTACCTGGCTCGCCAGAAGTACTTCGACGGTCTCGGATTCCACCGTGTGGTGAAGGACTTCGTGTTGCAGGGCGGCGACCCGAAGGGTGATGGATCAGGTGGTCCCGGATACTCCTTCGCCGACGAGCTTCCGAAGGCGGGCGAATACAAGGTCGGATCATTAGCCATGGCGAATTCCGGGCCGAACACCAACGGGAGTCAGTTCTTTGTGATCTCCGGCCCCAACGGTGCCACCCTTCCTCCGCAATACTCGTATTTCGGCGAACTGCAGGCGGGTAAGGGCGAGGACATCATCAAGAAGATCGATGCACTGGCGCCTTCCGGTGACGGACCGCCGACCAAAACTGTCACCATCGTAAAGGTCACGATCGCCGAGAAGTAGGTCAGTGCACGGCGGAGCGATGTAACGATCCGGCGGGACGGAAGATCGAATGGGTGTGCTGAGTTTCGCTCCCCAACGTCATCTTCGGACGCTGCCGGAACGCTTCGTCGAAGGTGCTTCCCGTGGCGAGCTGACGGTGTACCACGGTGATGCTGGTGAGACCGTCCCGTGGTCGCAGGTGCACGCCGACGCACTGATTCTTGCCGCCCGACTGCGTGACCGCGGGCTTGGCGTTGGATCACACATCGCCGTTCTCGGACCGACGTCGAGGCACCTTGTCACGGCTCTGCAGGCCGTATGGCTGATGGGTGCCTGCGCGGTTGTCCTGCCGTTACCGATGCGCCTTGGTTCACTGGAGGAATTCACCGCCCAGACAAGGGTCCGGATCGCCAACGCGGACTGCGACGCAGTGTTGGTCGCCTCCGACTTCGCCCCCTTCTTCGTCGCCGAAGCGGGTGACCCGCCGGTCATCGTGCTCGACGACGCGATGTTCAGCCCGTCCGCCGGATCGCCATTTTCGTTGCCGTCGGTCGACCCGACTTCGCTGGCCATCCTGCAATTCACCAGCGGCTCCACGTCGATGCCGAAGGGCGTGATGCTCCCGCACGCGCAGGTGTGTGCCAATCTCGACGCCATTGCCCACGGTGTGGAACTCGACCGCACGACCGACGTGGCGGTGTCGTGGCTGCCGCTCTATCACGACATGGGTCTGATCGGTTTGCTGCTCACGCCGATGACGACCGGCGCGTCGCTCGTCTTGTGCGGTCCGCAGGACTTTCTGGCGGCGCCGAGTCGGTGGATGCGGTGGATCTCCGAACATCGTGGTTCTCTGACCGCCGGGCCGAACTTCTCGTACGTGCTGGCGGCGCGGGCGTTGCAGCGTGAGGGGCAACTCGATCTGACGTCGCTACGGATGTCGTTGAACGGAGCCGAGCCGGTTGATCCGGCGACGGTCGAAGCTTGGCTGGATGCTGGTGCTCGCCACGGCCTTTCACGGGGTGCGGCGTTCCCCGCTTTCGGTATGGCCGAACTCACGCTGGCTGGGGTGTTTCCTCCGGTCGGTCGTGGCTTGGCCACGGACACCGTCGATCTCGCGGCTCTGGAAACGGAACGCTTCGCCGCCCCGTCGAGCCCAGGGACCGCCGGGGCGCGCTCGTTCGTGAAACTCGGTCGCGCTGTCGACGGACTCGAGATTCGAGTTGTCGATCCCGACGATGGTCGTCCGCTGGTCGAGCGTGAAGTCGGCGAGTTGGAGTTCCGTGGAACGAGTGTGACGACCGGGTATTACCGGCGTCCCGAAGCCACGGCTGAGGCGTTTCGCGGGGAGTGGCTGCGTACCGGTGACTTGGCCTACCTCGTCGACGGCGAGCTGGTCGTATGCGGTCGCAAGAAAGACGTGATCATCGTCGGCGGACGCAACGTGTGGCCCGAAGATATCGAGCGGGCGGTGGCCACCGTCGACGGTGTGCGACCCGGCAACGTGATCGCCTTTGGTGTTGCTGGTCGCGCCGGCAA
>JANLQX010000206.1:0-7853 GCA_031368095.1 Actinomycetes bacterium | reverse complement strand
AATCGCGGCATACAGGTCCGCCCGGGCCATCACCTCCAGCGCCTCGCTGATCGGTATCGGCGTGTCGGGCGCGATCGTGGCGTTCAACGTTTCGGCCTCGACGTGGATGATCACGACAGGTTTGCCGGAGTTGACGATCTTCGATCGCATCCACGAAACGAACACATCAGCCAAGCGCCGGGCACGCGGCTCGTCGTCGTGGCCACCCAACGTTTCGGCTCGTTCGGGGTGTGCCGCCCGCCAGGCCTGGTCGCACAAGTCGTTGAGCGTGTTGCGGAGCTCGATGCCAGCGACCGGTGGGAGCACGATGGTGGCGCTAAGACAGCCGTTGGGCTTTTCGGTGAATGTGACTGAACGTGAGGCGTGTTGTTCTTCGGCCAGCGAGGCCGACTCGGCTTTGACGCGGTGGTTGGCCACGAGGCGACAGAATTCGTCGACGGAGAGTCCGCGGGCCTGCGGGAGGAGTTCGGCGGCCATGGCCGGCTTCAGGTAGGCGAGGGGTCGAAGGTGCCCGGCCGACACGATCCCGCACGACAACAACGACGCCGCGTCGGGTTGTTCGTTCACGACTTTGGCGACTGCCGCCATCTCCCGCGCCGCCGACCCCGACGCGCCCGTGGCTCGCGTGACTGCGGCAGCCGTGTCACGCCCCGCACCAAGCCAGTTCACCAACACCGCGGTCACCGCCGCAAGCGAACGACGGACCTGTTCAAGCGCCGCCAACCCGGCCTCGGCTTGGACGGGAGACCAGTCGGCAACCGCTGCAGGATCTAACCGGACACACGCCCATTCACCCAACGTTTTGTCACAGGTGGGGCCGTAGGTTGACCTGAAGACGTCGACGAGGGTGTCGCCGGCGAACGCCCCTTCGAGTCCGACGGCTCTTTCCATTCCTGTAGCATACAACAACATATGTTCAGTGTCAAGAACAAAAGTTCGGGATCTCCGAATTCTCGGTGAGGCGGATGATGCAGATTCGGTCAGTGCGCGATTGCCACGTCGAGCACCGACTCGTCGTTTCGGTGCGTGTCCGGTAGGGTCCGGGCAGCTCAATTCCCCCACGGAGGTATGCGGTGTCGGTACAGACGACCGACTTGATCGAGACCGATCAGGTCAACAGAGCCCAGCCCGCCGCTGCGGTGACGCACCGGACGTTCTGCCGGTTCTGTCATGCGGCGTGTCCGATGGAGATCGATGTGGTCGACAACACCGTTGTGGCGGTGCGCGGTGATAGCAACGATCCTCTCTTCGGCGCGTACACCTGCATCAAGGGGCGAAACCTCGGTACCCAGCACCACAACCCGGAGCGCCTCCGTACGGCGTTGAAGCGCAACGCCGATGGCTCGTTCACGCCGATGCCCACGTCACTGGCGTTGGATGAGATCGCCGAGCGTCTGATGACGTTGCTCAACGAGCACGGGCCGCGCTCAATGGCTTCGTACTGCGGAACGGCGACGTTCCAGAACGCCGCCGCCCATCCGGTGATTCGTGCCTTTCACAAGGCCACCGGCTCGCCTTCGTTCTACACGTCGATCACCATCGATCAGCCCGGCAAGCTCGTCACCCCGATTCGTCTCGGCACGTGGGCCGCCGGCATGCAGGGGTGGTCGACCGCCGACGTGTCGCTCGTGGTCGGCTCCAACGTGGTCGTGTCGATGTTCGCCCAAGCTGGCGGACCCACGTTCATCAACCCGTTGGCGGCGCTCAAGCAGGCGAAGAAGCGCGGCGTCAAGGTGATCGTGATCGACCCTCGTCGCACCGAGACGGCCATGCTCGCTGACATCCATCTGCAGATCACGCCCGGCGAGGATCCGACGCTGCTCGGCGCCATGATCAAGGTGATCCTCGATGAGGGTCTGCTCGACGTGGAGTTCTGCGACCGCTGGGTCGACGGACTCGACCGCTTGCACGAGGCGATCGCCGACTACGACCTCGACTGGGCGGCGGCGCGTACCGGGGTTCCTGCGGAGCAGATCGTGGCCGCGGCGCGGATGTTCGCGTCGGGACCACGAGGAACCGCCATGTGCGGCACCGGACCGAACATGGCGCCCCACGGCACGCTGCTCGAACACCTCGTGCAGTCCTTCAACGTGATCGGCGGCCGTTACGCCCGCGAAGGCGAGATGGTGCAGTGCCCGACCGGTGTGCTGTCGCTGAACGAGAAGCCGCGACCACCCAAGGCGCAGGTGAACGCGCCTCGTCCGGAACTGCTCACCAACGGGCCTGCGGCGCGAGTCAAGGGCCTGCACACCATCGTCGGGCAAGGTCCAACGGCGGCGCTGGCCGACGAAATTCTTTTGCCCGGCGAAGGACAGATTCGCTCACTGTTCACCGTCGGCGGCAACCCCGTGGTGGCGTGGCCGGATCAGGCCAACGTCATCCGGGCGCTGGAGTCCCTCGACCTCCATGTGGCCCTCGACATCACCGTGTCGGCCACGGCGCGGCTGGCGGACTACGTGATCCCGTCGAAGCTGAGCCTGGAACGCCCCGACGTGCCGACGAACGTCGATCGCTGGTGGGAGGACTCCTACGTGATGTATACCGATGCGGTGCTCGAAGCCGACGATGGCATGGTCGACGAAGCCGGGCTGTTCGTGGAGCTGGCCAAGCGTATGGGACTCACCCTCGATCTACCCGGCGGGGCCATCAAGCCCGACGAGGTCGTCTCGGGCAACGATATTCTCGAGCGTAGCTATCCATATGTGCGCGTACCTTGGTCGGAGATGCGGACGCAGGTCGGGGGAGTGGTGCACGATGACCTGCGGATGGCGGTGCTGCCACCCGACGACGATGCCGCCGCGCGATTCCAGCTCGTCCCCGATGGGGTTTTCGAGGAGATCCGCGGCATCCGTGCTTCGGCCAGCTCGTACGAGAATCTCGACGGGTTCGACGCGCTCGTCTACACCCATCGCATGGCGTCCCGCCGGCTTAAGGGAGTCTTGAACTCCGCCGGGCGTGAGCTTGAGGTGTTGCGAAAGAAGGAGACCACCTCGTATGCGCACGTACATCCGGACGACCTCGTCGCCTGGGAAGCCGTTGACGGTGATCTGCTGGAAATCACCTCGACGAAGGGATCGGTGCGGGCCGTGGCCAAGTCGTCGCCCGACGTGAAGGTCGGCACCGTGTCGATGGCCCACGCCTGGGGTGACCTTCCTGGCGACCGCGGTCCGACGAGCGATCCCTACACACTCGGTGACACCACTGGCCGACTCAGCGACGCGGCGTCGGCCTATGACCCCATCACCGGCCTCCCGCTCATGAGCGCCATTCCGGTGCACGTCCGCAAGGCCGGATAGCCAGGCGGTCTTGCCCGGGTGATGTGCCATCCGCCACACGGCTGCTGGCAGGAAATACTGTTGCCAGATGAGCGTTCTCATCAACGCAGCGTGGCTGATGCTCCTTGCCGTGATCCTGTCCTAGCTGCGTCGCCCAGGGCGCACGCAAGTCCGCGCAGCCCCGCGCCGCTGCCGATCCACAGCGCGCACCTCCGTCGCCAATGCGCGCACCTCCGACCGAATAGCGCGCACATCGGTCCGTTTTGGCGATGCCCGGAGCGTTTTCGGCCGATGTGCGCGGCACGGGTGTCGATCTGCGCGCTGGGCGGCCCGATGGGCGCGCCGAGCGGGCGTTGGTGATTGATCGCTCATGACCGGTCGGCGGTGAGAACTGCAGCCCGCCTCACGCGTGAGGCGGGCTCCTTGGTAGCGTCACTGCTCAGGATGGAGTCCATGACGATGAGCGGTGGCCAGAACCCGGTAACCCGGGTCGCTCGGACGTTCGGCTTCATCGACATCTCGGGGTTCACCTCCTTCACCGACCAGCAGGGCGACGCGGCGTCGGTCGCCCGGCTGGCTGAGTTTCGAGTTGTCGTCCGGGAGGTCGCGTCGCACCACGGCGTGCGCGTCGACAAGTGGCTTGGCGACGGAGCCATGTTCGTGTGTGTCGATACCGGCCCGTTGGTGGCCGCGGTTCTCGATATCGAGATGCGTCTGGCTGAGTCCGGTTTTCCGCTCCCGCTCCGAGCCGGGATTGCGGCGGGCATGGTCATTCTCTTCGAGGGTGACGACTACATCGGGACCCCCGTCAATCTGGCCAGTCGGCTTTGTACCGACGCGCTACCCGGTCAGACACTCGTGACCGCCGAACTTGCCGACTACGCCCCGGCTGAGGCGAACATTGAGCCCATGGGAGCCGTGGAGGTACGAGGGTTGGCCCACCTCGTTCCAATCGTGTGCCTGAGTAGCTGCGTGGAGCCGGTCGCTTCCTAGGGATTCTCGAATCCTGGCTCGGGATCATCGTATGCGCACAGATCAAAAGGATGGCCGGCGGGGTCGATGAGGTTGGCAATGCACCCATAGGGTTCCAACCGGGATGGCTCGACGAGGCGAGCACCTAGCTGCTGGAATCGAATGAGCTCGGAGTCGAACGCCGAGGCCCTGCATCGCAGGTCAAGGTGCATTCTCGGCGTTGCCTCGGCGGGCGCTCCGACCGTTCGCTGAAGGCCAAGGCGCCGCCCACCTCTTTGGTCGGACAACATGAGCCAGCGGCCGTCGTCCTCGTCCTCACCAATCACAAGATCCAACGCCGCACACCAGAACTTCGCCAGGAATCGCGGGTCACCACAGGTCAGCGTTACAAGGTCGAACGAGGACGCAGCCATATGCCCTGAGACCATACCGACCGCCAACCGTCAAATCTGACGGAGGCGGTCCGTCAGCCAGGCACTCACGCGGATCTCACCGACGACGCGCGCGCCGCTCAGCACGGACTCCGGTTGAAGGCGGGACTCGTCGACGGTGATGCCGAGCGCCCGAAGGACCGCCACCGCCACGGTCACGCGGCCGCGGCTGGCGCCGTCGGCCAGTTTGAGGGCAAACGCATGGCCTGATTGGCTCACGCCAGCGAGGACTCCCTCCGCTCCGTCCTTTGCGAGGAGGCCGGGGCAGGCCTGCATGAGATCGGTGACGTCGCGCCGAGTGCCGCCGACCATCTCCGGGTTCGACCGGATGGCCGACGCAACCAAGCCCTCCGGCGACTCCGAGTCGGCGGTGCCTATCCGTTGGTAGGCGCGAGCCAGGGCGGAGAGAGAGAGTTGCGGCGCTGGAGCACCGCAACCGTCGACACCAACGAAGCCCAGAGGCTCACCGGCGATATCTGCGCACTCGGCCAGGATGGAGGCGGCGAGTGGGTGGTGAACATCGCAGTAGCCGTGGGTCGGCCAGCCGTTCGTGGCACAGGTTGCCACCATGGCGGCGTGCTTTCCTGAACAGTTGTGCATAATGCGACTCGGTTGGCCACCGGCGCGTAAATAGGAATGCAGTCGTTCGTCATCGCCATACGGAAGACCGGGGACGTTTTCCAGACTCGACTCGCTGAGCCCAACCGTCGACAGGATGGCGCGCACACCGTCGACGTGGAAGTCCTCGCCGGAATGACTTGCGGCGGCGAGGGCGAGAAGGGGCGATGGAAGACTGAGCCCAAGGCGGACCAGGGCAACCGCCTGGAGTGGCTTGAGTGCCGATCGAGGAAACATCGGAGCCGCCGGATCACCGGCGGTGAGGATCGGGTTTCCGCCCGGACTCAGAACGACCAGCGATCCGCTATGCGCGCTTTCGATCTCGGTCCCACGGGTGACTTCGACGAGGGGCTCGGGCACCCTGGACCTGGCCTACGGGGCCGCAAGCGCGGCGGCGATCTCGGCTGAACGACCGGCGAGTCGGCGCTGGACCCGAAGCCGCTCGAGATGCTGCGACATGGTCTTCCTACCCTTGGCGAACGCCGCACCGGGGCCGCTGGTGAAGAACGTCTCGATCTCGGTGGCCGACGGTTCCGACGTGAGCGTGGTGATTCCTTCGAGCATGCGCGGCATCGACGCCTCGGGAAGCCGCGCCACGATTGCCTCCCAATGGTCTCGGACAAACGCCCATGTGCTGGCACCGTTGCGTCGTGAACCAAGCATGCGAAGCAACGCATACGGAGCGTCCTGGGTTCGCACCTCGTCACTCAACATGCTCTGCAGAGTGGTGTCGACGAGCGCCGGGTCACTGAACTCGCCGAGGGCATGGAGGAAGCGAAGCTCGGCCTGCGGCGACGTTGCCGCCTTTCGGGCAAGAGCTATGCGCGCATACCGAGCTGCGTCACCGTGCACGGCGGCCACGGAGAGCAGAGCCGGGCCGAGGTCCGGATCGACGGAGCCGTCGTCGGCCACGACCCGATCGAACATCGCGCCAGCCCGATCACCAACACCGGCGTCGTCGCCGATGTTGCCGAGAGCTTCGGTGACCATCCCCCGAAGGGCCGAGGTCAACGGGCTCTCGTCGGCGCGCCGGCTGGTGCCCAGTTCCTCCACGATCGGTCGGAGTAAATCTCGAGTCAGCGTCTGCAGCGCAGGACGGGAAGCGTCGTCGACAATGGCATCGAGTCGGCGAAGTCCGGCAATGGTGACCGACCAGACGTTGGGGTCACGCTCGTTCCCGAGGGCGCGGACAACGTTGAGGAACGAGGCAATCGTGGCGGTACCGGCAAGGACGCTCGCCCAGGTATCGGAGACGACGCCGTATCGCTCGACCGGTTCGAGCGTGGCGAAGGCGCCTTGGACGTCCTGGGCCAGGGCGTCGTCGTAGTGGACCCGGTAGAACCCGTGGCCGCCGGCGTTGACGATCACCCCTGTCGTTGCGCCGGAAGCAAGGCCGATGGTGGTCGGGGCGGCGCCGAGCAGGACCGACGTGGCCTCCGTGGTGGCGGCGCCAAGCTGTCGGTACAGGACCGGAATGTCCCATGTCCTGGCGTCGTCGCCCTCGGTGAGGTAGGTGAACGGCGTCTGGGCCAGCGTGAGGGCTCCGTCGTCGTTGCGACTGGCGCGCACGATCGGGAAGCCCCCCTGCAGAATCCAACTATCCATGAGCCGGCGGACCGGTTCGCCGGTGATGTGCTCGATGGCGTCCCAGAGGTCGGTTGTTTCGGCGTTGGCGAAGGCATGGGTCTCGAGGTAATGCTTCACGCCCAAACGGAACTGTTCCTCACCGAGGTATTGCTCCAGCATGCGAAGGACCGACGCCCCCTTCTCGTAGGTGAGCACGTCGAACATGGCGTCGGCATCGCTCGGCGAGATCACCGGGAACTCGATGGGGCGGGTGCTGTGGAGGGCATCGACCTGTTGGGCCATCGACCGGTAGATTGCGAAGCTCGTCCAACGGTCCCACTCCGGGCGGAACTTGGCCACACAGGACACCTCGGCGAATGTGGCGAAGGCCTCGTTCAGCCAGAGACCGTTCCACCACTTCATGGTGACGAGATCGCCGAACCACATGTGGGCAATCTCGTGCGCCACAACATCGGCAATTCGCTCCAACTCGGGTTTCGACGCTTTCGTTTCGTCGACGAGAAGCAGTGCTTCACGAAACGTGACCGCCCCGAGGTTCTCCATTGCACCGAAGGCAAAGTCCGGCGTGGCGATGAGATCCATCTTCGTGCCCGGGTAGGCAATCCCGTACCAATCCTGGAAATACTGCAGCGCGAATGCGCCGATCTCCAAGGCGAAAGCCGCCTGAGCTTGGCGGCCGGGACGGGCGATCACGCGAAGGGGGATCCCGCCCACATCGATCGGTTCGGTGGCTTGCAGATCGCCGACCACCATGCACACGAGATAGGCCGACATGATCGGCGTGTCGGCGAACCTCACGGCCCGCTTTCCACTCGCCAACGTGGATGATGACACCTCGTGCATATTCGACACCGCCATCAACGACGCGGCGACGATGAGCGTGATGGCGAAGACGGCTTTGGCATCGGGCTCGTCCCAGCATGGGAACGCTCGGCGCGCGTCGGTCGCCTCCATCTGCGTGGTGGCGATC
>JANLQX010000198.1:0-8945 GCA_031368095.1 Actinomycetes bacterium | reverse complement strand
GGGCGGCGTCCCCACGGACTACTGAGCGATGCCCGACACGCACGGCGTCCTCGTCGGGCATTGGACCGATCCGGTCGGTCGCACCGGCTGCACGGTTGTCCTTCTCCCCGAAGGGTGCGTGGCGTCGGGTGAAGTGCGAGGCGGAGCACCAGGGACACGAGAGTTTGCGCTCCTTGATCCGACGCGTACCGTCACCCACGTCGATGCTGTCCTGCTCACCGGGGGCTCGGCCTTTGGGCTGGCGGCCGCCGACGGAGTGATGCGGTGGTGCGAGGAGCACGGCCGCGGGTACCCCGTCGGAACCGTTCGAGTTCCGATCGTTGTGGGTGCGGTCATCTTCGATCTCGGGGTTGGCGACCCGTCGGCTCGGCCGGGCCCGAACGACGGATACGCCGCCTGTGCGAACGCCGTTGACTTCACGACTTCGGCGGTGGCCGTCGGCGCGTTCGGTGCTGGCACCGGGGCCACGAGGTCGAAGTGGCGAGGGGACGCAGGACGTCGTCCCGGTGGTCTCGGGAGCTCTCTCATTCGCGTCGGCGATCTCGTGGTGCGCGTGCTCGTCGTCGTGAATCCGATCGGTGATGTCGTGCCTCCGGGCTCGACGCAATCGGCCGACGATCTGGCCGAGTTCGTTGCGTCCCGAACTCCGCCCACGCCGGGGGAGGAGCGGGCCAACACCACGATCGGCGTCATTCTGACGAACGCCCGACTCGACAAGGTCGGCTGCCACCTCGTCGCGCAGAGTGGGCACGACGGCATCGCCCGCTCGGTCTGGCCGTCGCATCTGCGCAGCGACGGTGATGCGCTCGTTGTCGTTTCGGTACCGCCCGAGCCCGGCGCCGAATGGGTCGACGCGCCCCTCGACGCCGTGCGAGCGATGGCGGCCGACGCCGTCGCCGTTGCGGTGCAGTCGTCCGTCGTGTCCTAGATTCGAACCCCATGCCTGTTCAGGAAGCACCCGTTCTCCACGATCTCTCCGGCCGTTCCGAGGAGGGTATGCGCACGAGCGCCCGGGTCGTCGTGATCGGTGGTGGCGTGGTCGGTGCCAGCGTGCTCTACCACCTCACAAAGGCCGGATGGACCGACGTCGTCCTGCTGGAACGCAGAGAGCTCACCCATGGTTCCACCTGGCATGCAGCCGGCGGCATGCACACGCTGAACGGCGATCCCAACGTGGCCAAGCTGCAGCAGTACACCGTGCAGCTCTACAAAACCATCGAGGCCGAGTCTGGCCAGAACTGCTCGATCCACCTGCCGGGCGGCATCATGCTGGCCGACACTCCCGAACGGCTCGATTGGCTGAAGATGGCCCAGGCTCGTGGCCGGTATCTCGGCATGGGTCTCGAAATGATCTCGCTGAAAGAAGCAGCTGAGATTCATCCGTTGCTCGATCCGCAATACTTCCTCGGTTGCCTCTACGACCCCGATGAGGGCCATGTCGATCCGTCGGGCGTAACTCACGCCTACGCAATATGCGCGCGCAACGCCGGGGCCGAGGTCTACCGGCACACGATGGTCGAGTCGCTCGAACATCGAGTCGACGGAACATGGACCGTCAACACCAACAAGGGCACCATTCACGCCGAGCACGTCGTGAACGCTGGTGGTCTGTGGGCCCGTGAAGTCGGTCGCATGGTCGGCATCGAGCTTCCGGTCCTGGCCTTTGAGCACATGTATCTCCTCACCGACGACATGCCCGAGATCGTCGAGTACCGGGAGAAGCATGGCAAGGAATTGCCGATGTCGGTCGACTTCGCCGGTGAGTCGTACTTCCGTCAAGAGGGCGACTCGATGCTGCTCGGCAGCTACGAGTACGACTGCAAATCCTGGTCACCGAAACAGACGCCGTGGGAGTTCGGCCCGCAGCTCCTCACCCCCGACCTCGATCGGTTGGAGAAGCCGCTCGGCATTGCCTTTGAGCACTATCCCAAGCTCCAAGACGTCGGCATCAAGCGCGTCATCAATGGTCCGTTCACCTTTGCTCCCGATGGGAACCCGCTTGTCGGTCCGGTTCGTGGGTTGCGCAATTTCTGGACGGCGTGTGGGGTCATGGCCGGTCTGTCCCAGGGTGGCGGAGTTGGTCTGGCGCTCGCCGCCTGGATGACCCAGGGCGACCCGGGCATGGACATCTGGGGTATGGACGTGGCCCGCTACGGCGACTACGCCACCCTCGGATACACCGCCCTGAAGGCCAAGGAGAACTACCAGCGCCGGTTCCGGATCCAGTTCCCCAACGAAGAACTGCCGGCGGCCCGTCCGCTGCATATGACGCCGGTCTACGGTCGTCAGACCGACGCCAATGCGGTATGGGGCGCATCGTTCGGCCTCGAATATCCGCTGTGGTTCCAGGAGCCGGGCAAGGCGCCCATTGAAGATGTGACCTTCAAGCGGTCCAACGCTTTCGATGTGGTTGGGGCCGAGTGTCGCGCCGTCCGGGAGTCGGTCGGTCTTACCGAGGTGTCGAACTTCGCCAAGTACGAGGTCCGCGGCGCTGGCGCAGCGGCGTGGTTGTCGTCGTTGCTCACGCAGAAGTTGCCCAAGGTCGGCAAGGTCGCGCTGACTGCTCTGCTCAATCATCACGGTCGCATCGAGGGCGAGTTCACCGTGGCCCGTCTCGCCGACGATCACTTCTTCCTGTTCGGCTCCATGCCGGCGGAGATCCATCATTCGCGTTGGTTCCTGCACCATCTGCCGACCGACGGCAGTGTGTCGTTTGTCGTCCGCGGCCTGTCGCTGACCGGACTCTCGATCGCTGGGCCTCATGCTCGTGACGTCCTCGCCAAGATCACCGACACCGACGTGTCGAACGAAGCCTTCCCCTTCATGTCGTTCCGTCAGATCGAGTGCGGCATGGTGCCGGCCATGGTCGGTCGCCTCACGTACTCCGGCGACCTCGGCTACGAGCTGTGGGTCGCACCGGAGTACCAGATTGCGCTCTTCGATCGGATCATGGCCGCCGGCGAAGAGTTTGGAATCAAACTCTTTGGTCTGCGCGCATTGCTTTCCCTCCGACTGGAGAAGAGCTTCGGTACCTGGTTTCGCGAGTACCGCCCGATCTACACGCCGGTCGAAGCCGGTATCACCAGTTACATCAAGCTCGATCACGAGTTCATCGGCCGCGAGGCCTACGAAGCCGAGCTGGCCAAGGGTCCGGATCGTCGCCTTGTCACGTTCGTGGTCGATGTTGATCCGAACGATCCGGCCGACGTGATCGGCGACGAACCGATCTGGCACAACGGCGAAGTTGTTGGCTGGGTTACCTCGGGTGGCTACGGCCACTACGTCGGTGCGTCGATTGCCCTTGGCTATATCCCTGCTGCG
Organism: Actinomycetes bacterium; assembly: GCA_031368095.1. Classification (GTDB taxonomy): domain Bacteria; phylum Actinomycetota; class Acidimicrobiia; order Acidimicrobiales; family JANYDT01; genus JANLQX01. The sequence goes on along the minus strand of JANLQX010000198.1, from coordinate 5,624 downwards.
CTGGCCGTCGAAGGAACCGGTGGTTTCGAGATCGAGATCATTGGGGAGCGCCGTCCAGCGTCGTTGCAGATGCAGCCGTTGCTCGATCCGTCGGGCACCAGGATGCGTAGCTGAGCATGGCCGCCAACCCCGTCGGTCCCGCCTCTCCGCGTTTCATCTTCGAGGGCGCGCCGCAGGGTTTCGTGCCAGGCGACAGCGTGGCCATCGCCATCCTCCGCTCCGGGCGGGAGCCCGGCAACGGTGGTGCTCTGTGCCTTACCGGTGACTGCGGAAACTGTCTCGGTGTGGTCGATGGCACGGCTTTTGTGCGCACGTGTCAGACCTCCGCACGGCCGGGTTTGGTCGCTGATCGTCATCCGGTCGGGGTCGCTCCGTCGATGATGGGTCCCGCAACAGTTATCGACATTCCGGTGCGGCGCGAGCGCCACGACGTGGTCATCGTCGGGCTGGGCGAGGCCGGACTCGTCGAACGCGACCGCCTGGTGGCCGCCGGACGAACGCCTCGGTTGCTCGACGCCTCAGGTGGCGAAGATGTCGTGAGCGTTTACGACGACGGGTTCATCGTTGTGCGCACCGACAACGCCATGGTCCACATCGAGGCGAACGAGATCGTGCTCGCCACCGGACGGGCCGAACTCTTTCCGGTCTGCGCCGGGTCGACGCTTCCCGGTGTGCGCACGTCGGGCGCGGCCCGACGCATGGTGGCGGCTGGGATTGATCTCGGTCGGGCCGTCATCGTTGGTTCGGCCGGCGCCGCCAACGGTCTTGCCGCCACCCGCCTCGGTGGCTCGTTGGTTCGCATCGAAGGCTCGGCACGCGTTGAAGCGGTGGTTGTTCGCGACGCGTTCGGCAACGACACCCGCGTCGACTGCGACACGCTTATCGCCGACCTCGGACCGGCGCCACGCGATGTGCTGGCGCGCATGGTCGACGATGGTTCTGTTCGCGTCATTGGACCTGCGGCCGAACCGTGCGCGTTGCCGGTGTGCCCGACGAGCGGCATCGTCTGCCCGTGCTCCGGTACCACCGTGGAGGACCTTGACGGCGTGTGGTCTCGCGGCTTCCGCGAAGTCGAACTGATGAAGCGAGCTTCGCTCGCTGGTACCGGCACGTGTCAGGGTGCGGCCTGCCTGCCTCATCTGCGCGCCTTCGTTTCCGCCAAGAGTGGGGAACCTGCCCTACCCTTTACCGCCCGTCCCGCTGCTCGTCAGCTCACCATGGGCGAGGCCGGCGCGGGCGTCTTCTTCGATGCGTGGCGAACCACGGCGCTCGATGCCGAGCACCGTCGGCTCGGGGCCAACATGGACCGCTTCGGTGGCTGGTGGAGGCCATGGAACTACGGCGACCACGTGGCCGAATACTGGGCCGTCCGTGAAGCCGTGTCCATCGGTGACGTAAGCACGCTCGGCAAAATGATTGTTACCGGCCCCGACAGCGTCGAGTTCCTGGAACGGATCTATCCGACCAATGTGGCTGACATCAAGGTCGGTCGCTCGCGCTACGTGCTGCTGCTCAACGAGCGCGGTCACCTCTTCGACGACGGCATGATCGTGCGCGAAGGCGACACCCGGTTCGTCCTCACATTCACGTCGGGCGGCGCGGGCAACGCCGAAATGTGGATGCGGGACTGGGCCGAAACGTGGGGCCTCGACGTTCGAATTATGGACCGGACCATGTCGCTGGCGGCGATCAACGTGACGGGTCCCCGAGCCGCCGAATTGCTTATTCGTCTCGGTCTCGAAGAGCCGCCGAAGTTCTTGCAGCATCGCCACGTGACGGTCGCCGGTATTGCCTGTCACGCCATGCGGTTGTCCTTCACCGGCGAAGCGTCATGGGAGCTTCACGTGCGCCCCGACCACGCCGTGGCGCTATGGCGGGCGTTGATGGACGCCGGCCGTGACCTCGGAATCAAGCCCCACGGTCTGCAGGCACTGTTCGGTCTCCGTCTGGAAAAAGGCCATGTGATTGTCGGTATGGACACCGAGATGGACACCACGCCTCGGCGCATCGACCATGACTGGGCCATCAAGATGAACAAGCCCTTCTTCCTCGGACAGGAGGCGCTTGCTCGAACGGCATCGCTCCCCGATCAACGCCGGATGATTGCCCTCACCATGGAGTCTCCCGCACCGGTCGAAGGGGCGCCGATCTGGCTCGATCACCAACTCGTCGGCCATGTCGCGACGTCATTCACCTCGCCCCTTCTCGGACACGCCGTCATGCTCGGCTGGCTGAAACGCGGTTGGGATGCATCCGGGCCGATACCCACCACGGTGTGGGTCGACGGCCGCGCCGCCACCGTCAGCGAAACCCCGTTCTACGACAAAGAGGGTGGCCGTGCGCGGCGATAACACTGTGCCTCTGTTGCGCTCAACTTTCTGCGGGGTCGTCGATGCTTGCTGCTAGCACTGTGCCCGCGGTTCGCGTGGTTGCCCATCCCGATGCGCTCGATTCGTTCATCAGTTCGATGAAGGCGTGGCCGATCACCAAAACCGCGCTGCGCCTTGCTCCCGACGAGGCCTTGGTCTTGCACGTGGACACCACCGACGTTTCCATTCCCGATGATCCGCACGCCATCGTCGAGCCCGAGCACGGATGCAGCCTGATTGCGCTCTCGTGGCCGGAGTTTGAACGTCACGTGCGTCCGCTCGTTGAATGGGCGATCCCACCTGATCGACCAGTGTTGGCCCAGGGAATGGTGGCCTTTATTCCGGCCAAGCTCTGGATGACCACGGGTGGCGTCCGCATCGTCGTGGCGACTCCGTTCGCCGACACTCTGCTCGAACGGATGCTGGCGCGATGAACGAGTTCGTCGAGACACTGCTCGAAATTCCGTGGCACGAACCTAAGCGCGCGTATGATGTCGTGATCATCGGTGGCGGAGGTCATGGACTCTCGGCGGCCTATCACCTTGCTGCTCGCCATGGCATCACCAACGTCGCGGTCATCGAAGCCAACTTCATCGGCTCGGGTAACTCGGGTCGCAACACCACGATCATCCGGTCGAACTACGGCGTGCCCGAATCGGTTCGCTTCTACCAACATTCCGTCGATCTCTATCGCCAGCTCGAAGAAGAGACCGGCTGTTGGATCATGCATTCCACCCGTGGACTGATGTGGCTGGTCCATACCGAGTCCGGGCTCCGCGGCGAACGAGCCCGGTCCATGCTCAACACGGCGTGTGGCACCGACACTTACATGATCGGTCCCGAGGAAGCCCAGAAGCTGTGTCCGCAGCTCGACGTGACCGGAGGCGGGCGCTATCCGGTGCGGGGCGGTTCGTATCACCCGGGCGGCGCATCGGCTCGCCATGACCGCGTCGTGTGGGCCTACGCGCAGGGTGCCGCTCAGCGAGGCGTCCACATCATTCAGCACACTCCGGTTACCGGTCTGCTGCAGTCCGACGACGGTTCGCGGGTGACCGGTGTGATGACGCCTTCGGGCCCAATCTCGGCCGGCATGGTGCTGAGCGCGGTGGGTGGCAACGTCACCAAGATCATGGACATGGCCGGCGTGCGGATCCCGGTCCGTACTCATCCGCTCCAGGCGTTCGTGACGAACGCCTATGCCCCAGAGTTTCCGTCGATCGTGAGCTCGCTGGAGCTGCTCACCTACGTGTCGCAAACCGCCCGCGGGCAGCTCCTGATGGGTGCCGAGTTCGAAGCCCAACCGACGTATTCGATGCAGACGTCGTATTCGTCGCTGGCCAGCGTGTCGGCCAAGGTTGCCGTGATGCTTCCGTTCGCCAAGAAGCTCCGCATTCTTCGACAGTGGACCGGCATGTGTGACATTTCGGCCGACTTTTCCCCGATCATGGGGCCGACCGGTCTCGACGGTCTGTGTGTCACGACCGGCTGGGGCACGTGGGGATTCAAGGCCATTCCGGCCAGCGGCGAGCAACTGGCGGAGTACATCGCCACCGGCTCGGTGCCGTCGCTGATCGCCCCCTTCGGGTTGTCGCGTTTCGCCGCCGATCACCCGTTGGCCGACCAAGGATCAACGGGGACCCGATGAGAGACCTGCACTGCCCCAACTGCGGCGGCCGTTCGCGAGACGAATTCAGTTTCGGCGGCGAACTACCAACGGTTCCCGACTCGGTCGTTGATCCCGAGGCTCGGAACGTCGACTACGTCTGGTTCTTCGACAACATCGACGGAGCATCGACCGAACGGTGGTTCCACGATGCTGGTTGTCGACGGTGGTTCACCGTGCAGCGCGACACTCATCGTGACGTTGTCCTCGGATCACCAGGTGACGACCACGGCTGAGCGCTACGAGGTTACCGATCCCGCCGACCCCGCCATTGCTGCGTTCGCCGGACTTCGCGAGCCGGTCGTTCGCAACGAACTCGGGTGCTTCGTTGCTGAAGGGCACGACATCGTGTCGCTCGCCATTGCGCATAGCTTCGAAGTAGTCAGTGCGCTTATCGATGGGCGCTCGGAAACGCCTTCCTACTTGCCGTCGTCGTGTCGCGTGTTGGCGGCGACGCCCAAAATGATTGGCGAAACCACCCGTCTTGGTGTGCTTCGCGGCATCGTTGCTCTGGTCCGCCGTCCCGTTGAACGAACGGTCGACCAGGTCCTTCACGGTGCTCGGCGCGTCGTCGTTCTTGAGGGAGTCCAAAATCCGGTCAACGTCGGACTGATTGCTCGGAGCGTGGCCGGTCTCGGTTTCGACGGCCTGCTCGTCGACCCGACGACATCTGATCCGCTCTACCGGCGTGCCGTCACGGCATCGCGTGGGGCCACGTTGCATCTGCCCTGGGCCCGAATCCCTGCTGGCGCGAAAACCGTACGCGCACATGGTTTTACTACGGTTGCTCTCACCCCTCGTTCGGATGCTCCGGATCTGCGGACGCTCGATTTGCGGGAGACGGAGCGCGTCGCGCTTGTCGTCGGAACTGAAGGCGACGGTCTCGCCGATGCGACGTTGGCCTCGGCCGACCGCCTCGTGCGCATCCCCATGTCGCGCAGCGTCGATTCGCTGAACGTGGCGACCGCGGTGGCTCTGGCCTGCTGGCATCTCGCGGTGTTCGAGTGACTGCGTTGGGCGCGATCTTCATTTCCACTGAACGTCGGATCGCCGATTGCGAAGCGGCTATCGGACTTGGCGGCAGATAGCGGGGAACGCCTCGTTCGATACGGAGACCTAAGGCCCGGCCGGATTTGGTGTCAAGGAACGGCTGGGGAAGTGCCGGGCATGCGGTCGGTCAAGAAGCCCCGGGTCTGATGGTCCAGGTGCCGTTGTCGCGTTCGATGAGGGTGATGTTGTGGAGGTGGACGTGGGCGTGGTGGGGTCCGCAGAGGAACCCTTCGTTGTCGAGGTCGGTTGGTCCACCGTGTTCGTGTTCGCGTAGGTGGTGGGCGTCGGATCGTTGTGCTGGGGTGTCACAGCCGGGATAGATGCATCGGGGCTGCAGCAACATCAACGCCAGTTTTTGGAGCGGTGAGGCAAACCGGCGGTTCCGGCCGAACTGCATGGTGGCCCGGTTGGTGCCGTCACGAATCGCGGCATACAGGTCCGCCCGGGCCATCACCTCCAGCGCCTCGCTGATCGGTATCGGCGTGTCGGGCGCGATCGTGGCGTTCAACGTTTCGGCCTCGACGTGGATGATCACGACAGGT
>JANLQX010000106.1:0-8345 GCA_031368095.1 Actinomycetes bacterium | reverse complement strand
GCAGCGCGAGCGGCTGGCCAAAGAGCCACCGCTGCTGGAGGCCTGGGTTACCTCGCGGCGCCGTACCTAACTCGCCGCGCTGAGGATCACGGCGATGATGTCGTCGCCGTATCGTTCGATCTTGACTGGGCCCATACCTGGCACCAGCAACAGATCACGACGTTCACGCGGGTTGGCTTCGGCCATGGCGGCCAGTGTGGTGTCGTGACAAATGACGAACGCCGGGACCCCGGTTGCCCGAGCCTTCGAGGCCCTCCACTTTTTGAGCGCTTCGAGCACTTTCGGGTCGGCGTTGGTGCCGAGTTCGATTGATGCCCGCTTGGTGCCGCGAATCCCGGGAACGCCGGCCGCTTTGGCCGCGGCCAGACGATCACGCTGCACGCGAAGCAGCGTTTTCCAATCACCGCGGCTCGGGTCTTCGACCGACGCAATCGCTGCGGCGACGTTGGCCAGGTACGGCGACTCGCTGCGGTTCGTGGTGCGGGTGCCGAAGGTGCGCGACTTGGCCCAGGTGAGATGCAGCTCGCGTTCGGCGCGGGTCACCGCCACATACATGAGCCGACGTTCCTCGTCCCACGCATCTTGATTGTCGGCTTGGCCGATGGGAACGAAGCCTCGTTCGATACCGGCGAGCACCACGATCGGCCACTCCAATCCCTTGGACCGATGAAACGTGGTGATCTCGACGACGTCAGTAAGTCGATCGGGTTCGTCGGCCCGTGAGGTGATGGTGGCGGACAACCACGACAGAAATCCGTCGGTCGAACCCGTTGGATCTAGGGCCAAGAACTCGACGCCGAGGCGGACCAAGCCGTCGAGGTTGGCGGCGCGCTCGTTGACTCCCTCGGGGCCGACCACGCCAGTTTCCTGGGCGTCGCGGGCCTGCTCTTCGAGATCGGCGAGACGGCCGCTGAACGTCACCGCCGGAGATGCCCGACGGAGTTGATTGAGCACGGCCTTCACGTCGGACTGGTGCAGAAACGCACCACGATCCTTTACCCGGTGGGGGATACCGGCGGCCCTGAATGCTTCTTCGAACGGCAAACTCTGGGCGTTGGTCCTCGTGAGAATGGCCATATGTGACCACGGAGTCTGAATGGAATGGCGATCGCGGAGCAGCCGCGCCACCGTGCGGGCTTCGTCGACATCGCTGGCACAGGCGGTGACGGTGGGGAGGAGCCCGGAGGCACGGTTGGGACGCAATGCCCGGGTATCTCGCGGAGCGAGGCCGAGGACGGCGTCGGCGACGGTGAGGATCTCGGGCGACGACCGATAGTTCTCCTCTAGACGGATTACGTCGGCCCCGCTGAAGCGCTCCCGGAATCCGGTGAGGAAGGTGGGATCGGCACCATTCCAGGCGTAGATTGCCTGGTTGGGATCGCCGACGACACACAGGTCGAGCGCGTCGGACGGGCGAACGTCGCCCGATGGCGCGAGGCCGAGCCACCCGTCGAGGAGCCGGGACTGGGCCGGGTTGACGTCTTGGAACTCGTCGACGAAGAGGTGCCGGAACCGCCAGCGCTGGCGCACCGCGAACTCGCGATCGGACTCCATGGCGCGAACGCAATGGACCAGCAGATCGTCGAAATCAACGAGACCTTTGCGCTTCTTGTCGGCCTCGTACTTGGCGTAAAGCTCGGCCATAGGACCGGCGCCGAGCGGGGGCGTGCGGCCGATGCGAGCTATCTCGGCGGCGTAGGCCTCAGGGTCGAGCATGCGGGCCTTGGCCCACTCGATCTCGGACACCACATCGAAAGGGGCCACGGCGTTGCGGCGGGCACCGAGCAACGGCGCGACAAGGCGCATTTTGGACTCGGCCAACTCTGGAGCTCGCTGGTCGGTATCAGTCCACCACTGACGAAGCTGGGCGTAGGCAATGGCATGGAACGTTCCGGTGGCGACGCGCTCGCGGACCCCGAGCTGGCCAAGGCGGCTTGACAGTTCTCGGGCGGCCTTGCGGGTGAACGTTAGGGCCAGGACCCGCGCCGGGTCGGCGGTGCCGGTGGCAACCCGGTACGCGATGCGCCGGGTGAGGACTCGGGTCTTGCCGGATCCGGCCCCGGCCAGGATGCATAGCGGCAGTGCTTCGCTGACGACGGCGGCGCGCTGGGCCCCATTGAGCCCACTCATGAGCCCGCCGAGGAGCTCTTCGGTTCCGGGGGGAACCACACGCGTGGAATTCGACATGGCACCAGGGTACGGCAGGGGGTGTGACAGAACGACAAGGTTGTGATTCGGGAGGTCACCTGCGGCGGTGCAGGAAGCAGAGACAGAACGACAAGGTTGTGATTCGGGAGGTCACCGGCGGCGTTCCGGGGCCTGAACAGGCTGGTCCACTAGCCTTGTCGTATGGGTTTTCCTCGCAAATATCTGCACGAGAGCGAAGAGATCGTCATCGACCGCAAGCCTCATCTCTGGTTCCTGGTTCGGCCCATCCTCACGGTGATCGTTGCGGCCGCCATTGCCTTTGCGTCGGCCAACTTCATCAATCCCGGCGCCGGCGACAAGAACGGCTGGATCACGTGGGCCGGGCTCATCCTGGTGGCCCTCGCCGTCCTGTGGTTGGTCAAGGAGTTCTTGCGTTGGCGCAGCGTCAATTTCGTGGTCACCACCGACCGACTGATTTATCGTTCCGGGCTTTTTGCCAAACAGGGCAAAGAGATCCCGTTGGAGCGGATCAACGACATCTCGTTCAAGCAATCGGTCTGGGAACGGCTCATCGGAGCCGGCGATCTCCTCATCGAGTCGGGTGGCGAGCAGGGCCAACAGCGCTTCAACAACGTCACGAAGCCGTTCAATGTGCAGAACGAGATTTATCGTCAGATGGAACGGACCCAGGCCCGCGACATGGACCGCATGGCGGGCCGTCGTGAACTCTCCGTTCCCGAGCAGATCGAGAAGCTCGCCGAACTCCGCGACAAGGGGCTCCTCACCCCGGCTGAATTCGACGCCAAGAAGTCGCAACTCCTCGACAAGATGTAAGTGCACATGCGAGTTGTCTCGCTCGTTCCGAGCGCGTCGGAAACACTGTTGGCGTGGGAAGTGGAGCCGGTGGCGGTCACCAAGTTCTGCGAACTCGGTGACCGCTATCCGACCGTTGGCGGCACCAAGGATCCGGACCTCGATGCCATCGTTGCCCTCCGACCGGACGTGGTGGTGATGTGCGACCAGGAAAATCGACGTCCCGACGCCGATGCCCTCATCGAGCGAGGAGTTGCGATCCACGTGATCCGTATTGCCGCTCTCGCAGATGTCGGTCCGCAAATGGCGGCGATGGCCAAGGCCGTTGGTGTTGACGAATCATTCGGGTGGGCATGCGCGGCCACTGTCGATCCATTGCCCGAAATCCGCCATGTGGCCTTCGTCCCGATCTGGAAGCGACCGTGGATGACGATCGGCGGGCCGACCTACGGTGGGTCACTGCTACGCGCGCTTGGTATCTCGTTGGTAGCGAACGAGAACGACGATCGCTATCCCACGATCGACCCCGATCAGGCCCGCGAACTCGGCGCGTCAATCGTTCTGGCCCCGACCGAGCCGTATCCTTTCGCCGAGCGTCATCGAACAGTCCTGGAGTCCGTGGCGCCGACGTTGTTCGTCGACGGCCAGGATCTGTTCTGGTGGGGCGTTCGGACTCCTGCCGCGCTGCGTCGGCTGAGAGTTCAACTCAACGGTTGATGTTCGCCAACCACTCGTTCAGCGCCGGCGCCTCAGCGCCGATCGTGGTGGAGTCGCCGTGCCCCGTGTGGACGACCGTGTGCAACGGCAGGGTGAGGAGCTTGGCCCGGATGCTTTCCACGATCGTCGGGTAGTCACTGAAGCTCCGCCCGGTGGCACCGGGCCCACCGCAGAACAGCGTGTCGCCGGAAAAGACCACGCCCTCCGACGCGAGGTGCAGACAGCAACAACCCGGAGAGTGGCCGGGGGTATGCAGCACACCGATTTCCGCGCCCGCAACGGTGACTGTTGCTCCCGGGGTAAGCGGCCGGTCTGGCGCTCGGTCCGGGTACACCGCGTCCCACAGCATCCGATCGTCGGTGTGCAGATAAATCGGCGAGTCGGTGGCGTCAGACAGCGCGCCGGCGGCATTGATGTGGTCGTTGTGTCCATGGGTGAGGACGATTGCTCGCACGTGGCGCCCGTTGATGGCGGTCACGATGGGTGCGTGATCGTGAGCGGCGTCGATCACGATCACTTCGCGGTCATTGCCTACCAGCCAGATGTTGTTGGTGACTTCCCACTCCCCGCCGTCGAGAGCAAAGATGCCAGAGGTGGTGACGAGTTCGACAGCCATGATCGTGGTCAGAAAACGACGACGGAACGGAGCACGTCGCCGCGTTCCATGCGATGGAAGGCGTCTTCGACACCGTCGAGTCCGATGGTCTCCGACACGAAACGATCGAGATCGAGGCGACCCTGGAGGTACAGCTCGATGAGCAGTGGGAAGTCACGCGAGGGTAGGCAATCGCCGTACCAGCTCGGCTTCAGCGCGCCGCCCCGACCGAAGAACTCGATCATGGGAATGTCGGGCATGCGCATGTCCGGAGTGGGGACGCCGACCTGCACCACGGTTCCCGCCAGGTCCCGAGCGAAGAATGCCTGCTCCAAAACCTTCGGGTTCCCAACTGCCTCAATCACGACATCGGCGCCGAAGCCGCCAGTGGCCGCCCGCACCCCTTCAACGGCGTCGGTGGTCGATGCATTGACGGTGTGCGTGGCGCCGCATTCTTTGGCCCAGGCGAGCTTGCGCTCGTCGAGATCGACGGCGACGATCGTGGTGGCACCGGCCAACTTGGCGCCCATGATCGCCGCATCCCCAACACCGCCGCAGCCGAACACGGCAACCGTGTCGCCTCGACCCACGTTGCCGGTGAGCATCGCCGCACCGAGCCCCGCCATCACGCCACACCCGAGCAGGCCGGCGGTGGCAGGCGGGGCCGCCGGGTTCACTGGCGTGCATTGTCCGGCGTGGACGAGCGTCTTTTCGGCGAAGGCGCCGATGCCCAGCGCCGGCGACAAAACGGTGCCGTCGAGCAACGTCATCTTCTGGGTGGCGTTGAACGTCGAAAAGCAGAACTGCGGACGACCGCGACGACAGCTCCGACAATTTCCGCACACGGCGCGCCAGTTCAAGATCACGAAATCGCCGACGACCACGTTGGTAACGCCAGCCCCGATTGCTTCGACGACACCGGCCGCCTCGTGGCCGAGCAGAAACGGAAAGTCGTCGTTGATGCCACCCTCGCGATAGTGAAGGTCGGTATGGCAGACACCGCACGCCTGCACCACGACAACGGCTTCGCCCGGGCCGGGGTCGGGGACCACAATGGTCTCGACGGACACGGGTGCCTTCTTGGCAAGGGCGACGATTCCTTTGACGTGCTGGGCCATAGCCTGACTCTCTCCTCCGGTCGGGCCCGCATCGAGCCGTCTCGGCGAGCACGGTACACGCCGGAGCGAGGTCCGCAAAGCGCTGTGGTCAGTGCAGGCGGGCCCCGTCGGCCGGATGTACGAGCCAGCCGCGGTCCAGTGCGCCGGGCTCGGCAAGCGCGACGACGCATCCGCCGAAACCGCCGCCGGTGATTCGTGCGCCGAAGACACCACGGGTGTGGTGAAGCTCATCGATAAGGGCGTCGACGATCGGGGTCGAGGTCTCATAGTCATCGCGCAGACTTCGGTGGCTCGCGTTCATGATGGCGCCCGCACCGATGAGGTCACTAGTACGAAGCGCGCTTGCGAAATCTCGAACGCGGGCGTTCTCGCTCACCACGTGGCGAGCCCGACGACGAATGAGCGGATCCTCAATCGACTCGGCCGCCTCGTAGGTAGCGAGGCGAAGCGGTCCGATCAAAGACTCGGCGGCGACGCATTGCGCAACACGGGTGGGGTACTCCGAACCCGAAAGGGTGCGTTCCTGACCGGAATGAATCACCACGATATCGGCGTCACCCGGAACATCGACGTAGGTGAGCGTGAGGTCGTAGCAGTCCATGATCATCGCTTTTCCCGCTCGCCCGCCAGCGCTGGAGAGCTGATCAAGAATCCCCGACGGCACTCCGGACGAAAGGTTCTCCGCCCGTTGACACAACGCGGCCAGTTCCAACACGGTGCCCTCGAACCCGAGGACAAGAGCAAGGGCGACTTCGAAGGCCGCGCTCGACGAAAGTCCGGCCCCGATCGGGATGGTTGTCGACACGTTGCCGTCGAAACCGTGAGTTGGCCGAAGCTCGTGCACGACGCCGGCCACGTATCGCGCCCATGACGGTGTGGCCGCCGATGGATCGCCGACGTCGACCCGAACCGTGGCCGACTGGTCCTCGTCGGCCGAACGAAGGTGCACCGTGTCGGCCTCTATGAACGTGCCGACGATCGTCGTCCCCAGATCGATCGCCATGGGGAGGCATAGCCCACCGGTGTAGTCGGTGTGGTCGCCGATGAGGTTCACTCGACCCGGAGCAGTGGCACGACGTTGCTTCATCCCTCCAGTCTGGCTGGGCGACCATCCCTCATCAGGATTGATGATGTCGCGGCGACGATTCGGAGTCGATGTCCCGACGCAATGAGTCTGTTGAAACGGATTGCGAATGCGGAGGCCGAGCAGAACACCGCCGCGCCGGCCATGGATCCGTCGGAAACAGAATCGGCCATTCCGACCGGCGACGACCTCGGCGCCGATGCCGAAGGCCTGGCCCAGCATGGCGTCACTCCAATCGTTCCCGTCCCAGTCGTTCATGCCTCGGCCGCGAAGTCGTCCGGCCCATTGATTCGGATCGATCCCAACGATCCGGCCAACGTGAAACGCTCGAAGGAGGTTGCGAACTGGTGGCTTCCCGAAGACGTGCAAACGTGGTGGGAGATACCGGAACCCGAGTTCGGCGAGCCAACCAAGGACAAGCCGCTCACCGTCGAAGAACTTATGCGGCGTGAGCGCGAGTTCCATCTCTTCGGTCGAGGCGTCGGCGGCAAACATGTCCCCGATCACTCCGCCAGACTCCTTGCCTTCGTGGTGGACATTGCGGTGAACGCGGCGCTCGTATTCCTTGGCCTGAAGGGCATGCAATCGGCCTATCCCGATCGGTTTGCCCACCGCGAACTCTTTGCCGTGGTCGGCGGCGGTGCATGGGTCCTTCTGACGCTGGTGCCGTTGCTCCTGTGGCGGGCCACGCCCGGCAAGCTCCTCCTCGGTCTGCGCGTCGTTCGGGTCAACGGCGACGAGGTGTCCGCCGTTCGTGCCGCCGCCCGCGGGGTCCTTCCGTTGCTCGTGCCGTTGCTACCCATCGACGTTCTCATCATGTTGAGCAGTCCGCATCGCCGTCGTCTCGGTGACTATTTGCTCGGCACGCGTGTTGTCAGCAACGGCTGACTTGCTCGACGCCGTCAAGAGCGTCGAGAGTGTTGCTCATGAGCGGTCCTCTCCACGGTCTTACCGTCCTTGAACTCGCCGGCATCGGCCCCGGTCCTTTCGCCGGAATGCTGCTGTCCGATATGGGCGCCACGGTTATCAGGATCGAGCGCTCGCAGTCCGTGCGAGGCGGCGACCCGGCGCAACCGCCGAAGGACGTGTCGAATCGTGGGCGACTCTCGATCGGCGTCGACCTGAAGACGGCCGAGGGAGTCGAAGTCGTGCTGCGTTTGGTCGAAAAAGCTGATGGGCTCTTCGAGGGATTTCGCCCGGGCGTCACCGAGCGCCTCGGCCTTGGACCCGAAACCTGCCTGGCCCGCAACCCGCGCCTGGTCTACGGGCGGATGACCGGCTGGGGCCAGACCGGCCCCTATTCGCAGGCCGCCGGCCACGACATCAACTACATCTCGCTCGCCGGTGCGCTGGAGCCGATCGGTCGCGCCGGGCAGGCGCCGGTACCGCCGCTGAACCTTGTCGGTGACTTTGGGGGAGGCGGCATGTTCTTGGCCTTCGGCATGGTCTGCGGAATGCTTGAAGCGCAGCGATCAGGCCACGGGCAGGTCGTCGATGCGGCCATGGTCGACGGGGCCGCCACCCTCATGACGATGTTCCATGCGTTCACGGCGATGGGGGCGTGGCGTCCCGAACGGGGCACCAACCTGCTCGACACGGGCGCTCATTTCTATGACGTCTACGAGTGTTCCGACGGTACCTACATCTCGATCGGTTCGATCGAGCCGCAGTTCTACGCCGAGCTTCGACGCCTTGGCGGCCTTGAGGGTCCGGAGTGGGACGCCCAGATGGACCGGTCCAACTGGCCCGCGCTGAAGGCCAAACTCCAGATGCTCTTTCTCACCAAGACACGAGACGCCTGGTGCGCCCTCATGGAACACACCGACGTGTGCTTCGCCCCCGTGCTCTCCATCGCTGACGCTCCCAAGCA
>JANLQX010000104.1:0-12126 GCA_031368095.1 Actinomycetes bacterium | reverse complement strand
CGCCCTGCACGTCGCCGAACCCGGGGACGAACTGGAACTTGCGGGCATAGGCGGCACCGTCAACGAAGGGCTTGAGCTCCGGGCGGGGGGCCAACCACTGGCTCGCAACCGACGCATGGGCGGGCATCACGTTGAACGCGTTGGTCCACTTAAGCGATCCGGACGGGCTGGTTAGGAAGTCGACAAGCTTCCAGGCTCCGGCTTGGTTCTTGGAGTTCTTGTTGACCCCATAGCAAACCGTAAACGCGAACGTTCCTTTTCCTTGCGGACCGGCCGGCAGTTCGGCGTAACCAACATTGATTCCGGGAAAGTCCTTCTTCATGAATCCGACGATCCAGTTGCCCTCGATGACCATTGCGGCCTTGCCTTTTCCGAGGGCTTCGCCACCCCAACCAGCACCAATTTCATCGGGTGCTTGGAGTGCCTTGGCCTTGTAAAGCTCCGAGAGGTAGCTGAACGCCGCCTTGTTGGCGGGGGTGTTGACGGACATCTTGGTGATCTTGTCGTCGGTCATCGCACCGCCTGCCTGGAACATGAAAACGCCAACTCGCGGGTATTCAAAGCCCATGGACAATCCGGTGACGCCGTCCGCCGTGAGCTTGGTGGCAGCTGACTTGAGCTCTTCCCACGTGGTTGGTGGCTTGACACCCTTGGCCGCCAGGAGGTCTTTGTTGTAGATCAACCCGAGCGTGGAAAAGTCCTTCGGCGGACAGACCAGCTTGCCGTCAGGCGTGGAAAAGACTGACCGAAGCGACGGGTAAATGTCGTCGGGCTTGGTGAGAGCGCCGGCGGGAACGGGCGAGAGGGCGCCCGCCTTAAGGAGGTCGGGCATTTTGAAGGAGTCGACGTAGAACACGTCGGGGCCGGACCCGGAAGCAAGCGCAGCCTGAATGGCGGCGTCATATTCCTTCTGCGGGTTGAAGACGGCTTTGGCTCCGGTGGACTTGTTGAATTCGCCCAGCAGGTTAGTCAGCGCACCATCCTCTTCGGGTGAGCTGGTCCAGCCATAGATACTGAGCTTTTGATTCTTCAGCGAGGCGGGTGCCTTCTTCTTCGAGGCGGCGTTCGCTGCTGGCGTAATGACCGCCACCGCAACAAGTGCGGCGATGGCGATTCGTGATGATCGGCGGATAGTGGTCACGTGATTTCTCCCTGTTTGTGGCAAGCCAAGCTGGCGGTGAATGGATGGAGCAGTTGGGCGGTGCGGGAAGTTCTGGTGCGTTCGTCAGCCGGTTCGGCGGACGATGAGTTGCGGTTCGAGCAGCACGCCCTGGGGGGCGGCGTTTGGATCTGCGAGCTGGACGGCGAGTAGCTGGGCGATTGTTTTGGCCACGTCAGTTATGGGCTGACGGATGGTGGTGAGGCCGCCACCGGCATAGGCGGCGACCGGTGAGTCATCGAACCCAATGACGGCGGCATCGCGTCCGGGAACGATGCCCCGGGCCTCGAGTTCGCCGAGAACGGTGAGTGCTTGAAGGTCGGACATGGAGACGAAAGCAGTGGGAGCATCGGGTCCATCGAGCAGGTCGGCGATCGTCTTGCGGTCGGCGTTGGCGTCGTCTTGAAGGGACACCGCATGGAGGTCGGCAGCCGGAATTCCGGCGGCGGCAATGGCGGCCCGGACGCCGTGTTCGCGCTCGTCGTTGACGACTCCGGGGTTACGAGGACCGAGCCAGGCAAATCGCCGATGGCCATGGGACAGCAGGTGGGTGATGGCAAGACGGGTGCCGGCCTGACCATCGACATCGACCCACGAGTGTTCTGTTGGTCCCCATGTGCGCCCGAAGCTGACGAAGGGCATGCGTCGTTCGAGCAGAGCCGCGGGCCGACGGTCCTCACGCTCGGTCTGGGCGAACACGATTCCGTCGGCGGCGGATTGGGCCGACAGCTCCCAGTAGCGGTTGATCTCACCGTCGAGGTCGGCCGAGGCAAAGAGCAGGATGTGGTACCCGATGGCCTCGACGGCTTCCGTAAGCTCGTGAAGAAAGGCGTCCATGACACTGTTGAGGTGCCCGGCGACCGGTGGAATCCGGTACCCAATCGCCCGTGACGTGCCGGTCCGAAGATTGCGGGCGTTGCGGTTGGCCCGGTAGCCGAGGCTGTTGATCGAGAGTCGGACTCGCTCCATCGTGTCGGGGCGGACGCGGTCGGGAGCGTTGAGCACGTTGGACACGGTCTGACGACTCACCCCGGCGTGGCGAGCAACGTCTTCAACCGTTGGCGTGGCATGGGCGAAGCGTTCGGAGCGTTCGGCGGTCGGCGGAAGGTGCCCGAGGAGCATGGTGCGGTTCGGGGCTCCGATGGTTTGAACGTTCATTTGATCGTTCATATTTTGTACTCTACGGACATTGTGGCGGCGTGTCAACCGTCACAAGGGGTGACGCTGTCTAGGCTCACCTCTCCGCCCACTGCCATCCGCCCTCCGACCAGGTGCAACCCATGCGTGAACTTGTCGTGTTCTCCGGAAACGCCCACCCCACCCTTGCGGCGCGCATCTGCGACGGGTTGTCGGTGGACCTGTCGCAATCGGAGATCAAGCGCTTCAGCAACGACTGCCTCCAGGCCCAGCTTCTCGCCAACTGCCGTCAGCGTGACGTGTACATCGTGCAGCCGCTGGTGCCGCCAACTCAGGAGCACCTCATGGAGCTGCTCCTGATGATCGACGCTGCTCGTGGGGCATCGGCGGCCCAGATCACGGCCGTGATTCCGCACTATGCCTATGCCCGGTCCGACAAGAAGGACGCGTCACGGATCTCCCTCGGTGGGCGACTCGTCGCGGACATGCTCGTGGCCGCCGGCGTCCATAGGATCCTCACCATGGCGTTGCATGCGCCGCAGGTACATGGCTTCTTCAGCGTGCCGGTTGATCACCTCACGGCCATCGGCGTACTTGCGGAACATTTTCGCGATCGTGACCTCGCCGACACCGTGGTGGTTTCTCCGGATCTTGGCAACGCCAAGACGGCCACCCAGTTCGCTCGGCTCCTTGGACTTTCCGTTGCCGCCGGGTCCAAGCAGCGTCTCGCCGATGACCGTGTCGTCATCGACTCGATCGTTGGTGACGTGGCCGACCGCCGGGCGATCATCCTCGACGACGAGATCGCCACCGGAGGATCCATCATTGAGCTCCTCGCCCGGCTCAAGGACTTCGGCTGCCGCGAGGCGGCCGTGGCCTGCACCCACGGCTTGTTCGCCGGACGCGCCGTCGAGCGCCTTCGTCACCATCCGATGATCAGCGAGGTCGTCACCACCGATACCGTGCCGGCGCCGGCGGACTGGCCCGAACTTCGCGTCCGTTCGGTGTCGCAGCTCTTTGCCCAGGCCATCCAGCGGGTGCACGACGGCGAATCGGTCTCGAGTCTGTTCGACGGCGTTGACCCGACCCATGCCACACCGCAGCCCACGCTCTTCGACGTGTCGTAGCGGGTATTGGCGGGCGACTACGAACGGGCGTCGAGCGTCTTGACGTCGTATCTCCCGATTGCCGGGTCGGCCGTCACCAGCGTGAGCAACTCCTCCCGAGCTTGCGCGATCAGCATCCGGTCGAATGGGTCACGATGATGAAGGGGGAGCGAGGACGCCGCAAGTCCATGTGTACTTAAGATGGGAAGCTCGGTGAACCCGGACCGCTCGAGTTCGGCGGCAAAATCTTCTGGAAGATCGAGTTTCCCGAGCGCCCGCTTGATGCCGAGTTCCCATGGCGTGGCCGGTGAGAAGAACACGTCGTCAGCCGACGACACTTCTCGGCGGCAGGTTGGTCCGAGGTCAACGTCGAGCAGCCACCAAAGGGCCACGTGACTGTCGAGCAGAAGTCTCACGGAGCCGACGCGGAGTCGTCGAAGGCGGCGAGGACATCGGGGTCGGAACCGACGAGATCGGTCGTGATGATCATTCGGCCTTTCCAGGCACCGGGCAGACGGTCCGGTCGCGCTTGCGGCCACGGAATGATCCTGGCGACGGGTTTGCCCCCGCGGGCAAGGATGACCGTGTCGCCGGACTCCGCCAGGCGAATGAGTTCCGAGAGCCGGCTCTTGGCCTCATGGGTGTTGACAACAGTCGTCGACATAGTCCTAGCTTAGCTAGGTGCCGTTGACTTAGGTGGCGCGCCAGGCGCGCTCAAACGGGAGGCGCCAGGCTCGCGGAGCGATGAGCTGATGGATGGCGTTCGGACCCCACGACCCCGGTGCATAGGGGCGAACCGGAGTCGGATTCTCCAAAAGCGGTGCCGATAGCTCCCAGAGTCGTTCGATGCCGGCGGCACTGGTGAAGAGCGTGTGATCGCCACTCATGGCGTCGTGGATGAGCCGTTCGTACGCTTCGAGCACGAATGCCCCGCTGTCGGTGTCGGACACGGCGAACTGCAGGCTGAGCTTGTCGAGCTTCATGCCCGGTCCGGGACGCTTGCCGTAGAACGACAGCGACAACTTCGACGCATCGGCCAGATCGAAGGTGAGGTGGTCAGGTCCATGCCCTCCGACTCCGGAGCCGGGGGGAAACATGCTCTTGGGTGGTTCACGGAAGGCGATCGAGATGATCCGGGCACCCTCGGCCATACGCTTGCCGGTGCGGAGGTAGAACGGGACGCCGGCCCACCGCCAGTTGTCGATCTCGCAGCGCAGGGCGATGAACGTTTCGGTTTCCGAATGCGCTCCCACGCCGGGCTCGTCGCGGTAGCCGAGGTACTGGCCGCGGACCACGTCGGCCGGGGTGATTGGCTGCATGGCTCGGAACACCTTGTTCTTCTCTTCGCTGATGGCCGCCGGACCGAGTTCCGTCGGCGGTTCCATGGCCATAAAGGCGAGGACCTGGAAGAGATGGGTGACGACCATGTCTCGGTAGGCCCCGGTCGCTTCGTAGAAGGAGAGACGCGAATCGAGGCCGAGAGTCTCCGGCACATCGATCTGCACGTGGTCGATGTGGTTGCGATTCCATATCGGCTCGAAGAGTCCGTTGGCGAAACGAAAGGCGAGGATGTTGAGCGCCGCTTCCTTCCCGAGAAAGTGGTCGATCCGGTAGATCTGACTTTCGTCGAACGTTTGGTGGAGCGTGGCGTTCAATGCCTTCGCCGACTTGAGGTCGGTCCCGAACGGCTTCTCCATGATGATGCGCGAGCGCGCCACGAGGCCCGCCTCCTCGACCATCTTCACGACGCTGAGCGCAGCAGCCGGCGGCACGGCCAGGTAGTGCAGTCGGCGCGGCTCTCGTCCGAGCTTGCGTTCAGCTACGCCGACCGCCTCGGCCAACGCTTTGGGCCCTCCGCCCTGCGGGGCATACGAAAGTCGGGTCTCGAATGCGGCCCACTGATCTTCGGTGAACGCTCGGTCGGAAAACTCGGTGCACGCCGCGCGAGCGAACGTGCGGAACGACTCGGTGTCGAAGTCGTCGAGCGACACGGCCACAACGCGACAGTCACGGACGATCCCGGCAATCGACAGATGAAGTAGCCCGGGCAGAAGTTTTCGACGGGCCAAATCACCGGTCGCGCCGAACAACACGATCACGTGCGGTTCCAACGGACCGACCAACCCGGCACTGATGTCGTGCGGTTCGTTGGTCACATTCACGTGCGCCTTGGCTCTAGTCACGTATGCATCGTTTCAGAGGGACCGCCTGGGCGGAAGGGACAGGCACACAGAATCTCTCAACTCATCGGCTGTTTGCGCTGGTAGCTGAGCAAACCAGCGAGTGGCCGCCCCCAGCGGCATCCCAGATCGGTGCGCTCGGCATCCCACATAGGCCAAAAACCGCCTAATCAGTGCGGAATTCTCCCCATCTGGGATGCCAACCGTCGCACTGTGGGATGCCGACTGGCCGGGTGAACGCTCCGGCCGTAGCGTGGCGGCATGTCTACCGACACTGCGGCGCGCCTTCCACTGGTCAACTATCTGCATCTGGAACCGACGCCGCATCTGGTGGCCAACGAGTGCACGTCGTGCGCGGCTCGGTACTTCGATCGACGCAATGCCTGCGCCGGTTGCTTCGCCACATCGTTCCGGTCGGTCGACATCGATACCGATGGCATCCTCACCTCGTTCACCATCGTCACGTTCGCCGCGCCTGGCGTGCCGGTGCCGTTCGTGGCGGGGATCGTCGACTGCGGCGGCACCAGCGTGCGGGGCAACATCGTCAACGTGGCCGCCGACCCGGACCACGTGAAGCTCGGCATGGCGGTCAAGCTCACGACCACGTCACTCGGCCTCGACGACAATGGCGTTGAAGGCGTTGGCTTCGGTTTTGAACCGGCGTGACCGCATGATCTGTCCACGTAGTATTCCGCACAACGACGAAGGAACCTCTCATGGCCGCTGACGACGTCTACATCCTCGGTATCAAGATGACGAAGTTCGGAAAGCATCCCGACAAGGACTCTGTCGATCTCGCCGCCGAAGCGGCCATGGCCGCACTCGCTGACGGTGGGGTGACGATGGCCGATATGAACATCCTCGCCGCCGGCAACCTCATGGGTCGCGGCGCCATTGGCCAGGCGATTCAGAAGCAGATCGGACAAACTGGCATCCCGGTGTACAACGTGGCCAACGCCTGCGCCACCGGTGCCACGGCGTTGCGCACGGTCATCATGAGTATCAAGGCGGGGGAGTCCGACATGGGCCTCGCCGTCGGGGTGGAGAAGCTCGCCGGCGCCGGCCTGCTGGGCGGTGGCGGCACGCCGAAGAAGGACAAGAACGAGTGGACACCGGAAGGTCGCTACGGAGCGATTGCGCCGGTCGACGGACGGATCGGGACCGACGCCATGCCCGGTACCTTCGCCCAGGTCGGTATGGAATACGGCCACAAATACGGTGGCGCATCGTTCGAACTGTTCGCTCGAATCAGTGAGAAGAACCACGGGCACTCCACCCTCAACCCGCTGGCGGCGTACTCGAAGGCGATGAGCCTGGAGCAGATCATGGGCGACGTGATGATCGCGTATCCGAACACTCGCTCCATGTGTTCGGCGAACTGCGACGGGGCGGCGGCCGCCGTTCTCGTGAGCGGCTCCAAGTTGAAGACGTTGTCGGCGGAACAGCAGCGTCGTGCCGTGAAGGTGCGGGCTTCAATCCTCACCAGCGATCCGTGGCAGGAGGCATGTCAGGTGCTCCCCGACGTGAACACGCTGACCAAATTGGCCGCCAAGCAGGCCTACGAGCAGGCTGGGGTTGGTCCCGAGGATCTCAACCTGGTGGAACTGCACGACTGCTTCGCCACGGCCGAGCTCGTCCACTACGACAATCTCGGTCTCTGCGGCGAGGGCGACGCCGTTGACTTCTTCGAGTCGGGCGCGCCGTTTCGCACCGGCCGCATGCCGGTCAACGTGTCCGGCGGCCTGCAGTCGAAGGGTCACCCCATCGCCGCCACCGGTATCGCCAACGTGTGGGAGATCTGCCATCACCTTCGCAACGAGGCCGGCGATCGTCAGATCGAAGGAGCCCGCATCGGACTCGCTCACGTGATCGGTCTGGCGTCGGCCTGCGGTGTGCACATCCTTGAAAGCAGCAGTCTCTAACTCCTGGCAAACTCAGCGCGCTTAGAGTTCCAAACTGCCCGGATCGGAAGGCACGTCGACGGCGTTGGCGCGCAACGCCTCGATCGGCACAATGGCCAGTACCTTCTCGTTGGTCGAGGCGAGCACGACCGGAGCAGCGGAGCCGTCGTTGAAGGCCCGAAGCCAGTTCCGAGCGGTGACACACCACCGGTCACCGGGCACCAGCCCGGGGAATCGGTACTGCGGCATCGGGGTCGACAGGTCATTGCCGATGGAGCGCTGGTGACTGAGGAACTCCGCCGTGACCACCGCGCAGATGGTGTGGCTGCCCTGATCCTCGGGCCCGGTGGCGCAGCAACCGTCTCGCATCCAGCCGGTCATCGGGTCGGTCGAGCATGACTCGAGGACGCCCCCCAGCACGTTGCGCTCGTCCGGGTGCAGGTTTGTCATAGGCCTATTCTCGTCGCCGGCCGCCGTCGCAGTAGAACGTTTGCCAGGATCATGAACATGCCTGCTGCATCACCATTGTGGTCGCCGTCGCCCGAACGGGTCGCGGCATCGAATCTGACCCGCTTCGCGGCGGCGAACGGGTGGGCCGGGTCGTCCTACGACGAAGTCCACCGATGGTCGATCGACCAGCCGGAAGCGTTCTGGTGTTCGGTGTGGAACTTCACCGGCGTCGTTGGGCACGCGGGCGAGCGCACGGTGGAGACCGGTGCGTCGATGCGATTCGACCGGTTCTTCCCCGATGCCACGCTGAACGTGGTCGACACGTTTCTCCACCGAAGCGGCAATGGAGAAGCGCTCGTCGCCCTCGACGAGCGCGGGGTCCGGCGTTCCATCAGCTGGGACGAACTCCGGGTGATGGTGGCGGCGACCGCGGGTGCTCTGCACGCTGATGGTGTCGGCATCGGCGACCGGGTTGCGGCGTGGCTTCCGAATATTCCGGAAACGATTGTCGTGATGCTCGCCGCCGCATCGATCGGTGCGGTGTTCTCCTCGTGCTCGCCGGACTTCGGCGCGTCGGGGGTGATCGACCGGTTCGGTCAGATCGAACCGACCGTGCTCGTCGCTGCCGACGGATACCTCTACGGCGGCAAGCGATTCGAACTTGCTGAACGGCTCGAAGAGATCGCACGCGCGCTTCCTACTGTGAAACGAGTGGTGGTCGTGGGCCATCTGGGAGACGCCCGCCGTGCGGTAAACAGCACCGACTTCAACGAATGGACTGCCCCGCATGCGGCGGCGACGCTCACGACGACGCCGCTGCCCTTCGACCATCCGTGGTACATCCTCTACTCCTCCGGCACGACCGGGAAGCCGAAGTGCATTGTCCACCGCACCGGTGGTGTTTTGGTCAAGCACCTCCAGGAGCATCAACTGCAGTGCGACATTTTCGAGGGTGACCGGATCCTCTACTTCACCACTGCGGGCTGGATGATGTGGAACTGGCTGGCCTCGGTCCTCGCCAGCGGTGCGACCGCCGTGTTGTACGACGGCTCGCCGTTTCATCCGACCGGCAACGCGCTTTTCGACATCAGCGAGCAAGAGCGGGTCTCGCTTCTCGGCGTTTCGGCCAAGTTCATCGACTCATGTGCCAAGGCCGACCTCCGACCGCAAGCAACGCGTGAGTTCGCATCGCTGCGAACGATTTGCTCAACCGGGTCACCGCTGTCGCCGGAGGGTTTTCGCTACGTCTACGAACACGTGAAGGGCGATGTCCATCTTGCCTCGATCTCTGGTGGCACCGACCTGTGCGGATGCTTTGTCGGAGGTGATCCGAACGGTGCGGTGTGGGCCGGAGAAATTCAGCGGCCCGTCCTTGGCATGGCGATCGACGTGTTCGGTCCAGCTGGTGAATCACTCAGCCCGGCTGCGGGCGCCGGTGAGTTGGTATGCACACGGAGCTTTCCATCGATGCCCCTGGGCTTTTGGAACGACACCGACGGAAGTCGGTATCGGGCGGCGTACTACGAACGCTTCAACGACCTGTGGTCACAGGGCGACTTCGCGTCGTGGACCGACCACGGAGGAATCGTGGTTCACGGCCGATCTGACGCCACGCTCAATCCCGGCGGAGTCCGCATCGGCACGGCCGAGATCTACCGCGCCGTCGAGCAGATCCCCGAGGTGCTGGAATCCCTCGTGTTCGGTCAGCAGTGGGAGAACGACACCCGCATTGTCCTTCTCGTCCGCCTGCGCGAAGGATCGACGCTTACTGACGATCTCCGGGCAACGATCAGGGCCAACGTTCGATCCGCCGCCACGCCTCGCCACGTACCGGCGGTGATCGCCGCAGTCGATGACCTGCCTCGGACGAGATCGAACAAGTTGGTCGAGTTGGCGGTGGCTGACATCGTCCACGGTCGCCCGGTGCGCAACACCGAAGCCCTCGCCAACCCCGAAGCGCTCGACGCCATCGCGGCGCTCGTGGAACTTCGAACCTGAACCATCGCTGAGACGACATCCCCGATCGTGGTGCATGGGACCGATACCTTGTGCCCCGACGGATACCCCTTGGCCGGTACGCGACCGAGAAACTGCCAGTAGCAGGGCGATACCCATGCCAGCCCCAATTCCGGTCGATGAAGCGCTCCGCCTGACGGCACTGCGTGCGTACGCGATCCTCGACACCGAGCCCGACGCCGCGTTCGACGACATAACCCGTCTCGCGGCGGCGATCTGTGGAACACCGATTTCGTTGGTGTCGTTTGTGGACGAGGACCGTCAGTGGTTCCTGTCTCGTCATGGGACGGAGCTCCGTCAGACGGACCGATGCATGGCGTTCTGTGCGCATGCGATCTTTGACGAAGGTCTTTTTGAAGTTTCGGACGCGCTTCTCGACGTTCGTTTCGCCGACAATCCCCTTGTCGTTGAAGGCCCCCAGATTCGCTTCTATGCGGGAGCGCTTCTGGTGTCTCCGGATGGTCAGAACATCGGGACGTTGTGCGTGATCGATCGCCAGCCCCGCCGTTTGAGCGAGGAACAGCGCGATTCGCTCCTCGCCCTAGCTCGACAGGTCAGTCGGCTCCTCGATGGCATCGTGGTCCGGCGCAATCTGGCCAGTGCTCTCGCCACTCTCGATGCCTTCGACCGGTCGCTGCCTCTGTGCGTGGTCTGCGATGGACTGACGTTCGGCGATCAGGACATGACACTGCGCCACTTCGTGGAGTCCCATACTTCGGCTCGGTTTCACCCGACCGTATGCGCGCGTTGCATTCCGACCTACGACGTTGAGCCGAGTGTCTCCGTCGAACAGTTCACCTGATCAACCCGCTTACTTGATACCGCCGTTGACGACGAGGGTCTGGCCAGTGATCCATGAGGCGGCGGGCGACGCCAGGAAGACGACGGCGTTGGCCACATCTTCGGGCGTGCCCAGCCGACCGAGCGGAACACCGATTCGGGTAACCAGTTTCGGGATGTCTTCCTCGGTCACGCCAAGGAACTCCATGAATACTTCGGTTGGCACCGGACCGGGAGCCACACCGTTCACCCGAATCTGACGGGGAGCTAGCTCCAGTGAAAGCGTACGCGTGAGGCTGTCGACTCCGGCCTTGGCCACGGCGTAGGGGCCGTTGTTGGGCGAACCCTTCAAGGCGGCGGTCGACGAAATGTTGATGATCGATCCGCCTTCCTCGATCACCCGCACCGCGGCGCGAGCGCACGTGAACACCGCCCGCAGATTGACGTCGAGCTGATAGTCCCACTGTGCGTCGGGCATATCGGCGAGGTGACGCGGCGTGCGATCGTCGGCGCCGCCGGCATTGCTGACCCACAGCGTGACGCGCCCCATCTCGGCCTTGGCCCGCTCAGCCAAACTGTCGACGAACGCACCGTCGGTGATATCGCCCGGAATGGCGATGGCCCTTCTCCCGAGCTTGCGGATCACCTCGGCAACGGCATTGATCTCCTGCTCACGACGAGCCGTGAGCACAACGTCGCAACCGGCCTGAGCAAGCGCCACGGCGATGCCTTCACCAATGCCTCGGCCGGCGCCCGTAACAACGGCGACGCCTCCCGCCAACCCGAATCGATCAAGCACCGTGTCCGTCATGGTCGGACGGTAACGCACTCCTGCTTGACGATGCAATCGGGGAGCCCAGCTTCGGAAATTATCCGAGGGTGTTGACGTTGCCCAACTCGGTGAACGACTGCTCCAGGCGGGTGACGAAGCTGGCCTCGGCAGCGCGCAGCCAGACGCGTGGGTCGTAGAACTTCTTGTTCGGCGAATCGGGGCCGGTTGGGTTGCCAAGTTGGCCTTGCAGGTAGTCGTGCTTGTCGACGTCGAACTGACGAATTCCGTCCCATAGCGCCCACTGCAGATCGGTGTCGATGTTCATCTTGATCACGCCGTAGCTGATGGCTTCGGCGATCTCAGCGGCTGATGAACCCGAACCGCCATGGAAGACGAAGTTCACCGGGTTCGGCCCGGTGGCGAGCTTCTGTTGAATGTGCAACTGGGCATCGCGCAGAATCGTTGGGGTGAGCTTCACGTTGCCCGGCTTGTACACGCCATGGACGTTGCCGAACGCGGCGGCGATGGTGAATCGATCACTTACGTTCATCAGCCGCTCGTAGGCGAAGGCCACTTCCTCCGGCTTGGAATAGAGGTCGGCCTGGTCCTTGTCGGAGTTGTCGAC
>JANLQX010000079.1:0-2664 GCA_031368095.1 Actinomycetes bacterium | reverse complement strand
GTGGACAAGCCGCCCGGCGACGGTCGAGAGAACCTGATCGCCGGCCTCATGACCGAGGCTGTCGTTCACCGTCTTGAAGTCGTCAAGATCAATGAGGAGTACCGCCACGGAGCTCTGCCCCGAGCCGATGGCCTTGGCAGTGAGCTCGGCGAACTGGGTGCGGTTCGCCAGTCCCGTCAGCGGATCGTGGCGTGCCTCGGTGTGGAGACGTTCACGACCGTGTTCGACGCTACGGACGAGTCCGATCACCCGACCCAACATCAGGGCGAACAGTACGGCGGAACTCGGCAGGGTGACGTAGCGGTCGCCGCTGTTTCCCCAGAAAAGATCAATCACGGGAACGAGAAGCGTGGCGACGAACATCAGTACCAATCGCGCCGTACTCAATCGTTCGGTCCCGGTGGAGCCGACACGGACCTCCTTCGACGTCGAACGATTGAGTGAGGCAAGAGCGAAGAGGACATAAAACCCCAGCCAGAAAGCGTCAACGATGCTCCCCGTTTGGAATGCATCGGCAGCGTTGAGGACCCCATATTGCACGTCGGCAATGACCAACGAGCACAGCGCCGCCATGATGAGGGCAAGCGAGCGATTGATCTTGTGCGAAATGACGGCCAGGCGAATGGCCATGAACAGTACTGCCAGGTCCATGACCGGATAGGCGAGAGATATGAAGCGTTCGGCGGTTGCCTGACCGGCGATCGGGACGTATTCGTCCATCACCAAGACCCACAGGGCCGAGAACAGTGCGATTGCGAAAATTCCGGCGTCGATGAGACCGGCCCAGTCCTTGGTCCCATTCGACTGACGGCGAATCTTCAGGGCGAGTCCGGCAATCACCAGCGGGTACATCAAAAGATAGAAGCCATCAGCAACTGAGGGGAAAGGAACTTTCGCGCTATGGGTTTCCAACACGTAATACAAAACATCAGCGGTGAGAAAGGAGGCCTGTCCGAGCGCGAACAACACCCACGGCGCCTTGTGGCTGCTCTTGTGCAGCCACAGGCCGACAACCATCGCCACCAAACTGAGGAGCCCTACCCCGTTGTAGAGCACCAGTTTCGACATCGGTGTCGGCTCGACGAGAAAGTACGCCGATCCCGCGGCGATAGCCAAAGTGAGGTACGCACACGAGAGGCTTCGTTTCATCGTGCCCGTCATTTCGACACGATCGACCATTGGGGCAAGAGGCCGAACGACCCATCCACAGGGCCGAATGATCAACCAAGGAGCGAAACGAACTACGCAGGCGACGCTCCGTCGTCGACCACGCGCTTGGTATTTTCGACAATGGAGTCGATGATCTCGGAGATCCGATGGCTCGGGAGGTTGTGGCCCATGTCGGGAAAGGCCATCAGGCGAGCCCCGGGGATCGCCTTGGTCGTGGCGAAGCCACCGGACGGTGCCACCAGAGTGTCTTCGAGCCCGTGGACGACGAGCGCAGGCACTCGGACCGAATGCAGCCCCGACGTTCGATCCGGACTGGCGAGGATCGCCGCTGCTTGCCGAGCCGTCCCGTCGGGCGTGTAATCACGGGCCAGAGCCCGCGCCGCAAGTAGGCGAGTCTGTTCCTCATTGTGGGAACTTCCTTCGACGAGTCGGAAGACTTCCACCTGACGCTCAACGTAGGTCTCCGGCCCGCCCTTGGTCAGCCTCAGGAGCTTGGGCAGAATCGAGGTTTTCGGACGGCCGACTCGCCGATTCCCCGTCGTCGACATGATCGATGCAATCGACAGAACCCGGCCCGCATGATCGATGGCGAGTTGTTGGGTGATCATGCCGCCCATCGAAATGCCGACGATATGCGCACGTTCGATTCCGAGTTCAGCCAACAGGCCGGCGGCATCGTCGGCCATGTCCGACAGCAAGTACTCGGACTTCGCGAATCGCCGCGACGCCGAGGCCGCGAACGTTTTGAAGATCCCGGGTGGCTTCGACCTACCCTTCGTCGAGAGGCCGATGTCACGATTGTCGTACACAATCACCTTGAACCCTCGGTCGACCAGGCCATCGACAAACGCATCGGGCCAACTCACGAGCTGCCCGCCGAGTCCCATGACCAACAGCAGGGGCTCGCCATCACCCCGGACTTCGTAGTGGATAGTCATACCGGTCTGTACGGTCACTGAAGGCACCTGCGCATCCTACGGATGAACTCCTAGGCCCTCTGCTCCGCGCCAAGCCGGAACCGGATCCGCGACCCGCCTACCTGTGACGGAGTCTGGCATGGGCTGTCGATTCCTGCCGGAGCGCGATCGCTAAGGCAGGAGCGCTCGCAGTGAATCGATGGTGTCCGCTTCCGCTGTTGTCTTGTCCGGCCGGTAGTGCTTCACGCGGGCGAAGCGAAGCGCCACGCCGCCGGGATAGCGGGTCGAGTGCTGAACCCCGTCGATGGCGATCTCGACCACGAGTTCCGGTCGCACCCACACGGTGTTCGCCGTCCGACGAACCTCACGGGCCAAGAGTTGTTCGGTCTGCCAGGTGAGCACCGCATCCGTAAGCCCCTTGAACGTCTTTCCCACCATGACGAACCCCTCGTCGGCCTCGTCTTTTCGGGCCCCAAGGTGCAAGTTCGACAACCAGCCTTGGCGCC
This sequence comes from Actinomycetes bacterium, assembly GCA_031368095.1. GTDB lineage: Bacteria > Actinomycetota > Acidimicrobiia > Acidimicrobiales > JANYDT01 > JANLQX01. The sequence continues at coordinate 71 of JANLQX010000079.1, read as the reverse complement.
TGCCGCTCCCCCACTCCACTGCGAGAACGACGAGATCGAAGGTACGGACCGGCTTGATCTTGCGCCACGAC
>JANLQX010000070.1:0-5006 GCA_031368095.1 Actinomycetes bacterium | reverse complement strand
GTTCGGAGGCCGCGACGCCGGTGCCGCGATCGTTGTGTGGATGCAACGAGATAATCACCGAATCGCGTCGATCGACACGGCGATGGAACGTCTCGATCAAGTCGGCGTAAATGTTCGGCGTTGACATCTCGACCGTGGCGGGCAGATTGAGGATAAGTGGCCAATCCGGCGAGGGATCGATGGTGGCAATCACGTCGTTACAGATCTCGAGGGCATAGTCGATCTCGGTTCCGGTGAAGCTCTCCGGCGAGTATTCGTACCGAATGTTCGACGAACCACCCGACGACGCCCGGAAGCGCTCACAAACCCGGGCCGCCTGAGTGGCGATCCCAGTGATCCCCTCACGGTCCAAGCCGAACACTACGCGACGCTGCAAGATCGAGGTGGAGTTGTAGAAGTGCACAATGGCGTTGGGCACGCCGACCAACGATTCGAACGTTCGCTCGATGAGCTCCTCGCGGCACTGCACGAGAACCTGCACGGTCACGTCGTCGGGAATGAGATCGCGCTCGATCAGAAGCCGGGTGAAGTCGAAATCTGGCTGACTGGCCGAGGGAAACCCGATCTCGATCTCCTTGAATCCCATGTCCACGAGGGTTTGGAACATCTTCAGTTTGCGACTCGGATCCATTGGGTCGATCAGGGCCTGATTGCCGTCGCGAAGGTCCACCGAACACCAGAGCGGGGCCTTCGTGATCCGCTTCGACGGCCACGTGCGATCGGCCAGTGGGACCTCGGGATAGGCGCGATACTTGGTGAAAGGCATGGTCTTCGGGGTAACGGACGGCGGGGGCATGTCGGGTTCCTTACTTGGGTGAAGGCGGTTCGGAGTTGCGGAAGGGAGGCAAGCAAATGAAAAAACCCCCGGCCACAAGGGCACGAGGGTTTGGGCGAGCGCCTATGTGGGGCTCGCCTACATGAGAAGAAGAAGTCCGGTGAACGACGACATCTCTAAGAGCGTGGCAGACGAAACCGCGGACGTCAACCAAAAGGCCGTCAGTCGGCCAGCAGGCTGGCCCAACCGTCGATGCGCTGCAGCTGACGGATCTCGGCCGGAGCGAGGCGCAACGTGGACTCCGGGACGAGGTCGGCGATGTGACGCTGCACTTCGTAGTGGTGTCCGGCCGCCTCGAACAATGACGCGCGCATACGAATGAGGCCGGCATCGGCAGGGTCGTCGCCAAGAAACCCGAAGACCGAGAACGCCGCATCTAGGTCATGGACGACCGGCGCCCGTCCAAAGATTGACGAGCGCTTCATCGCGACGGCGAGGCAGCCGGCCATCACGTCGTGTTCATGTTCGCCGTCGGTCAGACGGAGCTTGCCGTGGAACAGGTTGGCCAACTTGATCGCATACCCCTGGTCTGGGCCAGGGCTACCCAGCTTGCGGCCCGACGGTTGCCCGCCGCGTACCTCCCCGGGGCGATCCGTGGTCCAAGGCAGCGCCGGCGGAAGGTGCTCGCCGTCCCGGTAGCCACCAATGGGAACAACAGGAACGAATCGAGGCGCAGCCATGATGGCCCGAGTCTTCCACGCGACCCGGACGAACCGGGGCCAGTTCAGACGGCGATTCGCACGAGGACCGTCACTCGACGGCACGTCCGTTTCGTCTTGCCCGACGACGTCTTTCCTGACCGACACCGAAGCATCGTGCGACGGACCAACCGGGTCGTCTTCAGCGTGGCTGGCGCCGTCGAGACAGGAGCCACGGGCACCACGGCGGCGGGAGCAGCGATCGTCGTCGTGGTCGTCGCTGTCGTTATTGTGGTGGTCGCCGGCGTTGTGCTGGTCGGGGGAACGGTGGTCGTCGTCGTTGAGTCCGGAGCAGTCGTGGTTGCCGCGGCGACCGCCGGCGGGACAATGGCCGGACCGGTGCCGCCTCCGGATGAACCCGTGGACGAAGCAATCGTGGTGGTCGCCGGCAGCGCGGCGCCGGTGGCACGGGCGTTCATCAGGTCGAGCTCACCGGTGGGGGGAACGTTGCTGTACGGATGATCAGCGTTGTCCGAGAGCACGGTCACGATGCCGGCATAGTCGGCCAATTCGTTGATCAGCGTTCCCATCTCGCTGACCGGCACGCCGTAGACGATCGACCACACCCGCGAGTTCGGAAGAGCGCGTAGCCAGTCGAAGTCGGACTGGGCAAAGTAGGGCTGAAACGACGAACGATAGAAGCCGAGGCGGTTTTCGAAGACGAGGAACATGTCGGCGGCACCGGCAAAGGCCGAGCACACGGCGGTGCCCGGATTGAGGATGAGCGACTTTCCCGGATATGCCGTCTGCAGCCACTGGTAGAACGACACATAGAACGCCGCCGGAGCGGCACAGCCAACGGCATCGTTGTTGAGGACCTCGTCGAGGAACAGACCATCGATGGTCGGGTAGGCGGCGAAGATCGCCGATGCCGTGGCCTGCAACTGGGCCAGCGATTTGGGGCTGATGCCGTTGGCACCACTGGGCGCATACCCGGCGGCGAAATAACCGAAAACCCGCTTTCCGGCGCCCTTGTAGTCGCCTACTGCGGCGCTCGCGCCGGCGGCCTGCACGGTGTTCATGACGACGATGCCGACCCCGGCCCGCGAGGTAATGGCGGCGCGGTTCGCAGCAGTGTCGGCGAAGTAGGCGGCGATGCCGATGGTAACGGGATCAGAGGGCCCGGCGACGGCCCCTGGTTCGTGGCCCGCGAGGCTCAGGCCCACGGCCGCCACGAGCGTCGCCACCACCATGGCGACGATCCGCCGAATTCGTTGCGATCGCACAACTGTCCCTTCCGAGGCACTTCCTGAACGCACGACGTTAGGCAGCCGCAGCGCCTGCGGCAATTGGGGCGCTCAGACGTCGATGACGTCGGCGAGAGCGCCGTTGGGTGCTCCCTTCCAGCCAAACGTGCCGATAACCGACGAGACCAGCAGGATCAAGGCTGCGGTCGACGGCGCCACCACGAGCCAAACGAGTGAGCCCAGCGCCGAAGCGAGCAGAAGCGTTCGCCCGGAAGCAAACGGGCGCCGCAGCGTCGTCTGGCCCTCGCAGCGACGGGCGAGCGCCCCGGACAGGGTCTGACTGGTTACTTCCACAGTGTCGAGTCTAATGCCGACTATTCCTATCGGCAAGGGGAAATTAGATGACTATCCCTCGGCGGCGAGACGGGCGACGGCGGGTGGCAGACGTTCGTCGGCCAGCTGGGCGAGGGTCACCACGCCAAACACCCGAGCAAGTGCCACCTGGGCGGCGAGCCAGAGCTGGCGAATCGATTCGTTTCCCTCGGGGTAGCTCAGGGCGGCGGGAGCGAGACCGCGAACCTGGCCGACGGCACCTTCGACCGCCCCGAAGATCTCGGCCACGGTGATCTGGTCGGCCGGTCGAGCCAGCCGGCACCCGCCTTGGGCGCCTCGCTGGGTGACGACGATTCCGGCGTGACGGAGATCGGTGAGGATCGCTTCGAGGAACTTGGCCGGCAGGTCGGCCTGCATCGCTACCCGCTCAGCCGAAATGGCTCGGTGGGCGGGCAGGCGGGCCAGCTCGACGGCGGCGCGGACGGCATATTCGGCTCGAGCACTGACCTGCACACCAGCAGTCTCCCAGCCAACACGAGGAGGTCGGGGTTTTCGACGACCACTCCTATTCCCGATAGGAGTAGTCGGGTTTAGCGATAGGATGAGAGGGTGCCTAGGACCTCTGGAACCGCCATTGAGCCGCCCGCTGCATCGACCGAACGGGTCACGCTGCGAGCCAACGGAGGGGGCGTCGGAACACCGGTAGAGGGGGTAAAAGCGGCCAGCGATCACCTTCGCGGTGCGCTCATCGCCGAACTCCATGACGCCGCCGCGCCGTTCACCAACGACGCCACGCACCTTCTCAAGTTCCACGGCCTCTATCAACAAGATGATCGCGACCGGCGAAAGGCACTCGCGTCCAAACGTGAGACCCTCGCGTACTCCTGCATGGTTCGGGTCGCCATTCCTGGCGGAGTCGTCACCCCGTCGCAGTGGGCCGCTCTCGATCGGGTCAGTGACCAAGTCGCCGACGGTGCTCTGCGGCTTACGACCCGCCAGGGTATTCAATTCCACACGGTGCCCAAGACCGGATTGCGTCAGCTCATCGCCACCGTCCATGCCGAGCTCCTGACCACGCTGGCGGCGTGCGGCGACGTGGTCCGCAACGTGTGCGCCTGCCCGGCCCCGCTCGCCGGCCGTGATCACGCCGTGGTGTCGGGTGCGGCGAGCGCCCTGGCCGACTACTTCCGTCCTCGCACCACCGCCTACGTGGAAGTTTGGCTCGACGGCGAACAGGCCCTCTCTATCGGCGACACCCTGGAGTCTGCGGGCGCTGTATCGCCGGGGATCGAACCGATCTACGGAGACGCTCCGCTCACCGTCGCCGCAGCATCGCCGGGGATCGAACCGATCTACGGAGACACGTATCTTCCGCGGAAATTCAAGATTTCTGTTGCTCCCCCCGGCGACAACTGTGTCGATGTGCTGTCCCAAGACGTCGGCCTTGTCCCCATCGATGTCGACGGTGCCCCGGGTTACGCGATCTTCGTCGGCGGCGGCCAGGGACAGTCCCACGCCCGGCCCGACGACACCTTCCCTCGTCTCGCCACTCCCCTGGGTTGGGTTCCGAGCGCCGAGGTGGCCCGCACCATCGAAGCCGTTGTCACCGTGTTCCGCGACTACGGCGATCGCGGCGACCGTGGGCGCGCCCGCCTCAAGTACCTTCTTGCCGATCGGGGCGAGGCGTGGTTCCGAGCCGAGGTCGAATCCCGTCTCCCGGCCCCGCTCGCCGATGTTCCACCGCTTCCTCGGTGGGATCTCATCCACGATCATCTCGGGTGGCACGAGGCGGCCGATGGCACCTGGTTCCTCGGTGTCCAGGTCAACTCCGGTCGCATCAAGGACACCCCGACCCTGAAGCTGCGCACCGCCCTTCGTACCGTCGTCGCCACCTACGCGTCGGAGGTTCGCATCACCGCCAACCAAGACGTGCTGCTGTGCGGCATTGCCTAC
>JANLQX010000037.1:0-4901 GCA_031368095.1 Actinomycetes bacterium | reverse complement strand
GTTCATAGATCCACGTTAGGGCACAGCCGCTGCGATGGGTGGCCGGTCACGTTGCTGATTACGGCGCAGGTTCGTTGCAAGTTACATGATCTCATCATGTAACATCAGGTCATGAGCTCGGAAGGCACCATCGCCGCCATTCGTCGGTATCCCGTCAAATCCATGCAGGGCGAGATCGTCGAACACGTTGAACTCGGCGCGCTCGGGATCGAAGGGGACCGCATGTTTGCCGTCCGCGACACACAAACAAACAAGATCCTGAGCGCCAAGACCGCAAAGGTCGGTTCGCTGTTGCTGTCGTGTTCGGCGAAATCGATTGCCACATCGGCATCGACCGCAAGCGTGCTGGTGACGGTGGGCGGCTCCGATTTCGAACTGGGGGATCCCCTACTGGATTCCGCACTCTCCGTGCTTCTCGGTCGTGAAGTGGTCGTCGCTCGGGCTACCACCGACGATGAGGTCTACGAAGCGTATTGGCCAGAAATCGACGGAGTCGCGCTTTCGGACGTCACCATTGATCTGCCGATCGCCATGTCAACAACGAAGGGATCATTTACCGATCTGGCCGCCCTCCACATCCTCACGGACAGCAGCGTCCGGCACCTGGAATCTCTGGGCGACCAGCTCACTCTGTCGATGGACCGGTTTCGACCGAGCATCGAATTGGCTCGGGCGGATACCGACGGGTTCATCGAAAAGCGATGGGTACAACGCACTGCGCGCCTCGGCGATGCCGAAATAGAGTTCGGCGCCGAGAGCCCCCGGTGCGCGATGACGACCCTGCCCCAACGAGACCTGCCTCGCCAGCTTGCGGTCCTGCAAACCATCGCCGCCCACAATCGAACGGACTTCGCCGGGTTCGGCAACTTTGCCTGTCTCGGGATCTACGCCGAAGTCACCGCGAATGGTCGCATTGCGATCGGCGACGACCTCACCCTGCTGTCCGCCGGCTGATCACGGTGTACCTGCCGAAACACTTTGCCATGGACCATGCGTCCACCATCGACGCCATCGATGGCTCGGGAATCGCGCAACTCGTGACGATGACGCCACGCGGCATCGCCGCCTCGACGCTACCGCTGCTCTACGTGCCGACAACGGGCGGGATGGGATCACTGCATGGCCACGTGTCACGCGCCAACCGTCAGTGGATCGACACGTTGCCGGGATCCGAGGCCCTCGTGTTGTTCCAGGGATCCGATGCGTACGTGAGCCCGTCGGCGTACCCCACGAAAGCGGAAACGGGGAAGGTTGTTCCAACGTGGAACTACGTGAGTGTGCACGTACGAGGTTCACTGATCATCCACGACGACCCGGCGTGGACTCGCGACCTCGTCGATCGACTGACGGCCAAACACGAAGAGAACCATGCATCGGCTCGAGCGAACAACGACGTCACCGGCCGAGCGTGGTCCACGAGCGACGCCCCCGCTGAGTACATCGATTCGATGGTACGAGCCATCGTCGGTATCGAAATCGCTATCACCAGTATTGACGGGAAGGCGAAACTCTCCCAGAACAGGTCGGACCACGACCTTGGCGGAGTGATCGCCGATCTGCGCAATGGCTCACCCTCCGAGCATGGCGCAGCCGACCGCATGGAGGTTCTCGTGCGTGGAGCGAAGGCCCCCTGAGCACGCAGGAGCAACGCCGCATCGCCACCCGACGAGCACTCCTTGATGCAGGGCGAGCGCAATTTGGGGTCCTGGGCTTTGTCGGTGTGTCGATCAATCAGATTGCGGCCAGTGCTGGCGTGACCCGCGGAGCGCTTTATCACCACTTCGAAAGCAAAGAGTCTCTGTTCGAGAACGTCTTTTCGGAGATCGAAGGCGAGCTTGTGGCGGCCACAGCGGCGGCGGTAGCCGGTCGAACCGCGTCGGACGCGCTGCTCATCGGGTGCAACGCGTACATACGGTTAGCCAGTCAACCGGAAACGGGCCGGATTGTGTTGATTGATGCCCCGGCGGTTCTGGGGCTGGCAAGGTACCGCAACATCGACGAAAGCTTCTTCTTGCCAAGTCTGATCGAAGCAATACGGGCCTTGCGCACCGACGATTCCGACACCACCGTTGCGCTCCTGGCCAGTGCGATCTTTGCTGCGGTCTGCCAACTGGCGTTGATCGCCCATCAGCAAACCACCTCGCCGTCGGACATGAAAGGCGCATTGCAGATTCTGTTCACGTCGCTGTCTCGTACCTCGGACTGAGCAGAGGACCACGCTTCAGACGAGTTCGACAGAAACGTTTCGGGATTGTGCCGCTAGAGCAGTGATGTCCGCCTCGTCACCGGTCAAGACGGTTCCGTCCGGCTCGGCCACGGCAACGACCAGCGCATCGACAGCGGACCCTCTTTTCGCTCGGCGTCGAAGCTCCGCAGCCCGCCGAGCAATATCCACGCTTATCACTTCGTCTTTCATGACCGTCTTGAGAAATCGGTTCGCGTTGGCATCCTTCCCGGGATGACCTTGGAGCGATTCGACCAGAACCATCGTTGGCACAACCGGAGGCCAGAGCCCGGCGTTTCTGAGCTCCTGGATCAACGCAAGCGAGCGTCGCGAGCGTTCTCCCAATCGGCTGAAACCACCGCTGTCGAGTACGAACATTGCTATCCCGCTTTTATCGACTGATGATCCTGGACACGCCGCACGATCCGTTTTGCTCGTGCTCGGTCGCGAGCCGATGGCTCGCCAACTTCAGCGGCAAGTTCCTCGAGGTACCGATCCGTTGCCTCGAGAGCATCCTGTCGTTCGATCTCAGCGCGAACAGCGACTTGCAGCAGTTCTGACGCCGGAAGTCCCCGATTCTTCAACTGGTCGTACAGGGCGTCGGGCAGGTAGACCTGCAATCTAGGCATACGCCTAACCATACGTCTGAAAAAACGTTGGTCAAGGACAACGACGGCCTACGTTTTGGCCGGATCAGTAGGGAAGTACCGAGGTGGTCGGCGCGTCGAGGGTCGCTCGGCCACCAAGGAAGGAGAGCTCGATGACAAAGGCACACCCGACCACCTCCGCCCCGCAACGACGCAGGAGACGCACGCCAGCGCCGGCCGTGCCGCCGGTCGCCAGAACGTCGTCGATCAGCAATACCCGGTCGTTCGGCCCGACCGCGTCTTCGTGGATCTCGAGGGTATCGGTGCCGTATTCGAGGTCATAGCTCTCGGAGACGGTTCGCCACGGCAGCTTGCCCGGCTTGCGCAACGGCACCATGCCGACACCGAGCCGCTCGGCGACCATCGGGGCGAGCAGGAACCCGCGTGCTTCGATACCGGCCACGAGCGTGACGCCGGCCGTGCGCCAAGGCTCGGCGAGAAGATCAGCCGTAGTTCCGAGCGACTGGTGATTCCCAAGTAACGGCGTGAGGTCCTTGAACATGATTCCGGGCTTGGGAAAGTCCGGGACGTCGCGGATTAGGGCGCGGAGGTCGTCGGTACTCATCGGGCGACCACCGTTTCCGGAGCGTGTACCGCAAGGAAGTCCCGGATGATCGTGCATGATGCGTCGAGATCGTCCCAATAGAGCATGTGGCCGAGATCCACGGCCACGGCGGTCAACTCGTCGCCCAGCTGTGAGCGGAGACCGTCACGCTGGAGATCGGTGACCAGCTTCGCCTGGGTGGCCTCGACCAGCAACGTGGGCCGTCGAGTCGACAGCGTCGGCATCGGACGGGCCATTTCGTTCCACGCCTGAGCGACCACGTCACGGTCCCACGGGGTCTTCCAGCCGGTTGGACCTTCGACCGCGGTGAGGCGAGTGTCGGCGTCGGAATGGACGATGGCCGGTGCGCTTCGACCGGCTCGACGAGCGACCACGAGGTCGTTCAGCGTGGCGTATCCGATATCGCCGGCGAGCATGCCGTCAGACATCTCCTGGGCTCGCTTCGACGGGAGAGCCATGGCGGGATCGAGCAGGACCACGCATCGCACCCGGTCGGGAGCCTGGCTGAGCAGATGGGTGGCGATGCAGGCGCCGTAGCTGTGGCCGACGACTACGGCTTGCTCAACGTCGGCCCGGTCCAACACAGCGAGAAGATCTTCGACGTGACGCTCGATCGTGGACGGCGCATCGCTCGGCGAACGACCGTGGCCGCGAAGGTCCGGCGCCAACACGTCGGCTCCCGAAAACGCTAGCGGCGCCATCGGGAGGAATCGACGGCCGTGGGCGCTCACGCCGTGAATAGCCAACAGCGGCGCGCCACCTTCGACCCCGTAACGGTGGACGAACAGTTCGCTCACTCGAGCCCGCCGAGCCACACCTCGGACGGCCCCGCCGGCCCGTCGATCGCCGGCGACGATCGGCGAAACCATTCCGTGCCGAAGGCGTTGGCGTAGGCCTCTTCAGGCATCTGCAAGAAGAACGACGTGTCACTGATCTGGCTGCGGTGAGCCGCCATCGACGCCTTCTTATGGGTCAGGAATGCGGTGACGTCGACGGCCGTCGTGAGCTCATGTTCGAGCGTGCCGACCGGGTTGCCGTCGTCGGTACCCGACTCAGGATCCCAGCCCGGATCGATGCCCATCTCCTTGAGTGACTCGAAGAACTGGAGCATCGCCGTGCGGTTCATTGTTGCTTCGTACACATACGGTGTGGCGGCCAGTTCACCAGCGCGCTTACCAACCTGATGCACGGCGATATGATCGGGGTGCCCGTAGCCACCGTGCCAGTCATAGGTCGTAAGCGTGCTTGCGTTCTCTTCGCGCAGGATCACCGCAAGGCGCTCGGCTGCTTCGTCGAGCGGCGCATTCATGAAGGAACCAGCGTTGGTGTTCTGCTCCCAACCGGTCATTCCGGAATCCTGGTAGCCGAGGAACTCCACCCGACTCACGCCAAGCGCCGCGGCCGACACCTCGACCTCTCTCGCTCGACGATGCGCCAGAGTCTCGCCGTCGACCAGGTCCTCCGG
>JANLQX010000003.1:0-1597 GCA_031368095.1 Actinomycetes bacterium | reverse complement strand
CCGGTATTCGTTGTCGGACAAGAAAGTCGACGCCGAAATGGCTGCCGGAATCGCCGCGAAGCTCGCCTCGATCGAGCTTCGGCTACCAACCCAGCGGGCACCGAGGGGCCACCCGTAGTACACCGCGCGGCGACCGCGCTGTCTCAAAGTGTCGGTGGCCTCTACCGTCGATCGCGTGTCGGCAGCCATCGCAGTGTGCCCACCGGCGGCCATCTGTACCTGCCACAGACGGCCATTTGAACGCTGAGGGTGGTCGCCTGCCTGGGTTGTCGGGGTGCCCCTGAACGGCACGTATCGGGAGTCCTTGTTGGGGTGTCCTTGACGTAGTCGACGGGGATGTTTGGTGCGTGGTGGACGCGTTATCTGGAGTGTGTCTCCGACGCACCGCGAGCCTGCTTCCCCTTCGTTGCAGGCCTTTCAGCTGGACGGCGACCGACTTGGAGTGCGTCGAAGACATGTCCACGACGCAGACCCGCAGGTCACCGCCCTGTTCCGGAAACGGACTCGAGATAACGGCACTTCGGGGGCAGGGGCGGCTGGCGCAGTAGCCGTAGCTGGCGTAGCCAGCCATGTCTGAGCGTTTGACGGTTTCGCGGGAGCGGCCGCATTCGACGGGTGTCGAGTCGACGACCCACATGTCGTCGGTGTAGCTCGGGCAGTGTTGGGCGAGGGAGGTGATGACGTGTTGCATCATGTTGCCGGCGGCGCGGAGTCGTTTGTTGTACGCGGCGCGTTGGGGCAGGGACGGGAACCATAGGCGGAGGTGGGTGTGGGCGTAGCGGATGAAGCGACGCTCGGAGGTGTAGCCGAGTAGTGCTTGGATGACCGCGAGGGTGACGAGTTCGGCGTCGGTGAGTTGCGTGGCGATCCCGATGGCGGGCCGTTCGGGTCGCCGGTCGGGGTGATCGTTCAGTAGGGCGTCGATGGTGACGTACAGTCGTGTCGCGAGGGCGTCCAGGTCATCGTTCATGCCGTTTCCACCAAGAGCAGGCGTGGTTTCATCGCTGATCTTGGACGCTTTCGCGCTATCAGTGGTGGATTATCGCGCGTAGCGCGCATCCCTTGGAGCCAATCATCTAGTGGTATGGTCCGCCTGTGACTTGGCCTGTGCTGCGGTCGGCGGACGACGGAGATGATGTGTGAGCGGTCAGTTGGCTGGTCAGATCGGGCTCGTCACTGGTGGCGGCCGGGGGATCGGCGCTGCCATCGCGTGCGCGCTGGCGGATGAGGGCATGGCCGTCGCCGTCATGTCCCGGAGTGAGGCGCAGCTCGCTGCAACCGTTGCCGCGATTGAACAGTCTGGCGGGCACGCCATTGCAGTCGCCGGGGACGTAGCGCAGGCCCGAGACGTCGACCGAGTCATCCACCATGTCGTCGGTGAACTCGGCCCCGTCGATCTGCTTGTCAACAACGCCGGCCGGGGTCCCGAGCGCTTCGGTCCGTTTTGGGAAGCCGACATGGACGACTGGTGGAAGGTACTGGCGGTCAACCTGTTGGGACCTGCGCTCGCCAGCCGCGCTGTGCTGCCCGACATGCTCGCGAGAGCGACCGGTCGCATCGTCAACATCGGGAGCCTCTCCGGCGGCGGCACGTGGGA
>JANLQX010000511.1:0-4164 GCA_031368095.1 Actinomycetes bacterium | reverse complement strand
GTCGACACGGTCGAGGAAGAGCGCGCGGTTCGCAAGACCCGTCAAGTCGTCATGGAATGCCTTTCGTTCCAACTGCTCTTCGAGGGCACGACGAGCGTGCTTCGAGTTCGCGTTCGATCCCTACGAGTCGTTCAACCTGCTTAAGGGTGGCCACCATGCGGAGCCCGGCGCACAGCAATGCCGCGCCCAACGCCAGGGCTCCAACCACGGACACTTTGGTGACCACCAAAGGTGCGAAGACGCACAGCGCCGCGCCAATGAAGAAGACGGGCACCCACACCGCACGGCCGTGCGTCGGGCGTTCGGCGTCTTGGGCCGTCCGGGGAACCCTTTGGCCCCAAGCCAGTCCCACGATCGCCACGATCCATCCGGCATCCAGAACCGTCCCGACTTGGTAGCTGCCTTTGGCGATCCGCAGCAAATAGCCCGAGTCCGCCACAGCCCACAAACACAGCGATGACAACACCATCCACTGGTCCTTTCGGAGTCGCCAGCCGGAGAGGCCGGTGATCGTCAAGCCCAATGGCCAGCAAGAGGAGATCCAAGATCGGATAGGCCATGTTGGTGATGATCGCCGCCCGAGTGCCGGTAGCTGCGCGGGCAATGGGCTCGACGAAGACGACCGCGCCGATTGACGTCACTGCCAGACCGGCGATGAGACCGTCCAGCATGACCACGGGATTGCGCCATTTCCGCCCGTTTCCGGCCGCTCGCGAGCACGCCGGCGATCGCCGGCGGGTACAACAGAAGATACCCGAGGTCGGCGAGGGACGGGTTGGGAGGGTTCTGCGCCGTCTGAACGACTAGCCACCACGCGACGTTTCCTGCGCCCCAGAACAGGATCGCCATGCTGACGCGCAGGGGCTGGGGTCCGCACGGTTCGGTCCGTGATCCCGCGGTCTAGCACCGTCACAACAGGCGAGCGTCGCGATCCAGAGCGCGCAAGCCGACAGACGTGGTCTTCCGAGACTCATACGACTTCTCCATCGGCCGGGCAGAAGAGAATGAGTCTATTCTCTGGATTGTCGGAGTCCGGTCTGCAGCTCATTGGACCTCTTCCTCTCGCCAAAACACGAGATATGTGCTTTCCTATGCGCACACCGTTCGGTGAAGAAAGAGGAGAACGTCCATGAAGATGAGATTGCAGTTCCTGGGAAGCCTCGTCGCAATCACTGCCGCGCTGGCACTGCCCGCTGGCGCAGCACGCCTCGACGGCGCTGATCACGGTGGCCGGCCCCTCACGGCCGAGCTGTCCGGGGCCAACGAGGTAACGGCGAAACCGGCCACGCAGACCGGCATCGCCGCCATCACCCTGAACCAGGGTCAGGGCGAAGTCTGTTACGACATCGACGTGTCGAACATCATCGGGACTGTCGTCGCGGCACACATCCACACGGGCACAGCCGGTGTCAACGGCCCCGTTGTCATCCCGCTGCCCCCGCTCTCCGGATGCGTGTCCGCCGACCGGGACCTCATCAAGCGGATCCGCCAGAATCCGACCGACTTCTACGTGAACGTGCACACCACCACGTACCTGGGCGGCGCCGTCCGCGGGCAGCTGAGCCGCTGACCCAAGCGCCATCCCATGCGACCACGACGGAGGCGTCACACGTTGTCGATCCTGATGACTTTGCCTGTCAGTGTGATCACGAACGCACTGTCCCCGATGAACTCGAGGGAGGTGGGCTGGTCCAGGCCCCCGACCACCGGCGGGAGGCCTCCGTCCTTGACGAGCACGAGTGCCCCCGTGTTATGTGCTGCGGGTGCGCCTGCGTTCGCCGGAATCGCCGGAATGGCAGGGTCCCAAGACCCCTGTGAGAGGGCGTAGAGCTGGTGGCCGCGCCCGAACTCGACGTCGACAATCAAGCTGGCACCGGAGGCCACCTCGGAAACGGCGGGCGCGTTCGCCCCGATTGACAGCACCTTTCCTGTCGCCGGCAGATGCGGCACCGGCCCGGCCTGTCCGACATAGACCGTGTTCCCGGACACTTCGAGCCCGGTCGGCACGATGTCATCGAGCGCGATCAGCTCGCTGATGTCGCCCTTGAGCGTGACCCACAGAACACGTTCGTGGTGTCCATCGGTGACGAGGAAGCCGTTGCGGAACGATTGGAGGGCGTATTGGACTCCGCTGGGGATGAAGAAATCGGTTGCCGGAGGATGATCGGTCGACCATGCACCCAGGTCCGCGACCACGGTGTGGCTGCCGTCTTTTTCGATGCGGTAGATGCCATCGACGCTTGTCTGGCCGAAGAACGGACCGACCAGCGTGACGAGCACATAGCCTGTCTGTCCGCGGAACGCGACGTCCATCGCGCCGCCGATGGGGGCGACCGATAGGGGTAGGCCGCTCGCGAAGGTTGACACCGCGCCGGTCGTCGGGTCGACGCGCAAGACGCGCCCGGCTCGACCATCGGTGACGTACAACGCTCCCCCGGGCCCAACCGTGCTACCCGAGCCTTGTGCCGCGAAGGTACCCAGATCCGTCTGCACGGGCACCGGCGATGTCTGCTTTGCGCTCGCCTGCATCCCTCCGGAAAACGTGCTCACGGCCACCCCAACAGTGGCCAGCATCACCAGCAGATTTCGTTTGGCACCCACGATCATCTCCTCTCATCGGACGGCGGCGAGGTACGCCGCCTCGGAGAAATGCACACCGGTCTCGCCGGGATGATTCCTCACGTCAAGGCATTGTCCCGGGGACCGATCACGGCTCGATCACGGACTGATCACGGAGTACGGACTACGGATCGGTTGGCTGCCAGCGTCCAGCCATTTCTCCAGTCTCTTTCGCAGCCCGGATCAGGCGCACAGGCGGCCAAACGGCGCGCTCCCGGCGCGGTTGGATTCGGCGCATGATGGCGACCGACGATCGGTCGGAAGGGGACACTATGGGGACACAAACAACATGAGAGCGAACAGGACACTCCGCGTAGTGGCATGTGCGGGGGCGCTCATCGTCGCCGGCTGCAGCGCCAGCAACGACGCCTCTCCGGCATCGTCCGAGTCGTCAGTCGCACCGATCCCGGATGCGCCCGCCGCGACGACGAACGCGTCGGCCGCAGGCACGGGGGCGCCTTCGGGGGCGGCGCGTCCGGGTCGCGCCTCCGCCGAGCAAGCCGTGACCGCCCTGCTGGAGGCGGAGCAGGCGTTGGACCATGACGAGTCGTTCCTCCTGCTGTCCTCGCGGGGCCTCGCCGCCTACCCATCCGCGAGCCTGTGGGCGCGGCGTCGCAGCGAAGTGGCACGCATCACGGGATTCAGCCGCCAGATCGTGCGCGGGACGGATGTCACCATGCTGGTACGGCATGCCGCGTCGATCGACCCCTTCGTGGGCTTGCAATTCGCCGAAGAACGCCAGACCTGGCACACGCGGAAGGAATCGGATGGCTGGCTCGTCGACCCGGAACCGGACGTGGAGCCGATCAGTCCGTCGGAAGCCGGCATCAAAACTGACGCGTCCAGGTGGGTCACGGCTCGCCAGTCGTGCGACGACACCGCAGCCGGCGGGCTCCAGGCCATACCGGCCCTGTTGCACGTCAGCGCCGGCGCCGCGTCGCTCTGTGGCGCGTCGGAAGTCGCGAAGCCGAGCGAGCCGTCAGTGGTCGATCCGGGCCCACAGACCGCCGACCTCGTCGCGCAGTACGGCGCGGGGATCCTGCGCTATGTCCGGACCGTCCGGTTCTCGGGCCTCCCAAACACGCTGCAGGTGTTCTTGGTCCCCATCGACAAGTCCTGGCGCGTCGTGTCGACGGGCGACTGAACAAATATCCGCGAACAAGCGCCTATTGCACATCCGCGAAGCCGATGGCTCCGAACATGAGCGAGGCGAACAGAAATGAACCTCGCCATCAACGCACGGCTAAGGAGCCATATGACAACACCCCGCTTACTTGTAGCGGCAACGACAGTCGCTGGACTGCTTGGGGGCCTGCTGGCGGCCACCGGCCCGGCCCAGGCGTCAAGCCACCGAGAGGCGCCGCTCATCTCGCAAGACGCCACTGCGGACAACACCGACGTCTATGCGTTCCGGGATCCGACCGATTCGACGAAGCTCAACATCATCGCGAACTTCATCGGCCTCGAGGACCCGGCCGGCGGCCCGAACTTCACCCGCTTCGGTGACGACGTGCTGTACGAGATCCACATCAACAACACCGGCGA
>JANLQX010000500.1:0-6583 GCA_031368095.1 Actinomycetes bacterium | reverse complement strand
TGCTTTTCGTGAAGTCGATGAATGGCATCGGGTTTCCTTCTGAGCACGCGCAGGTTCTGGCGGCCGCTGGCGATCGCCACGACATCGTCGTCCACGACGCCTTCCTTCCGTCAAGCGAACAGGACGAACTGGTGGCCGAGTTCGATGTGGTGGCATCGCTCCACCGGTCCGAGGGATATGGCCTCACCCTTCTCGGGGCGATGCACCGAGGGGTACCCGTGGTTGCTTCGGGCTATTCGGGAAATCTTGCCTTCATGAATCCCGAAACGGCATGGCTGGTGCCGGTCACGAGGTCGGTACTCGCCGCCGACGCCGGCCCGTATCCAGCCGGCGGGGTTTGGGCCGAGCCCGACCTCCGGGTGGCGGCAGAGATGCTCCGTGAGGTGGTCGATAGCCTCAACTCACCGACAGTTCGGGCTCGCGTTGCCCGAGCAACCGAATCCGTACGTTCGCTTATGGATGGCACTGCAGGCGCTTCAGTCATTCGCCAGCGACTGGCCGAGGTCCGTGCTCAGCGATGACCAAACATGCCGATCGTTTCAACCGCCCGGTCGACGTCGAGCACCAGCACATCCTTCTTGTCGACGCGCTGCGGGGTCGTGGGCACGACCAGCGTTTCGAGGGCGTCGGGTTCGAACGAGCGCATCTTGTTGGCCAACGCCAGCACCTCGGTGAATCCGAGAGCCTTATCGAACGCAATCGCTGAACGAAGGTTGGCGAGCACAGCATTGAGCGTGGTGGGGTTGCGCATGCCGCGTTTGATGGCGGCGGCCAAGCCGTTGCGAATGAACGTCTGTTGCCGGGCGATGCGACCGAGGTCGCTTCGGGGATCGCGCTTCCACGTTCCGTCGGCCTGCTTCTCTTCGTACTTCCGGCTGCGCACATATGCCGTGGCCTGGCGTGGATTCAGCTTGTAGCACCCGGCCGCCGGCTGATTGAGCGCAGTCACCTTGTCGCGAGCCGGCTTCGGAAAGCAAATATCGACACCACCAACAGCCGCCACTACTCGCTGGAACCCGACAAAGTCCACCTTCATCATATGTTTGATCGGGATTCCCAGGTTCTCCTGAATTGTTCGAACGAGAAGGGCGTCGCTTCGAGCGGAAGCGGCGTTGATTCGATCGAAGGTGTTCGTCCCTGGCATCCGCACGTACAAATCACGAGGAATGGAAAGCACCCAGGCTTTTCGGGCATCGGGGTCAACGCGAAGGACCATGATGGTGTCCGAACGCGAACCCGAAACCTTTCCTTTACCGAGGCCAACCGCTTGGTTGTCTGGCACATCATCTCGATTGTCGGTGCCCGTCATCAAGATATTGAAACTGTTCCTCCCGCCCACGGCGTTGACCGAATTGGTGTCGAGGAGCGGTCGGTTCGTCACCTGTGACACAGGGATCGTCACCAGCGGGGCCGGCACCGTATCGGCCGACGTATCGGTCGTGTCGAGCCCGCCAACGTCGAGGCCCGGAAGCGGGGTGGCGTCGCTCGTGTCAGGCACCACGCCGGTACCGGGGCCGGGAAGGCCTGGCACCGTGCCCGGCACGCCCGGCGGCGGGATTGGTGAGACCTCGGTGTCACCCGCCACCGTGACGGCGACGGTGGTTGGTGCGGTGTTTGGTTCAGTGCCGTTGAGGGCAATGCCGGTCGGCGTGGGGAGCGTGACCACCGTGCCGCCAGGGCTGGCCGACGTTCCTGCGTCGAGTTGTTTGGATCCGACACCGCTGATGCGCGGGATCGAGGCGAAGCGCCAGTAGAGATACCCCACGCCACCGAAGAGCACTAGGGCCACGGCCAAGACGGACGCGATCACGATCCGCGGCCATCGCCGTTGGGTCGCGGCGGTCGATTCGGTTGTCTCGGTCACGGCACGCCTTACGCCGTGGCCGACGAAAGGATTCTGGCGCCCAGCGTTTCCAGCTTTGGCAGGAACCCTTCGTAGCCGCGATCAACGATACGCAGATTGCGGATGGTGGTGTTTCCTTCTGCGACGAGCGCGGCAATCACGTAGCTGAACCCGGCTCGCAGGTCGGGAACTTCGATATCGGCGCCGTGGAGCGCGGTGACGCCTTCGAAGGTGGCCAGGTGCGGATGACCGAGGCCGCCGTACCGACAGGCCTTGCCACGTGGGCATCCGGTGCCGACCTTGATATTGGCGCCCATTTCGTTGAGGGCCTTGGTGTACCCGAACCGGTTTTCGTAGACCGTCTCATGAATCGTTGACGTGCCCATGCATTGGGTGAGCGTGACGCCGATCGGCGCCTGCCAGTCCGTCATGAGGCCGGGATGTACTGTCGTTTCGAGGTCAACGGGACGAAGTCCGCCGGTCGCTCGTTTGAAATGGAGACCGTCGGGCGAGTCGGTGAATTGCCCGCCGAGCATCCGGTAGGCGCCGAGGAACGAGACCATGTCTTCCACCCTCGCGTTGCGGACCACTACCTGGCCCCCGGTGGCAATCGCCGCGCAGGCCCAGCTCGCTACTTCGAGGCGATCGGGAATCGCCTGATGCTCGTAGCCGTGCAGACCGTCTTGGCCATGGATGATGATCGTGCGGTCCGAACCGAAAATGATCGCCGCTCCCATCTTTTGCAGCACGGTGATGAGGTCAAGGATCTCCGGCTCAACAGCGGCACCGTGCAAGGTGGTGACGCCCTCGGCCACGCACGCCGAAAGGAGGACCTGCTCGGTGGCTCCGACCGACGGGAACGGCAGCCGGATCTCGCAGCCGGTCAAACGTTTGGCGCGAAGATGCCACCCGTCGGCCCGATGCTCAATCTCGGCGCCGAGCTGTTCGAGGGCCATGAGGTGCCAGTTGACCTGGCGGCCGCCGATATCGTCACCGCCGAGCGACGGAATCAGCGCCTCCCCGGTGCGATGCAGCAACGGCCCGCACAACAAGATGGGGATGCGGCTGCGGCCGGTGAACTCGCCCAGGCGCTCGGGCGACAGCGGGGTGACGTGCGCCGCTTCTACCGTGACCGACCCGGCACCGTCGTCACCAGCGTCAACGGTGATGCCCATAGCCCGAAGCATGTCTGAAACGATGTAGGTGTCGGAGATCGCCGGCACGTTATGAAGCGTGCACGGATCCTCCGTCAGCAGCGCTGCCACCAGCTGCTTGGAGATGGAGTTCTTGGCCCCCCGCACGGCGACCTCGCCCCGAATGGCATGGCCCCCTTCGAGCGTGATCGTGTCGATGGGCTGATGCGGAACCGGCACCGTCCCAGGCTACCGGGACATCCCGGCCGAGTTTGATCACCACGGCGCTCTGGGCAAGCGCCGGGAACCAAACTCGCGGCGAGAACCTACCGGAACAGATCTTCCGACGGGGCCCGGACCACTTCGTCTTTGACGGAGCCCTCGCGCAGCCATTGCGGATTGACGCCGCGCACAATGGCGGCGGCGATACCCGAAGCCTTGCCCATGACTAGTTCGGCCGCCCCGGCCAATTCGTCGACGAGGCAGACCTCGGTCACGTGGAGCTCGCGACCCTTGGCATCCTCGGTACCCCGCAGGTCCATGACAGCGGCGATGCCGGCCGAGCCGATGGCCACGTCGGTCAGGCCCTTGCGCCAGGCGCGGCCAAAGGTGTCGGAGATGATCACCGCGACATCGATACCGAGCCGACCCTTGATCCCGTCACGAATGCGTCGGGCCGATCGGTCGGAGTCCACCGGCAGCAATGCCGCCCACCCCCGATCGATGTTGGACAGATCGATCCCGGCGTTGGCACAGACAAAACCGTGGGACGTTTCGCTGATGATGAGCTCGCCACGCGGGGTCATCCTTCGACGAAGAATGCGGACGGACTCATCGAGCACATAGCGCTTGTGGTCGTTCTCGATGTCGGGATCAACCGGCACGAGACGCCCCTCGGCCTTTGACACCACCTTCTGTGTCACCACAATCACGTCACCCGACCGCAGTCCCGGCTCGGGATCAGCGGCAGCAATGATCTGCTCGGCCAGCACATCGCCAGGCTTCACCTCCGGAATGCCAGCGATGGGGAGAAGTTCGATTCGAGTAGGCGTCACATTGACCAGTCTGCCGGGCCGACCGTCCGACGGCGAGACGAGCGCGAACCAACCCACGTGGGCATGCTGGCCCAAGCGGGCGTGCCGGCCGTGGGGAGCGGCGCCTAGCGTGAGGGACATGCGATCGTGGCTGTGGTCGAGGACGCTGCTCACGGTGGCCATGGTGGCGCCCGTTGCGCTCTGCCTCGGGTTGTTGGCGATCCGAGCGGGGGCCACCGGGCAGCTCCGGTTCTCCTTCCTCGTCTGGAACCTTTTCCTGGCCGTGCTCCCGTTTCCGTTGGCACTCCTCACGGACTATGTCTCGCGGCTGCGCCACTGGCAGTTCGCGTTGCCGATTGCCGGGCTCTGGCTCCTGCTGCTGCCGAACTCGCCCTATCTCATCACCGACCTGGCGCACCTCGAACCGACGAACGCCCCGTACTGGTTCGACACCCTTCTCTACGGGTCCTTCGCCGTGACGGGCGTGATGCTGGGCTTCGGATCGGTCGCATTGATCCATACCGCGACGGGCGACCGATTCGGGCGCACGACTGGTTGGTTGGTGGCACTGTCGTCACTGGTCCTTTCGGCCTTTGGCATCTACCTCGGCCGGATCGAGCGCTGGAATTCCTGGAACATTTTCGGTGATCCGAAGGCATTGGCTCGAAGCATCCTCAGCCCGATCCGAAGCCCGATTGCCAACGCCCGAACCATTGGATTCGTCCTCTTATACGGCGCGTTCCTGGTGATCACCTACGTCGGGATGGCCATGATCGGCGTCATACTTTCGAACACCACCGCCCCGCGCGTCCGGCACGAGCCGGAATGACACGGCTTTACTAGGCGCGCTTAGGAATCCAGTGCTGCGAGGGCGGTCGCCGAAAGAGCAGCTGCAACCTCTGCGGTCCGCATGATCGTGTCAGTGACAACGGCACGAATTCCACACGCTTCAACCTCAGCCACCCGGTCGGCGTCGGCCTCGTCGATCACCAGAACCGAACAGAACGGCGCATACAGACGCGCCACCCCGACGACCGATGCTTCGTGACCGAGCTCCGTAAGCATGCGATCAGCCGGCCCCTTCAACGCACTCCCAGCCACGATCGGCGACACCGCCACGACCCGGTCGCGTCGCCGCTCCAACACGGCGCGCACACCGCCAACCGCCAGCACGGGGCCGATCGACACGATCGGATTCGACGGGCACACCACAATGGCATCGGCGGTCTCCAGCGTCGACAACACCTCGGGCCCGGCGGATGCCCGCTCGATACCGTTGAAGCGCACCCCGATGATGGGGACGCTGTGCTGAAGACGAACGAAGTACTCCTGGAAGGCCAGCTCACCATCGGCCGTATCGACCATCGTGGCGACCGGGTCATCCGACATCGGCAGCAGGCGAAAACCCAACCCCCACGCCACGGCCAGTTCCGCCGTTACCTCGGTCAGCGATGCACCGTCGCGAAGACGCCCGGTCCGCCACAGGTGCGTGGCCAGGTCCCGATCGCCGAGGTTGAACCATGTGACCGCACCGTGGGGCGCATAGCGAGCAAGAGCCTCCATGGCCGTCCAGCTCTCCCCCGCCAGACCCCATCCGCGCATCGGGTCGATCGCGCCGGAGGTGGTGTAGACGACCGTGTCAATGTCTGGAGACACGTGAAGGCCATGAAAGACGGTGTCGTCGCCGGTATTGACCAGCACGCATAGATCAGCGGGTTCGACCACGCGGACGAGCCCGCGCAACAGGCGTGCTGCGCCCACTCCCCCCGCAAGCGCCGCAATCATGGAGTACGTCAGCCCGGGTGGCGAACGCCGACAAACACCGAACCGGCCTCCACGATTGCACCATCACCGATAACAGTAAGTTCACTTAGCATACTGTCATGTTCGATGGTCGCTCCCTCGCCGATCATCGAGTCCTCGATAACGCAGCCATCGGCGACGGTGACGCCACCAAGAATCACGCTGCGACGGACAACGGCGCGTCCGATCAGACACCCAGCGCCAATCACGCTTCGTTCCACGATCGCGATGGGGTCGATGGACGCGCCGGGGTCGATCAATCCGACGGCGGGCGCACCGTTGTCCACCGCCTGAAGCGCGTCGATGGTGTCGAGATTCGCCTGAAGATACGTCGACGGGATACCGGCGTCGATCCAGGGCTCCGACGACCGGACTGCGTACAGCGATCCCTCAGCGACGAGTTGCGGGAAGACCACACGCTCAATGGAGACTCGCGTTTCGGGCGCAATACCGATGATGACGGAGCGTTCGAGCACGTACGTTCCGCCGTTGATCCAGTCCGTTGGAGCTTCCTCGCGCGTCGGCTTTTCCACGAATTCCTTCACCCGACCGTCGGGGTGACATGGCACCACGCCGAAAGCGCTCGGATCCTCGACCTGGGTGAGGGCAATGGTGGCGCGGGCTCCGACGGAGCGATGGAAGGCGACTTGCGCAGCAAGATTGAGGGTGGTGAGAACGTCACCGTTCACGGCCACGATGGGCTCGTCGTTGTCATCATCGAGGAACCCGGCTGCCTGCGCGGCGAATCGTATGGCCCCCGCAGTGTCGAG
>JANLQX010000477.1:0-9074 GCA_031368095.1 Actinomycetes bacterium | reverse complement strand
CGCTCCTGGAGCTTCTCGCGGTCCCAGTCCGAGTCGGTGTCGTCGATCTCACGCTTGATCTGAGCCACGCGGCCCTTGACTTCGTCGGTGGTTCCGCCGCCGTCGACGATGGTCGTGTTGTCCTTGGTGATGTTGATCTTGCGAGCCCGGCCGAGGAGGTCGAGGGTGACCGTATCGAGCTTGAGGCCGATTTCTTCGCTGATGACGGTGCCACCGGTGAGGATGGCCATGTCCTGGAGCATTGCCTTACGACGCTCGCCGAAACCCGGGGCCTTGACGGCGGCCGAGTTGAACGTGCCACGGATCTTGTTGACCACGAGCGTGGCGAGAGCTTCGCCTTCGATATCTTCGGCCACGATCAGCAACTGCTTGCCGGTCTGCATAACCTTTTCGAGGACCGGCAGCATGTCGTGGACCGAGCTGATCTTCGAGTTGACGAACAGGATGTAGGGGTCGTCGAGGACGGCCTCTTGGCGCTCCGGGTCGGTCACGAAGTACGGCGAGAGGTAGCCCTTGTCGAACTGCATACCCTCGGTGAATTCGAGCTCGGTGCCGAACGTATTCGACTCCTCAACGGTGACGACGCCGTCTTTGCCGACCTTGTCGATGGCTTCGGCAATGGTGGCGCCGATCGACGGATCAGCGGCCGAGATCGAGGCGACCTGCGCGACCTTCTCGGTGGAACCGTCGACGGAGATCGACAGGGCCGAGATGGCTTCGACGGCGGCGGCTACTGCCTTCTCGATGCCCTTCTTGAGGCCCATCGGGTTGGCGCCGGCGGCCACGTTGCGGAGGCCTTCCTTGACCCTGGCCTGGGCCAGGACGGTGGCGGTGGTGGTGCCGTCGCCCGCCACGTCATTGGTCTTGGTGGCGACTTCCTTGACGAGCTGCGCGCCCATGTTCTCGAAATGGTCCTCGAGCTCAATCTCCTTGGCGATGGTGACGCCGTCGTTGGTGATCGTGGGGGCGCCGAACTTCTTCTCAATGACGACGTTGCGGCCCTTCGGACCCAGCGTGACCTTGACGGTATCGGCGAGCTTGTTGACGCCGGCTTCGAGACCGCGGCGAGCGGCCTCGTCAAATTTCAGAATCTTTGCCATGTGGACCTCAGCTGCCCATGATCGCGAGGACGTCGCGGCTCGAAAGGATGAGGTAGTCCTTGCCGGCAACGGTCACTTCGGTGCCGCCGTACTTGGAGTACAGAACAGTGTCGCCAACGGTGATGGCGAGAGCGGCGACGGTGCCGTTGTCGAGGGTGCGGCCGGGGCCGACGGCGAGGACCTTGCCCTGCTGGGGCTTCTCCTTGGCGGTGTCGGGGATGACGAGGCCAGAGCTGGTGGTCGTCTCGGCTTCGTTCGGTTCGACGACGATGCGGTCCTCGAGGGGCTTGACATTCATTGGAAGTTCCTCCGTGGAGAGAACCCAACGCGCTGGCGCCGGGCTCTGGTGTTTTGGATCGGGGATCCCGTCGGACCAGATGCAAAAGATCTGGCACTCGACGGGTGTGAGTGCCAGATTACCCGCACTCAGGCACTCCGTTGGCACACTCGGGTTGAGACTGCCAAACGCCGGAGCGGGAACCGCGCGGACCCGTTCCGGCGACGATCAGCGCAGACTGCCAAACGCCGAAATGCGCTAACCGACGGAGGTGCCGACGACGCGGCCGATGCCGTAGGTCACAGCGGCAACAACGACCACGATGGCCAATTGGCGGAGCGCGCTGCGCTGCTTTGAACCGCCGCTCGACCGCCCCACCCAGGCACCCACCACGAGGCTGGCCAAGCCCGTGAGCAGCACCGACGCCAGGATCGCCACCGTTCCCGAGGTGACGAACCACGGGGCGAGGGGCACGATGGCGCCGGCCGCGAACAGGCCGAGGGAGTTCACCGCCGCCGCTCGGGGCGAGCCAAGCTCATCGGGATTCAGCCCGAACACGGTACGAGCGGTGAAGTCGAGGAAGCTCTTCTCGTGAAGGGGGAGTTCGGTGGTGGCCCGAAGCGCCGTGTCGCGAGCCATCCCGACGTCGGTCAGGTGCGCAGCCAGGGTGTCGAGCACGAGCTTGGGATTTCGCTCGGTGAGGCGGCGAAGCTCCGCCAGCACACCTTCGAACAGTTCGACCTGACTCCGCACGGAGATCCACTCGCCGGCGGCCATGGAGAACGCACCGGCGACGAGGCTGGCCAGTCCGGCGATGCGTACGTTGCCCGCGCTCGACGATGCACCGGCCACGCCGAGGATCAGGCACAGGTTCGAGACGAGCCCGTCGTTGACCCCGAGGACGGCGGCCCGGGCCCCACCCCGCGCTACTTGATCGGCCTTCGCCTTGAGGTCGGCGGCGTCGCTCGCGGGATCTCGAACATGAACGTCGATCGTTGGGGTGAACGGTCCACTCGTCGGCGCGCTGATCATGTGGATGGCACCGCTCGGAGACGCAAGTTTGGATTGGCGGCGGCGGCCAGACCGAGGGGTGGGTCAACGGTGTGCCACCACCACGCCGCTGCGGCGATCATGGCGGCGTTGTCGGTGCAGAAGGAACGATCGGGAATATGCACGCGCCAACCTTCGTCGGTCGCGACGGAGGTAATCCGGGCGCGAAGTGATGAGTTGGCGGCGACGCCACCACCAATCGCGATCGATCGGACGTCGTGACGACGGCCGGCGGCCCGTGCTTTTTGGGCGAGCACGTCGACGACCGCTTCCTGGAACGAGGCGGCCACATTGGCGGCCGCGTCGACGGCATCGTTGGGGTGCGACCGCAGATGGTTGGCCACTGCCGTCTTCAGACCACTGAACGAGAAGTCGGCCGGCCGATCGCGGAGGGCGCGGGGGAAGGCGAACGCGGCGGTGTCTCCTTGTTCGGCGAGCCGGTCGATGACTGGACCACCGGGGTAACCGAGCTTGAGCATGCGGGCCACCTTGTCGTAGGCCTCGCCGGCGGCGTCATCAATGGTCGACCCGAGCACTTCGTAGGAGGTCGCGGAGTGCATGAGCACGAGCAGCGTATGACCACCCGACACCAGGAGGGTCAGAAGGGGAAGTTCGGGCCCATCGTCGGATTTGGCTTCGAGGAACGGAGAGGCGAGATGCCCCTCAAGATGGTTGACGCCGAGCAGCGGCACACCCCACGTCCACGCCAACGATTTGGCCGCGCTCACCCCCACCAGCAACGCACCGATGAGCCCCGGACCGATAGTGCACGCAACGGCATCGATGCCTCGGCCGCGTCGATCGGAGCCGGCGAGCTCCAACGCCTCGGTAACGACCGGGATGATGCGTTCCACGTGGGCGCGTCCAGCGATTTCGGGGACGACACCACCGAACGGGGCGTGCAGGGCGATCTGTGTGGACACGACTGACGACTCGATGGTGCGACCGTCGACGACCACGGCCGCCGCGGTTTCGTCGCACGACGTTTCGATCCCGAGGATCCTCATGACGCTTCGCTTTCCTGAAGTCGGTCAAGGTCGTCTCGCGGGGTGGTCAGCCACGCTTCGACGCCGTTGAGCCGATGGTGGAATTCGGTGCTGTCCACCCCGTGCACCCACAAGATCAATGCATCATCACCATTGGGGTAGTAGCTCGGTCGCGTTCCCACCGGGGCAAATCCGAAGCGTCGATAGAGGCGGATAGCCGACTCATTGCCGACCCGCACCTCTAACGTAAGTGCGCGTACTTCTTGGGTGAGTGCCCACCGAATGCTTTGCAGCAAGAGCTTGGCGGCGATCCGTCGCGACCGGTGAACCGGATCGACCGCAATGTTCGTGACATGCCCTTCGCCGACCTGGGCCAGAAGGCCACAGAATCCGACCACGTGGCCAAGCCCGTCAACGGCCACGAGATACTGACGGTTCGGGCCGACGAGCTCGTCGTGGATGATGCTCGCCGTCCACGGGTCGGGCGACGAGAGCACTTCGATGGCGAGGACCGAGGCGGTGTCATCGGCCGTCATCGAACGCAGCACCACCGTCATGGCCGGAGGTCCTTGGGGATCTCGGCATCGGGCTCCCGGAGGTAGCGAAGCGCCACTGCGTCGGGGGCCAACGCTCGGTCGAGCGAGCGAGTCGCCACGATTGCCGCAGTCGCCGCTTCGGGCCCGTGAGGCGCCACGGTCGGCCACCCGGCGAACGGCTCGACGTAGATCGACGGCCCGTCACCGACGAACGCCACGCAGCCGTGGCGGGCGAGGAGGGACGCGGCCTCAGTCGGAACAACCGTGACAGCCGTGGCCAACGCAACCGGCGCCTGACCGGGGGTAACGGCGAACGGTTGCACGAAACACTCCTTGCGTCGCGCGTCGATCACGGCCCCGACTCGGCCGGTAAAGGACCCGTCGAGCGATAGTCGCCACGCCAACAGTTCGAGACTGCCGAGAGGAACCACCGAGATACCCAATGCGTAGGCAATCGTGATGGCGGTCGTGACGCCGACGCGAAGACCGGTGAACATCCCGGGACCAACGTCGACACTCACGTTCGTGAGATCGAAACGCGAACGGTCGACGACCCGGAGGAGCGCGTCGAGCGCCGGGAGGAGAGTCTCCGCATGACGACGTTGCTTCGGCGCGTCGAACCGGGCCACCAGTCCGTTCTCGTCGGCCAGCGCCACGGACACGGCAACGGTGGCGGTATCGAAGGCGGCGATCAACATCGTTCGAATCCCGGTTTTGTGACATCGAGACGAGGCGCCCTCGAACGCCAGTGACCGTCGGTTGTCCACGACACCTCGATCGACCGGGTGTCATCGTCGACGATCCCGAGTTCGATCACCAACGCATCGTCGAACGCCGCCGCCACGATGTCGCCCCATTCGATCAGGGCGACCGCACCATCGTCGAGCGCGTCGAAGAGACCAACGGCATCGAGATCGTCGGCCCCTCGAAGGCGGTAGGCATCGAGGTGCATCAGCGACCGGATGGCCGATCCGGCTCTGGTCTCATAGGTGTGGGCGATGGTGAAGGTGGGGCTGGTGACCACCTCGTCGACGCCGAGCGCGACGGCCGCGGCTTTGGTGAACGTGGTCTTGCCCGCACCAAGATCGCCCACGAGCAGCACGACGTCGCCCGGGCCGAGCAACGAGGTCACGTGCGACGCGACTCGCTCGACATCGGCCAGCGCGGCTCGCGGAATTCGCTCGCGCGAAATGGCGGACATGAGCGTCGAGGTTTGCACACGCTCAGCCCGGTCCGGCGCGCGCCAACAGGCGTTTCCTGATGACGAGGGGCCGAACGCCAAGAAGACGGCGGGTAGCGTGCAGGCAATGGAAGCGTCACGGAGTTCGGCCGTGGGTGACGCCGACCCGACCCGACTACTTGGTCTGACCTCCACGGTGTGGTCGCGTCTACGGCTGGTTGCCATGGGTGCCTATCTCGTGGCCACGGCGCTGTATCTACGCTCCACCGAAGCCATTCCCTCGGACCGGGAGATCATCGCCGGCTGGATCCTTGGCCTGGCGCTCGTCGCCACCATCGGCCGAACCCGCCGAGACGTGCTCGTCACGCTCGCCAGTTGGATCCCGTTCCTGCTCGCCCTGTTCCTCTATGACTTTGCCCGCGCCGTCGGCCACTGGATCGACGCGCCCCTTGCGGTGAAGCCCCAGATCACCATCGACCGCTGGCTGGGCGGCGGTCGCCTGTGGACGGAGCGCCTCCAGGGCTGGCTCGTCTCACCAAAGGCAGGGCTCGGCCGACTCCCCATCGCCGAATCCGAACGCATTCTCAAGACCGACGGGTCCACGGTGCGGTGGTACGACATCGTCGTGAGTGCCGTCTACCAATCGCACTTCCTCGTCCCCTATCTCACCGCCGGCGTCCTCTGGCGTCGACGCACGAGGTGGCGCTGGTACGCCGGAACGTTCGTGGCGGTGAACTTCGCCAGTTGCGCAATCTTCGCCCTCTACGCCACCGCACCCCCGTGGTACGCCGCCCGTCAGGGGCTCATCGATCCCTTCCCCCGAGTACTTGCCGGTCGCGCCTGGAGCCACGTCGGTCTCACCTTCGCCAGCCGAGTCATCGAAAAAGGGCAAGGAACGGTCAATCCATTTGCCGCCATCCCGTCGCTCCACAGTGCTCAGGCATTGCTCGTGGCGGTGTTCTGCTGGGGCCTTGTCTGGAAACCGTTGCGTCCGCTCCTTCTTCTGTATCCGCTCACCATGGCGTTTGCCCTCATCTATTCCGGCGAGCACTATCTGATCGATGTCTTCGCCGGGTGGGGCATGGTGGCGCTCGCCCTGACCATCGGCTGGCAGATACGGCTTCGTCGCGGCTGGAAGAGTCCGTTCCGTTGGCCTTCACCAGCACCGGTGCTCCATGAGTGAACTCACGCTCGACGCGGCCGCCCATCGCCGCTGGCTGACCGACGAGACGAACCGACTCCTCGATGCGGCGCGGGCCTCACGTCATCCCGACGGTGGCTTTGCCTGGCTCGACGCCACGTGTCAACCGATGCTCGACCGGCCGGTCGAAACGTGGATCACCACGCGCATGACCCACGTGCTTGCGGTCGGCCTGCTGCTCGGTCACCACGACTGCGTCGACCTTGTCGATCACGGTATCGCCGCCCTGCAAACGCGCCTTCGGGACTCCGTAAACGACGGATGGTTCACCTCGTCCGACCCGGCGCTTCACGACCAGAAGCGCGCGTATGACCACGCCTTCGTGATGCTCGCCGCGTCGAGCGCTGCGGTCGCGGGGAGGCCCGGCGCACGCGCTCTGCTCAATGACGCCATCGCCGTGTTCGACGCGCACTTCTGGGACGAAGAACACGGCTGGATCATCGACGTGTGGAACGCCGACTGGTCCGTGTCCGAGGACTACCTCGGAGCCAACGCCAACATGCACGGAGTCGAGATGTGCCTCGCCGTGGCCGACGCCACCGGAGATCACCGCTGGCTCGAGCGCGCCGCCCGGATCACCACGTGGTTCATCGGGCGCCACGCCCGGCAATCCGAATGGCGGATCCCGGAGCACTTCGACGCTTCCGGCACCCCCGATCTGTCCTACAACCGCGCCAAACCGGACGATCCGTTCCGGCCCTTTGGCTCCACCGTGGGCCACGGGTTCGAGTGGTCGCGTCTGCTCGTGCATCTCGACGCGGCGTTCGCGTTGGCCGGCGAATCAGACTCGACCACGCCAACCACCCGGCCGATGTGGCTCACCTCGTCGGCCAAGGCCGTCTTCGCCCGGGCCGCGCTCGACGGTTGGTCCGTCGACGGTGAGCCCGGCTTCGTCTACACCGTCGACTGGACCGGACAACCGGTCGTGCGAGACCGCTTGCACTGGGTCGCCGCCGAGGCCATCGCCGCCGCCGGGGCACTCTGGGACTTCACCGGTGACGACCGCTACGGCGAGCACTACGACTCGTGGTGGGCGTTTGCCCAACAGTTCTTCGTCGATCTGGACGGCGGCTCGTGGACGCATCAGCTCGACGAACACAACCGGCCGTCGTCGTCAGTATGGGCGGGCAAGCCCGACGTGTACCACGCCTTTCAAGCGTGCCTCCTGCCCCGTCTCCCGGCGGCGCCGTCGTTGGCGAGTGCCGTGGCGGCGGGCGAGCTGCTCTAACCCTTCAGAGTTACCGACCGGGCGAAGTCGACGAGGACCCGGTTGAAATCGGCTCGACGCTCCAGCATCGGGAGATGGCCGGCTCCCTGGAAGCTGTGGAGGGTGGCGTGGGGGAGCAAATCACGGAGCGCTTCGGCCTGTGACGGTGGCGTGAGCGGATCCTTGGACCCGACCATGACCAGCGACGGAGTGGTGACCGAGGGAAGCCCAGCTCGAATGTCGTGGTCGAACAGCGGCAGCACGGAACTGGTGATGGCGGCCGGCGACATGGCGTCGTAGAGGATGCGCATCTGCTCCACGGCCAACGGATCCGGGTCGTCGCCGAAAGCGTTGCGGGCCAACACGTAGGCCAGGTCACCGGACGGAGCCTGGGCGAGCTTGCCGACCAACTCTCCCCGACCTTCGGCGAAGCGGGTCAGGAGCTGGCGGAGAAACGCCGGCCCGCCCCGCCCCACGTCGAAGGCGGCGGTGTCACAGAAGACAAGGCCGCTCACCCGTTCACCCACCGTGTCGGGATGGTCGACGGCGAACCGGCCGAGCGCCATGCCGCCCATGGAGTGCCCAAGCACCACGGCGTTCCGAAGGTCTAAGTGCGTGAGCAACGTGACGAGGTCACGCGCCAGGACGCCGAGCCCGTAGCCATCGCGACCGGGACGGCTACGACCATGCCCACGCCAGTCGAGCGCCACCACGCGGAACTCGGTGCCGAGGTCAACGAGCGCGTGGTTGTACAGCGCCGCCGAGATCGTGACGCCATGGAGCAACACGAGAGGCGGCGCTGCCGCGGGGCCGAACTCCACGGCGTGGAGCTGCCCGGCGTCGTGGGCGGCGAACATGTGATGACGGGTGCCGATCGGCTCCGCCAGTTCGTCCATCGCATTGGCCAACCTCTGGCGATCAACGCCGGTCCGTCGGCGGTCGGACCCGGCCAGCCATTTGACGGCGGCGTAGCCGCCACCAACGACCAACGACCCAATGCCGGCGGTGAGAAGGCCCGGATGACGATCAGCCACGCGAACCCCGCTCGGGCCGTTCGGTGGGTTCTGCTCGGTCGGCGCGGTCTGCTCGGTCGGTGCGCTCGGACCGTTCGGCGTCGAGGAATCGGCGGGGAACCCGTTTGGAGATGCCGCAGGTGATCTCGTAGGAAATGGTGTCGAGCCGCGTTGCCCATTCGGTCGGCGTGATCATCTCGGTTCCCTGCGAGCCCAGGAGCACTACTTCGTCGCCGCGTTCCACGTCGGCGCCGGGTCCGTCGGAAGGTCCGCAGTCGACCACGATCTGATCCATGGTGACCCGTCCCGCAATCCGGCATCGACGACCACCGACGAGCACTTCGCCACCCACCGCCGACAGCCGACGCGGCACCCCGTCGGCATATCCGACCGGGACGGTGGCGACGATGGAGTCGGCATCCAGGGTGTAAGTGAGCCCGTACGAAACCCGGGAGCCCTTCGCCAAGCGCTTCACGTGAGACACGCGACTGATGAGATGCAACGGCGCGCGGAGGGCAACACCG
>JANLQX010000361.1:0-4476 GCA_031368095.1 Actinomycetes bacterium | reverse complement strand
TTTTGGCCTGCTCCATCTCCGCGTCGTCGCGGCCGGTGGTCACGAATAGCGGCAGACTGATCTCGAAATCGCTACGGGCGCGGCCCGCCTTGACCAGACCACGGTCGAGGGCCGGGATCGTTACTTCGCGTAGATATCGGTCAGTAGTGAAGCCGTGAGCGAGGAAACCGTCGCACGTTTCTCCCGCCGCTTCGGTCATCAACTCACCGACGCCGGCCAGGAATACTTTCGGCACACCATGCGGGTTCGGTCCCGGATTGAAGAACGGGCTCATCAGGGTATGGGTGTAAAATTCGCCACGGAATTCAAGCTTCGTCCCATCGTTCCAGCACGACCAGATGTGGCGCATGGCAAGAATGAACTCGCGCATACGCGGGGCCGGATTGGACCATGGCATCGAGAACCGCTTCTCGATATGGGGTTTAATCTGGCTGCCGAGGCCCAGAACGAAGCGTCCGCCCGAAAGGGCCTGAAGGTCGTTGGCGACCACCGCGGTGGTCATCGGATTGCGGGCGAAAGCCACGGCGATCGACGTGCCGACGAGGACTTTTTCGGTTCCCTGGATCGCCATTTGCGACAGGAGGAATGGATCGTGGTTGGTTTCGGGGATCCACACGCCGTCGTAGCCGGCCGCTTCAGCGCGCTTGGCACCTTCGGTCGTTTCGGTCCAACTTCCTGAGGCTCCACCATCGATACGCATGGCCGTCGACGGTAGCAAGCGTCCAACAACTGGACCAACTGGCAGTGCGCAACAGTGCGCTGGTCGCGACCGCGCTGATCAGTTCCCAGACGCGCTACGGCGGTCCCAATCGCGCGCACATCGGCCAGTTTTGACGATGGCAGACCAATTTTCGAGCGATCTGCGCGCCTGCGCTTTCGATCTGCGCGGTCTCGCTGGCGATCTCGAGGAGCTGCGCCTACGAGGGTGCGACTTCGACGAGGGTGCGGCCGCGCACGGCGCCGGCGCGGATGGCGGTCAAAACCGTGTCGAGGCCGTTCAGGTCGGTCGTGACGGCGATTGAACTGAGGAGGTTGTGAGGCTTGAGGTCCGACGCGCACCGTCGCCAAATCTCGGCCCTCGTGATCATGTCGACCTGGACCGAGTCCACGCCGAGCAAGCTCACGCCGCGCAGGATGTGGGGGAGCACGGTTCCGCTCAGGCCAACGCCACCGGTGAGGCCTGATGCGGCAACCGACGCGCCGTAGCGAAGCTGACGAATCACGGTCGCCAGCGTGGTTCCGCCCACGCAGTCGACGGCGCCGGCCCAGCGTTCCTTCTCCAAAGGGCGGGCGGCGTCGACGGCCAACTCGGATCGATCGATGATCGTGGTGGCGCCGAGGTCGCGGAGGTACTGGTGCTCGTCGGCTTTGCCCGTCGACGCCGCCACCTCGAAGCCGCGCTGGGCCAGCATCGCTACCGCCGTAGATCCAACGCCGCCGGTCGCCCCGGTCACCAGCACCGGCCCGCTGTCGATGCGCAGCCCCGCTCGCTCCAGGGCGTAAACGGACTGGGCGGCGGTGAATCCAGCGGTACCGATGGCCATTGCGTCCTGGACGGTCAAACCGACGGGAAGGGCCAGAACCTGACTGGCCGGAAGACGGCAGTAGTGGGCGTAGGCACCGTGACGAGCAACGCCGATGTCGTACCCATGGGCGATCACGAGGTCACCGACGGCGACTTCGGCGGGGCCGTTGACGGCGACGACAATGCCACCAACATCGACCCCGGCGACCAGCGGCGAGATCCGGGCCACGCCACCATCCACGAGCGTGGCCAGGGCGTCTTTGTAGTTGACGCTCGACCACTGCACCCGCACCGTCACCTCGCCTGGGGGCAGGTCCTCGGCTCGAAGTGAACCGACCCCCCGGACAACGGTCACGGTGCCGCCGTTATCGGTGGACTTGGTGGCAACAAACGCTGGGAACTGATCGGGAAGCGTCGACATCCCTTTGGTCTACCCCAGCTGGCGCTACTGCTCGCGGAGGAACTTCTCCAGTTCGGCGGCGAGTTCGTCGCCGCTCGGCAGGTCGCCGAGGTCGCCGCCGGCCATTCCGAACCGTCCCGGGCGCATCGGCATTTCCGACGCCACCTGTTCCTCCAACCGGCGGACCATGTCGACGTGTTCGGGGTTGTTCTGCACCAGCTGGTCGATTTGGGCGTTGGCGGCGGTGCCGGCGTTGCGCAACTCGACGGTGTCGATGACCAGCCCGGTCACGCGGGCAAGCGTCTCCAGCAGGGCGGCGGCGGCGGCCGGGAACGGCATGGCGGCGGCGTAGTGCGGCACCCGGGCCCAGAGGCCGACGGCGCGTCGATCGGCGGCCGCGAAGGCCCGTTCGATGGCCGCTTGGACGCCCCCGGGGATGTCCATGGTGGCTTCGAGGTAGCCAACCTCATCGGCCAACTCCTGGGTCGTGGCGGTCGCGCCGATCGACACCGGACGGGTGTGCGGCGCAGCGGCCGGAAAGGCACCGAGGCCCACGCACAGCCGCACATCGAGCTGTTCGACGACCTTCATAAGCTCGCCGACGAAGCGGTTCCAGCGCATGTCCGGCTCGGGGCCCGTCAGCACCAAGAGGTCCTGGCCGGCGGAGTCGCGACCGTGGCGCAGCTGCAGGCGTGGCCAGCGGAGCTCGGTATTCACGCCGTTGACGAGGCGCATCGTGGGGCGACGCGCCCGCTGGTCGAGGAGCTCGTCGGTGTCGAAGCGCAGGAGCCGATGCGTCCGGATCTGCTGCTTCAACGTTCCCATGGCGGTAACGGCGGCATAGCCGGCCTCGATCCATCCGTCGAGAGCAACCACCAGCACCGGATCTTTGATGCCTCCGGGCACGGCGTTTTCCCAGATGACGAGGTCACTCATGACGATCCTTCCAACGCATCAGCGGCGCTTTTGGCGAGCAGCGGTACTTGCTGTTCGAGCAGACGCCAGTCGTAGCCGTCGTCACCCATCGCCCCTGCACGGTACCGGGCGTAGACACCATCGAGGATGCACGCCAGTTTCCAGTAGCCGAACGCCACGTAGGCGTCGAGGTCGCGGAGGTTCCGACCAGTGCGTTGGGCGTAGCGGGTCCGTAACGCTTGGCGTCCGAGAAATCCGGGGGCCGAGCTGGCCGCAGCGCCGAGGGGCGGGTTCGGATCATCGGGCTCCGGCCAATAGACGAGGAGTAGGCCAACGTCGGCGAGAGGGTCTCCGAGCGTGCACAATTCCCAATCAAGCACGGCGATCACGTCGCCGGTCGAGTTGATCATCGTGTTGTCGAGCCGGTAGTCGCCGTGCACGATCGACACGCCGTGCTGTTCGGGGAGGCGACGCAAAAGAGCGTCGTGCACATCATGAACCGCGGGAATGGCGTAGGTGCTCGACTGCTGGAACTGGCCGTACCACCGCTTCAGTTGTCGTTCCAGGTATCCCTCTCGCTTGCCGAGCTCACCGAGGCCGACGGCGTCGACGTCGAGGGCGTGGAGATCGGCAAGCACGTCGGCGACCGACTCGCTGGCGCGTACTTTGGCGGTGTCGCTGAGCAGGTGGGCGTCGTCGGCGTTGCGAAGCACGAGCCCATCGACGTACGCCATCACGTAGAACGGCTGATCGTTCACGCTCGGGTCGTCACAGAATCCGAGCGCCGGGGCGACCGGAACCGAGGTCGACCGTAGGGCGCTGATGATCCGGTGTTCGCGGGCCACATCATGGGCCGACGGCAGGAGGTGGCCGAGTGGCGGACGTCGAAGGACGTACCGATGTCCGTCGGCATCGTCGACCAGATACGTGTAGTTGGATCGACCGCCGGCGATCAGCGAGAACTGCAGCGGCGCGACCGCTCTGTCAACATGCTCGACGAACCAACGGGTGACGGCATCGACATGGATGCCGGGCGGAGTGGAGGTGGCAGGGTTCGTCGAGGTGCTCATGAGCGGCTCCCACCGTACGTGATGCTCCCCCACATCGATGGTCGAGCGGTTCGCCGGGGATCGCAGGTTCGGCCGAGCCCGGTAGTGTCGTGTGGCCCTGCCGCCGTCATCTTTGGAGCGTTGCCATGTACATCGATGTGACCGACGCAACCTTTGCCACCGAGGTCGTCGACCGGTCCAAATCGGTCCCGGTCGTCGTTGACCTCTGGGCTCCCTGGTGCGGACCGTGTCGCACCCTCGGCCCAATGATCGAACGGGTCGTCGATGCCACCGACGGAGCAGTGGTTCTCGTCAAGATCAATGTCGACGACAACCCGCGGGCATCGGCGACGTTCCAAGTGCAATCGATTCCGGCCGTGTTCGCCGTGCACGAGGGCAAGGTCATCGACTCATTCATCGGCGCACTCCCCGAGGCCCAGATCAAACAGTGGGTTTCCCGATTGGCGCCGGCCAAGTCGGCGGCCGATGTCTTGATTGACGAGGCACTGGTCGCGGCCGACGGTGGAGAGATGAAACTTCGCGAGGCCTTGGCTCTTGAACCTGGAAACACCCGGGGCGTCGTCGGC
>JANLQX010000303.1:0-29686 GCA_031368095.1 Actinomycetes bacterium | reverse complement strand
GGCCCAGCCGCCGCCGATGATGGGAAGAACCCCACTGGTTCGGCCGCTGATCCCACCAAGCCCTCAGTGCGCAAGATCGAGTACAAAGCGGCCGAGCCCGTCGACCTGCTCGACGCGGCCGGCTCTCCGATCCTGAAGCGGGTCGCGCCGGTGGCGTTGGTGGCGCTTGTGCTGTTGTGGCTGTGGCGCCGTCGCAAGTAGAACGCGTCCCAGCCGCACCATCGCCCCGCTGCCACACCCTGATCAAGCGATGACGGTGCGGTCGTCGATCCGGCGACCGCTCACGTGGCTGACGCTGGCCAAGTTCGTCGTGAACATGGCGCTTCGCCTCGCGTATCCCTTCAACACCGACATCGCCAAGGGACTGGGGGTGTCGCTCGACCAGGTCGGTCGGGTCCAGGGAATCGGCGAGCTCACGGGGTTGGTAAGTGCCGGTATCGGCCATCAGTTGGACCGCGGATTCTTCCGCCGTTGGGTGGTCATCGGCGTGGCGGCCGCCGGGTTCGGTTCACTCGCCATGGGTTTAGGCGGTCGACTGTGGGTGTTCGGCGTGTGCTTTGCGCTCGTCGCCGGCGGGGTGGCAGTCATGACCACGGCGGCGCAGACCTGGATCGGGTCAACGGTTCCGTATGCCGAACGCGGTCGCGTGATTGGGATCTACGAAGCATCGTGGGCCGTAGCGCTGCTGGTGGGCGCACCGGCGGCGGGGGTGCTTATCGACCGAGGCTCGTGGTGGTGGCCGTTCGCCGGCATCGGCGTAGTGGCTCTGGCGCTGGTCCCGTTCGTCCGATCATCGATGGACGCAACGCAATCGTCGCCGTCGGGTCACGTTGGGCCGTCGCCCCGGCCGCCGCGGGTGCGGTGGACCCGGCCGGTTCTGCTGGCCATCGCAACATCGTCGCTTCTGACCCTCGGGGCCGTGGTCATCTTTGCGTCGTATGGCGCCTTCCTCAAGGACGAGCATGGGTTCTCTACCGCAAAACTAAGTGCACTTACTCTCGGCTTGGGGGTTGTTGAACTCGTGGGAAGCGGGTCCATTGCCGCCTTCAGCGACCGGATCGGGAAGCGACGATCCGTGGCCCTGGGTTCTTCGCTGATGGCTCTATGCGCCCTGATCCTGATGACGGCGCGATCGTCAACACCCATTGCCGCCGGGGCGATCGTGGTCTTCTTCGGCGGGTTCGAGTTTGGCTATGTGGCGCAGATCTCGGTGAACAGCGAGGTCGGCGGCGAGGCCCGAGGACGGGTGATGGCGATCAACGGTGGCATCGTCACCATCGGCCGCGCCGTCGGCGCCGCCCTTGGCACGTGGCTCTATGTGCGCTCGGGAATCGTGGCCGTCTGCCTCGTCTCGCTCGTGTGCGCCACGGTTGCGGTGGTGGCGGCAATCATCACGGACGACCGATGATCCTCGATCAGACTGGTTCGGTGGAAGTGGAGACCGATCTTGCCGTGGTGACCCAGCTGCTCGGGCGCACCCCGAAAACCGACTTCGAGGTGGTCGTTCGTCGTCGTGACGGGGTGCCGGTGGTGACCCGCAATGCACCGTTCGAACGTGACGGGACACCGATGCCAACTCGCTATTGGCTTCTCCCCTCCGCTCGAGCGAACGATGCAATTGGTCGGCTGGAGGCTGGCGGCGGAGTGCGGGCGGCCGAAGCCGAAATTGATCCGGCGGCGATCGTCGAGGCCCATGAATCATATGCGCGCGAACGATCTTCCTCGATTCCCCAGGATTGGGCCGGTCCGCGTCCAACCGGTGGCGTTGGCGGAACGCGCACCGGGACCAAATGCCTCCATGCCCACTACGCCTACTTCCTTGCCGGTGGTGCCGACCCGGTGGGCCAATGGGTCTGGGAGCATTTGGCTCCTCATCAGCGCGACGAACCGATCGCCGCCGAACACCACGAGCAGGGCGTCTCGTGAACGTTGCCGCCGTTGACCTTGGGTCAAACTCGATCCGTCTGCTCGTGCTCGACGAACAGGGAAACGTGCTCGTTCGTAGCGTTCGCGTCACCCGGCTCGGTTCTGGCGTCGACCTTTCCAAGCTTCTCGCCGAAGACGCGATTGAGCGAACACTGGATGCTCTGCGCGCCTATCGAACCGAGCTGGACCGCTTCCACGTGAACGCTGGTCGGCTGCGCGTCACCACCACGTCGGCGTCTCGCGACGCCACCAACCGCGACGACTTCTTCGACCGGGTCGACGAAATACTCGGTATGTCACCGACCCTGTTGAGCGGAGCCGACGAGGCGCGGCTGGCCTTTGCCGGAGCGACCTCGTGGCGTACGGGCCGACGCAACGAATGGGGCGAACCGTCCCTCGACGTCGTCGTCGATATCGGTGGCGGCTCCACCGAGTTCGCCGTCGGCCAGCCCGGCCACCCGCCGGTCGGCGTGGTTTCGCTCGATATCGGGTGCCTACGCGTGACCGAGCAGTGGTTGCACGGCAACCCTCCGTCGGCCGAGGAACTGTCGAATGCCGTCACCGTGGTTCACAGTCATCTCGACGACGCCGAACGTGAGCTTCCCGAGCTGAAGACGGCGGACTGCCTCATCGGCGTCGCCGGATCTATCGTGACGGTCGCCGCAGTGGAGATCGGTCTCGCTACGTACGATCGCGAGCGATTGCATCGATTTTCGCTTTCGCGGCCGGCCGTCGAAGACGTGTTCCGAACCTTGGCGATGGAGAACCGTCGTGACCGGGCCTTCAATCCCGGCTTGGCGGCCGACCGGGTCGACACCATTGTGGGCGGCGCGCTGATCCTGGCGACGATCATGCGCCACTGGAAGCACGACGAGTGTCTCGTGTCGGAGACCGACAGTCTCGATGCTTCGGCGCGATCGCTCCTCGGCTGACGTTTGAGAGACTACTGACCATGTCTGGGCTCACACCGCTGTCGATCGGGTCGTTGACCCTGTCGCATCCGGTCGTGCTGGCGCCCATGGCGGGCGTTACCAACGCCCCGTTTCGGGAGTTGTGTCGTCGCTACGGCGGAGCGTTGTACGTGAGCGAAATGGTCATGGCCCGAGCCGTCTTGGAGCGCACGCCGCGGACTATGCGCATGATCCAGTTCGGTGCGAACGAGACGCCTCGCTCGTTGCAGCTCTACGGCACGGAACCGTCGTCGTTGGCCGAGGCGGTCCGTCGGTTGGTCGGAGGGGGCGAGGTCGATCACATCGATATGAACTTCGGATGCCCGGCTCCCAAGGTCACCCGCAACGGCGGCGGGTCGGCGGTCCCCGTCAAGCGAGCGTTGTTCCGGTCCATCGTGCGGGCCGCGGTCGAAGCGGCGGCGGCCGAGTCAGGCGGCAAGGTTCCCGTAACCATCAAGTTCCGTAAGGGCATCAACGACGACCTCTTGACCTTCCTCGAAGCCGGCCAGATCGGCGAGGAGGAAGGGGTCGCCGCCGTGTCACTTCATGCCCGCACGGCCGAGCAGCTCTACTCCGGCGACGCCGACTGGAACGCCATCGGTGAGCTCAAGGCGGCCGTTGGGTCGATTCCAGTTCTTGGCAACGGCGACATCTGGGAAGCGGAGGACGCCATTCGAATGATGGCCGAAACGGGCTGCGACGGAGTCGTTGTCGGCCGTGGGTGCCTCGGCCGACCGTGGCTGTTCGGCGATCTCGTGGCGGTGTTCGAAGGCAAGGACGTTCCGCCACCGCCCCCGCTCGGCGAGGTCATGGTGACCATGCGCGAACATGCCGCGTTGCTCGTCGAGCACTTCGACGGCCTGCCGTTGTCGCGCCGGCGCGCCCGCCTGATGGCGGCCGGCGACGACGAGGTCGACCTCGGCATCGGCGGTGGTCCCGGCGGCGGAAATGGCAAAGGCATTCGTGACTTCCGGAAACACGCGGGGTGGTACATGACCGGCTACGCCGTTGGTCCCGACATGCGGCGGCGCTTGGGCATGGTCTCGTCGCTCGTTGAACTCGACGATCTGCTGGCCGAACTCGACCCGACGTTGGAGATGGTCGAGGGCGGGCGCCGGTTCAAACGTGGACATACGAATGGTCCGCGGCCGGTGCATCTGCCCTACGGGTACCTCGACGATCGCGACGATCCCACACCACCGTCGCTCGACGCCGAGATTGCCGGAGGATCCGGTGGCTGACGCAGGACCTGCGTCGCTCGTGCTGGCGTCTGGCTCGCCGCGCCGCCACGAACTCCTGACGTCGATAGGCCTGTCGTTCACCGTCGAAGCGGCCGACATTGACGAGTCCGTCACCCCGGGCGAGGAACCGAAGCCCTATGTCCTTCGACTGGCGAAGGCGAAGGCGTTGCATGTGGCCGCCACGCAGCCCCTCGGCACGGTCGTGATCGGGGCCGACACGACCGTTGAGGTCGACGGTGCCATCCTGGCCAAGCCGGCCGACGCCGATGATGCGGCGGCGATGCTGCGGACGCTCAGCGGGCGTAGTCACCAGGTCCATACGGGTATGGCGGTGGCCATTGCCGGTGAAAGCGATCCGTGGGCCCATGTGAGTACCACCACGGTCACCTTTGCCGCCCTCGACCATGCCACCGTGGCCTGGTACGTGGGCACCGGTGAGCCGTTTGGGAAGGCTGGCGCCTACGCCATTCAAGGAGTGGGCGGAGCATTGATTGCCTCGGTCGCCGGCAATGTGCAGAACGTGGTCGGCCTGCCACTCGCCGATCTGGTCGCCAACCCGTCGATCGCCGCTCTGCTTCGGGCTCGCCCCGCGTTGTAGCGGCGCTCGGCTGGTGTGACTCCGGTCATCTTGACTGGGATGACGTGAGCCCCCGGTGGGAGAATCTCTACCTTGAATTCCGCTGACGACGAACGCTTGCGGCCCCTCTCCGTCGTTGACCCTGAGTCCGAACTCGCCGATCGCCACCCTGGTTCAATCGGTGCCGCGTG
Source organism: Actinomycetes bacterium (assembly GCA_031368095.1). Lineage (GTDB taxonomy): Bacteria > Actinomycetota > Acidimicrobiia > Acidimicrobiales > JANYDT01 > JANLQX01. Next base: position 24,801 of record JANLQX010000303.1, on the reverse strand, counting down.
GGCTTCAGTTCCGTTTCGTCGGCTCTACGTTGGTTCCACTCTTTCGATGGTCGGCACGTGGCTGCAAAACGTCGTGGTCGCTCCGTACGCTCTCGACCTCACGAGAACGGTGGCCAATCCCAAGGGTTCGGCCTCGTTCGTCGGCCTGCTCGCCTTCGCTCAGCTCGGCCCACTGCTTCTGCTGTCCATCCCTGGGGGGGTGCTGGCCAACCGGATTGATCGCAAGAAGCTGATGATCGCGGCCCAGGCCGTTCAGGCCATCGCCGCCTTTGTCCTCGCGTTTGCGGCGTGGAAGTTGAGGTCACCGGTGGCGTTGTTTCTGGCCACCATGGTGATCGGCACGGCCAACGCCCTCTCGGCCCCGACCACATCGTCGGTGCTTCCCGAGTTGGTCGAGCCACGCAATATTGGTGGAGCCATTTCGCTCAATTCAGCGACGATGAATGGTTCCAGGTCGGTGGCCCCAATCATCGTCCTTGCCCTGACGGGTCTAGGCGTTCGCGCATCTGGATTCTTTTTCCTCAACGCGATTTCTTACTTTGCCTTGATTGTGGCGCTCTGGGGCTTGCCCATGCGCCGACGAATCGAGCACCGCGGTTCAACCGGCCGCGCCGCGTTCTTCGATGGCATTCGCGAGGCGCGGGCGAACCCTGTTGTTGGCCGGATTTTGTTTCTACTGTTCAGCCTTTCGCTGTTCTCGCTACCGTTCATCGGCCAGTTCGCCACGGTTGTCGAACGCGCATTTCACACTAATAGTAAGCGTACTTACCTACTCTTGTTCGCGATCTGGGGCGCTGGCGCGGCGCTCGGCGCGCTCAGTATCGGCACGGTGTTGGTCAAGCAGGATCAGCGCAAACTGGTGCCGGCATTTCTCGCGGTGTTCGCGGTCGCGCTCGGTGCTTGGTCGTTTGTCTCGTCACCCGTCGTCGCCGCGCCGGTTGCGTTCGTTCTCGGGTTCGCCTACTTCGGTTCCACCACGGCAATGTCGTCGGTGCTGCAGACTCATCTCGACCAGCGTCGACGCGCTCCCGTTATGGCGCTGTGGTTTATGGCCTTCGGAGGTACGGTGCCGTTCGGAGCGATGTGGGGTGGCTGGGCGATGGACCATTGGTCGGTGCGAGGCACGCTGCTGATCGGAACGGTCTGGCTTGGCGTCCTCGTGCTTGTGGCCCGTGACCTGCCGGCCCGCAGTAATCGATACCGCGCCCTTCAGACGTAACTATCGAGCGGCGGGCACGAGCAAACCACGTTGCGGTCGCCATAGGCGCCGTCGATGCGCGAGACGGGCGGCCAGTATTTGTCTTTCCGAAGCGACGCCAGGGGATACGCCGCCAGCTCTCGGGGATACGCCCGATTCCATTCGTCGCGCAGCACGTCCTCGGCTGGGTGCGGGGCGCGTACCAACGGGTTGTCATCGGCCGGCCAGTCACCGGCCACGACCCGATCGATTTCGCCCCGAATGGCGATCATGGCGTCGCAGAACCGATCGAGTTCCACCAGCGATTCGCTCTCCGTCGGTTCGACCATGAGCGTTCCGGCCACCGGGAAGGACATGGTGGGCGCATGGAATCCGTAGTCCATGAGGCGCTTAGCCACATCGTCGACACTGATGCCGGTCGACTGCGTGAGAGGACGCAGGTCGAGAATGCACTCGTGGGCGACTCGTCCGTTGAGCCCGGTGTAGAGAACGGGGTAGTGCCCGCGGAGCCGATGAGCGATGTAGTTGGCCGACAGGATCGCCATGGTGGTTGCCGCCCACAGACCGTCGGGTCCCATCATCGCAATGTACGCCCACGGAATCGGGAGAATGCCGGCCGAGCCGTAGGGGGCCGAGGTCAGTGATCCGACCGATGCCTGAGCCACATGAGCAGTCACTGACGACGTGCCGGCAATCCCGGCGTGCCCGGGAAGGAACGGGGCGAGGTGGGACTTGACGCAGACGGGACCGACACCCGGTCCACCGCCCCCGTGCGGGATACAGAACGTCTTGTGCAGGTTGAGGTGGCTCACGTCGGCGCCGAATTGACCGGGTTTGGCCACTCCGACCAGCGCATTGAAATTGGCCCCATCGAGATAGACCTGTCCACCACTGGCATGAACCAGCGAGCAGATTTCGGTGATTGCTTCTTCGAACACCCCGTGGGTGCTCGGATAGGTGATCATCAGTGCACTTAGTGAGTCGGAGCACGCCGCAATCTTGAGCCGCAAATCATCGAGGTCGACGTTTCCGTGATCATCACAACCGACGACCACGACCTTCATGCCGCACATTGCGGCACTGGCGGCGTTCGTTCCGTGCGCCGACGACGGGATCAGGCACACCCGGCGATCGAAGTCGCCCCGCGAGCGGTGATAGGCGCGGATCGCCAGGAGACCGGCGTACTCACCCTGTGATCCGGCATTGGGTTGCAGCGACACGGCGTCGTAGCCGGTGATCTCGACCAGCATTTGTTCGAGTTCGCCCAGAAGGGTGCGGTATCCGACGCTCTGGTCGGCCGGGGCAAAAGGATGGATCTCACTGAATTCGGGCCACGTGACGGGAATCATTTCCGTGGTCGCATTGAGTTTCATGGTGCACGAACCGAGCGGGATCATGGTTCGGTCGAGGGCGAGATCGCGATCGGCCAGGCGTCGAAGATACCGAAGCATTTCCGTCTCGGTTCGGTAGGAACGAAACACGGGATGGGTGAGGATCTCATCGGTGCGCACTTGGTCGGACGCGAAGCCGGCGTTGGGGGGCTCGTAACCGAGCGCCGCGGCAGTTGATGCCGGGTCACCGAGTGCGGCGAGGACGGCGGCGACGTGCGCGGCCGTGGTGGTCTCGTCGCACGTGATTCCGACTCGGTCGGCGTCGAGAAGCCGCAGATTGACACCGCGCGCGCAAGCGGCGGCAACGATCTCCGTGGCCCGGCCCGGCGCAATGACCGTGACGGTGTCAAACCATGTGTCGGTGGCCAGCGTCAATCCCGAAGCCGTGGCTCCGGCGGCGATGGTCGACGCCGCGTCGTGGGCGTGCTGGGCAATGCGGCGCAGGCCTTCGGGACCGTGCCAGCAGGCGTAGAGGCCGGCCATCACCGCGAGAAGGACTTGCGCGGTGCAGATGTTGCTGGTCGCCTTGTCTCGCCGGATGTGCTGCTCGCGAGTTTGTAGGGCGAGGCGCAGTGCGGTGCGCCCGCCGGCGTCGACCGAGACACCAACGAGCCGTCCGGGCAACGCCCGCTTGTGGGCGTCGGCAATGGCAATAAAACCGGCGTGGGGTCCGCCGAAGCCGAGTGGGACGCCAAAGCGCTGCGCCGAACCGACGACGACGTCGGCCCCCCAGGCTCCCGGTGGCTCAAGCAGCACGCACGCCAGGAGATCGGTGGCCACACAGACAAGTCCACCCGTCGCATGTATTGCGTCGACCAGGACGCCTCGGGTCGGCCCGTGGCCGAGCGATCCGGTCGTGTCGGGCCACGCCAAGAGACACCCGAACGCGCCCGGCTCGACGAGGGCGAGGAGTTCGTCGACGGAGGCGCTCACGATGTCGATCCCGAGGGGCTCGGCGCGGGTCCGCACGACATCCAAGACCTGGGGATGGCAGGCACCATCGACCAGGAAACGATTCGACCGAGATTTGGACTGACGGTGCGCGAGGGTCATTGCTTCGGCCGCCGCCGTGGCCTCGTCGAGCAACGACGCGTTGGCGAGATCCATACCGGTCAGGTCGGCGACGACGGTCTGAAAATTCAGCACCGCTTCAAGGCGACCTTGGCTGATCTCCGGCTGATACGGCGTGTACGCCGTGTACCACGCCGGATTCTCCAGCACGTTGCGAAGGACGACCGGCGGGACGATGGTGTTGGCATACCCCTGGCCGAGCATCGACGTGACCACGGTGTTGGTTCCGGCGATGTCTCGCAGGCGGCAGAGGGCCTCGTGCTCGGTCAGGGCCGGCGCAATCGCCAACGGTTCGTGAATTCGAATGGCCTCCGGCACGACATCCCCCAGAAGTGCGTCGAGGGACTCGAGACCTAGTGAGGCGAGCATCTTGGCGGCATCGCCGTTGGCCAGACCGAGGTGACGGTCAGCGAATGTCGATAGGTCAGGGGTGGGAACCACGGGCATCCTCCTAAAGCGCATCGTAGGGAACGACGACGGGTCCGACGGGCGAACCACAGGCATGCCGCCACAGACCATCGTAGGGGCGCGCCCGCTTACTACGATGCTCGGCGTGAGTTCCGGGAGATGGCGCCAGTCGTTGAACGAGCGACTCACGCAAATGGCTTTGGGCCCTGAAGTGTTGACCCGTCGGATGCTGCTTCGAACCTTGCGACCGAGTGACGGTCCGGCATGGCAGGAAGTCCGCCAGCGCTGTGATTCGTGGCTGACACGATGGGAGCCGCGCCGTCCGCCGGGGAGTGCCGACGCCGTGACCAGCCGTCGGGTGTTCGAAAATCGCTGTGAGGCCCGCGATCGCGAGCGCGCCGCCGGCACGGCGATTGGTTTCGCCATGTTCTACGACGGTCGGTTCGTCGGTGAATGCAACTTGAACAACATCGCCCGTGGAGCTATGCAGAGTGCGAACGTCGGATACTGGATCGATGAGCAGGTAGCTGGTCTTGGACTCACCGGCGAGGCGGTCGTGGGCGTGATGAGTCATGCGTTCGAGACGCTCGGCCTCCACCGGGTGGAGATCGCCATCGTGCCTCGCAACAGCGCCAGCCTCCGCGTTGTCGACAAGCTGGGCGTTCGACGTGAGGGATTGGCCGAACGCCTCATTGAGATCAATGGGGTGTGGGAGGACCACGAGCGTTTTGCCATCACGGCCGAGGAGTGGACCGAGCGAGCGACTGAATTCCATCGTCGATTCCTCGACGAGGACCTCGTCCCGTAGCGGTCCACGCGGGCGCTTTCGTTTCGTGATGGCATTTCGTGTTTTCCTCGCTTGCGCGGCGGCGGTACTCCTGTTGGTGGTCAGCGTGTGGGCACTGAGTGTTCGGCGGCGTGACGCAAGCCTCATTGACATCATTTGGGGATTCGGTTTTGTCGTGATTGCGTGGGTGGCGCTTTGGACCGCCCATGGGGTTGCCGCCCGACAGTGGCTGCTCGTCGCCTGTACCTCGATCTGGGGACTTCGTCTGTCCACGTACCTGTTCTGGCGCAACCATGGCAAAGGTGAGGACTTCCGATACCGGGCAATGCGCAAGAAACATGGCGAGAGATTCCCGATTATAAGCTTACGTACGGTGTACCTCACGCAGGGTGTGATGATGCTTATTGTGTCAATGCCCGTGCAGCTCGGCCAGATAGCCGATCGGCCTGCACAGCTCGGCCCGCTGGCATGGGTAGGCGTGGCTGTCTGGGCGGTTGGCCTTGGCTTCGAGACGATTGGCGACGCGCAACTGGCCAGGTTCAAAGCGCGGCCTGATTCCGTTGGTCAGGTGATGGACCGAGGGCTGTGGTCCTGGACCCGCCATCCGAACTACTTCGGTGACGCGTGTGTCTGGTGGGGTCTCTATCTCATTGCCGCGGAAACCCGCCTCGGACTGCTCTCCGTCGTTGGTCCGGTGGCAATGAGTGTGCTGCTGATTCGGGTAAGCGGCGTCCCGATGTTGGAAAAGACCATTGGTCGCCGCCGTCCGGGATATGCCGAGTACGCCGAGCGGACGAGTGCGTTCTTTCCTCGCCCGCCTCATCGACCGCGGCTGCCTTCTCATTAGGCCGAGTCGACTGTGGTTCAATCGTGGCCATGACGCGACAAGCGATGAAATTTGGTTGGCTCTCTCCGGTGATCGGCAATCGATGGAGTGATCACCAGCCGATCGTGATGTACCAGGAACGTCATATTCTCCCGGCCGCCGTTCCCCATTTCGACTCGCTATGGGTGGCTGATCATTTCTACGGCTTCGACGCCAGGACCGATCCCTTTCTCGAAGCGTGGACCACCCTGACCTGGCTGGCGGCCAAGTTCCCGAACGTGTTGCTGTGCCATCACGTGCTCGGCCACGGATACCGTCCTCCGGCTCTCACCGCCAAGATGGCGGCCACGCTGCAAACCCTGAGCGAGGGCCGTTTCATGCTGGGGATCGGCGCCGGTTGGCGAGAGGACGAGTACCGGGCGTACGGCTATGAATTCCCGAAGCCGTCGGTCCGGTTCGGACAACTTGAAGACGTGATCAACATCTGTCGGGCTATGTGGACAGAAGATCTGCCCACATACCAAGGTCGCTACTTTGCGATTACCGAGGCGGCCGCGCCTCCGCTACCGTCGGTGGTCCCGCGCATCTGCGTAGGAGCGTCCGGCGAGCAGATCGGACTGCCGTTGGTAGGCCGGCTCGCCGATGGCTGGAACTCGTTTTGGTACGGCGATGAGGCGAAGTGGACCCATAAGCGCGACATCGTTCGCGCCGCTGCGGCGAAAGCTAACCGCGATCCCTCGGACATCGAGATGATCCTCACCGTCGAGCGAGCGTTGCCAACCACCGATGCCGAGTCCGATGCGATGCGGACCGACTTTTCCCGCCTCCACCAACTGGGGGTCGACCATGTCGTCCTCGACTTCGGACACCCCCTCACGACCGAGCACGTGGAACGGGTCGTTGAGCAGGTCCTCGGGCCGCTTCGCTCGGAGTAACCGCTTCGGGCGACGCTGTCTGGGCCGTTTTTCGTCCTCTGTGCGACGGACGTCACAAACCCGTACGATGCCTCCCGTCCGACCGCCTGCAACCTGCAGGTGACCTTTCGAACTTCTGGAGCCACCATGTCATCGAACGTCGCTTCTGTCCCACTTCCGAGCCTCATGAGCGACGTGACCCCGGAATGGCTGACGGCGGCGTTGCGGGCGGCCGGGCACGACGTGGAGGTCGATTCCGTCATTGCCACCCCGTTGGGCGTTGGTATCGGCATGATGTCGGGGTTGCAGAGCCTCGTGCTCACCTACTCGTTGGGCACTGGACCGGCGCAGCTCGTCCTCAAGATGCCCGCCGAAAACGACGCCAATCGGGCCGTCGCAGACACCTTCCGCCTCTACGAGCGCGAGACCCTCTTCTACCGCGACATCGCCCCGAAGAGCTCGGCGTACACACCAATCGTGTACCGCGCCGATATCGACGGCGACAACTTTGTCCTGCTCATGGAACACCTCACCGACTACACCCTCGGCGATCAAATAGAGGGCTGCACGTTGGAGGAAACCCAAGGCGGGATTGCGTGGCTCGCTCGCCACCACTCGTCTCTGTGGGGTCAGACCGACGACCCGTTGTTCGCCTTTCTTCCGGAAGTCTCGCCGTCGTACAGTTCGGAAGGGCTGACCCAGGGGTGTGCGTTCGGTTGGGACCCGATGGCCGACGTCTTTAGCCACGTCGTGCCGCCCCGCATCGCCGCGCTCAAAGATCGTTACCTCGCCGTTCTCCCGAAGCTGTTCGACTGGATGGCGACGGCGCCGCTCACCGTTGTGCACGGCGACTTCCGCATGGACAACCTGTTCTTCGGATCGCGCCCCGGACAGGAACCGTTGATCGCCATCGACTGGCAGGGAAGCCTTCGGGGCCGGGCCTCGCAGGACGTTGCTTATTTCTTCAGCGGCAGCCTTCCGACCGAGCTTCGTCGTGAACATGAACGCGCGCTTGTCAATCAGTGGCATGCCGGTCTGGTGGCCGGTGGCGTCACCGGCTTCAGTGCTGACGACGCATGGGAGGATTACCGCAAGGCCATGCTCTATGTGTGGGTCATGGCGGTCGTCATCTCCGGCACGCTTGACCCCACCAACGAGCGCGGCCGTCAGTGGATCTCAGTGATGCTCGAACGTTCTATCGCAGCGATCGACGATCTCGACCTCATCACGTTGATGGACGAGATGAGCTGACCGGGTGGGTATATTCGACGGGCGCGTTGCCTTGGTGACCGGAGGTGGCCGGGGTATCGGCCGAGGCATCTCGCTCCTGCTCGCCCGTGAGGGTGCCGCGGTCGCGGTGAACTATGCGAAGGATGCATCGTCGGCGGAAGAAGCCGTTGGCCTGATTCGTGCTGCCGGAGGCGAGGCGAAGGCGTACTCCGCCGACGTCGCCGATCCTGACGCCGACGCGGCGATGCTCGATTCCGTCACCGCTGATTTCGGTCCTCTCGATCTGCTGGTGAACAACGCCGGGGTTGCTTCACGCGGCCGCACCGTTGTCGATACGGCCGCCGACGAAGTCGAGCGTCTCATTCGAATTCATGCCGTCGGACCGCACCACCTCTGTCGACTGGCGCTGCCGATGCTCCGCGACCGGGCGTTGGCTCGCGGTCGAGCCGACATCGTGTTCATTTCCAGTGTGGCCACCGACACGCATGGGCCGAACGGTGCGCCGTACAACATGGCAAAGGCCGCCATGGAGTCGCTCGCATTTACGCTGGCAAAAGAGGAAGTCGCCAACAACATTCACGTAAATGTCATCGCCCCCGGTCTCGTCGTGAGCGACATGGGCCGTCGTCTGGCCAAGGCGGCGACCGGCGTGACTGACATTCACGACCTCGACGCCCGGTTTCCGTTCGGTCGCGTGTGCGAGCCGGAGGACGTCGCGCGGGTCGTCGGCTTCGTGTGCTCCGACGCGGCGGGCTACATCACCGGCGAGCGCATCCGCGTGAACGGCGGCGGGGGGATGCGGAGCGCCTGATCGCCACATCTCCGCCCGAAGTTCGCCGCCGGTGTTGCGCCCGGAGCAACACAGACCCCGAACTCCGATTAGATCAGCCCGACGATTTCGAGGATCGGGACGGGGCGGGTGAGGCCCTTGAAGTCGGTGTCGCCGAGGGATCGGGCCTCGACTCGGTCCTCCACGGCCGCATGAACCCGGTTGGTGACCAGGATCTGACCTCCTGGCGCGATACCGCACACCCTCGCGGCGAGGTTCACGACGGTTCCGATGGCCGTGTATTCGGTGCGTCCCTCGAACCCGATCTCGCCACACGTCGCGAATCCGAGGGCGATACCGATGCCGAGGGTGAGTTCGTGTCCACGACGACGCCACGCGATGGAAAGTTCCGCCGTTCGCTCACGCATGTCGATGGCCAGTTGCACGGCATTCCACGACGGGTCGTCGAGCTTCACCGGGTCGTTGAAGAACACGAGCATGCCGTCGCCGGTGAACTGGGCGATCGTGCCGTCGTAGTCGAAGATCATCGGGCCGACGGCGTTGTGGAACTCACGCAACACCGTCATGACTTCCTCGGGCTCGGCCGTCTCCGAGAACGACGTGAAGCCACGCAAGTCGCAGAACAACACCGTGATCTCGCGGCGATGACTGGGGAGGATCGACTCGCCGCCACTGGCAATCGCCTCGGCCAACTGCGGGCTCACGAATCGTCGTAGCATCGAGTGCCGCTCGACCTCGCGTACCTTCTCGTCGACGCGCTCGGCCAGGTGCAAGTTCAGGTCGCGCAACTCGTCGGTCATGCGCTTCTTCTCGACGCACGCACCGACCCGTGCGTGCAGCAGCACGGGGTCGAACGGCTTCGGTAGATAGTCCTCGGCGGCGAGCTTGATGCACGTGATGATCGAGGCCATCTCGTCGACGCCGGAGATCACGATGAACGGAATTGCCTGCAGGGTCGCGTTGGTATGCGCGCGTCGTGCTTCGAGAAATTCGTAGCCCTCGTTGCCGAGCGACATGGCGAGCATCGCCCGGTTCAGGGGATCGTCATCAACGACCAACACCGTCGTGGTCCGACGCGGCGAAAAGGCCGTCACTTGAGTTGCTTCGCTCAGGCTTCAGCGAGGATGTCGTCGACGCTGATCGAACTCACCGATGGGCACGTGAGTTGCAACGTCGAGCCGGGGATGCCAATCTCAAAGAACCACGGGTCTTCCGCTTTGGCTCGCCACTGGTGCTCGATGTTGCCGGCCTCAAGATCGATGAGAAGCAGATGACGAAGCGACGGCATCACCATGTACGAAATGCGCTTCTCGCCGCGATCGATCGACGTCGTGCTGGGCGAGAGAACCTCGGCGACAAGGCACGGAGCCGATTGCGAGTGGGTGTCGTTCGGCTCCTCACAGCTCACCATCACGTCGGGGTAGTAGTGGCGACGGCTGTTCACCTTGAGCCGCACACCCTCAATGTTCACCTTGCACCGCGTGCCCTTGGCGGCGACTCGCAGGGCCATGGCGAGGTTTAGCGCAACGTCGTTGTGACGGATCGACGCTCCGGTCATGGCCCGGATCACCCCGTCGACGAACTCGTGGCGTTGCGGGCTGGCGAGTTCGAAGGCGACGAATTCGTCCTCGCTCATCGTTGCGACGACGGCACCAGTCATGGGTTGATCCTACGGGAGTGTGCGTCGGTGATGGCGGGCTCGCTGGGCGCGGAACTTCGTTCGATTCGTCCCTCCTGGCGGGACGGAGTGCACGAGGTCCGGCGCAGGACCATCTCAGCCACGAAGCGCCCTACCCTTCTTTTCCATCCGACGAAGGTTCGCATGGAGCGCCGCCTCGCGAACGGCGTCGGGGAGGCGGGTGAGGACGCCGACGACTTGCGCATCGGGGCCGACCAGGTACCGGGCCTTCGGTCGCTTGGCCGTGAGCGCATGCTCGACCGCTTTCGCCACCCGGTCGGCGTCGACACCCTTCGTCTTGCCCTCCTCGATGAACGCACGCTGCACGTCGAGCATCGAGGCGTAGCGCTCACGCATCGGACCGATGAGTCTTGCGTCCATTTCCCGCAAGGAGTCGTCGGCCTTGCCCCAGATCGCCGTCTTGATCTCGCCCGGTTCGATCACCGACGAGCGCATCTTCGTCGCCAACAGCTCACCCCGCAGCGACCAGTTGAACGCCGACACCGCATGCTTGCTCGCGGCATACGGACCGAGACCCGGCGCGGCCACGCGTCCGGCGACGGAACCTATGTGCACGAACCTTCCGTCGGCCTTGTCGACGAGCGGCATCGCTTCGCGGGTCAGCGTGACGAGGCTGAAGAAGTTGACATCCATCTGCCAACGCCACTCCTCGTCGGTGAGCATCTCGATCGGCCCACCGACCCCGAGCCCGGCGTTGTTGACGAGTCCGTTGAGCGAGCCGACTTCGGTCCTGATCTGGCCGAGGACCTGGTCGAGGTGCTGGCGATTGGTGACGTCGAGGATGACCGGCGTGATGTCGCCCGGCGTGGCGGCCACGAGGCGCTCCCCGTGTTCGGGTTGGCGGACGCCGGCGTAGATCTTCCAGCCGTCTTTGGCCAGCCGGGCGACGCAGGCGGCGCCGATCCCGGTTGAGGTGCCGGTAATGAGTGCGGTTCTCGTGGGCATGTGGTTCTCCTTGAGCGCAGCGTAGTGATGGCAACGGACTTCGTTCGTCTCGTCCCTCCCGGCGGGACGAACCGAACGAAGTCGGCCCCTCATGTTGCGCCGAGGGCTCGGAGCGTGGTGATCGTCCTGGCAAAGGCTCGTTCGGACGCGATGTCGTCGTCGAGCGCCTCGACCACGTGCCAGCGGACGCCGGCCAGGAGTCGTCGCCTACGGGCATCGCGCTCCTGCTTTGCCCGGGAGCCGTGGGTGAAGAACGGGCTCACTTCCAAGGCGACGTTCACGTTCGGCCATCCGAAATCCACTTCCACCTGCTCGCTTTCGTCGACGAGCACCTTCAGGTTCCGGGACACGAAACCTTTCGATCGACGTCCGTCCTCCGCTGCGTTGAAGCTGTACAGGGCGATCCGCTCGCCTTCCACGACGAAAACGACGGCGAAAACCCCCCCAACAGCGCGGCCGAGTGGAACGCCACCTCGCACAGCACGGCGGGGTGGATGTCTGCTGCCGTCACGCAACTCCTCAGGGCTGGTGCTTCGTGCCCTTAGCCAACCACGAGTCGACGGAGACCACCGTGATCGAGATCACACAAGGGCGCGGAGGCCGCAAGTTCGCAGCCTGGGTTGCTCCGGGCGCAACGCAGACCCCGAACTCTCGAAGCCAAACTCTCCAAGCCGGTTAGCGGCGGTGTGCTCGGGTACCGAAGGCGACGGTGACGAGCGTGAGAACGCCGAATCCGATCGGGCCCACGATGACGTCGCTGAGGAGACGAAGCGTTGACGGAGAACCGAGTTTGTCGCCAGCGTAAAACTGGAGCGCGCCGATGGTCACGGCGAACACGGCAGTGACGGAAGCGAGTCCGACGATCGGAGCCCACCGACGAAGGTGGTCGGTGAAGCCGGCGAACACGGGGAGGAGCAGCAGGACTGTTCCGACGAGCAGGGCCAGAGGCCACGACGTACCGATGTTGGCGAACGTGGCGCCGAGTCGAACGAGACGAGCGGAGGTCCCGGTGAACGTGGCGGGGATTTTCGGTTGATCGCCGACCAGGGCGAGCACCAGTCGAGCGACGGCGAAGGCCACCAACGCACTGCCGACAACACCGGCGAACGTCGGGAACTCCGGGGAAAGCGTGGAAGTGGACGTTCGTGGCGCCGTGGCCGGACGCGGTGCTCGCTCGGCGGCGGGTCGGACCGGTCGGCTGGTTGGGGCCTCATCGGCCCGATTCGTCGATGGCCGAGGTTCGGGGCGACTGCTCGGGCGCTCGATAGGTCGAGTGGGGGCAGGTTTCGCAGGGGCCGATGTGCCCGGGAGGCGACTGCGAACCGGTGGCTCAACGCCGGCCGGTTGGCGAGGCCCTCGAACGGGGGGCAGGCTCCACGGGTCGACCTCGTCGGAACCGGCGTCCTCCACGAGGTCAGCGGTGATCTCGTCGTGTGGTGCCGGGGGAGGCTCCAGCTCCGCCGGGTGGACTTCTTGCACGGCCGCCGGCTCGTGTTCGATGACGGGCTCAACTTCGAACACGGTTTCGATTGCAGGCCCGGTCGCGGGTTTGCTGGCGAGCTCGTTGATCGAGGCGACCTCGACTCGGGGCGACGCGAGGGTTGGGTCGTCGGCCACCCGAGCCGGCGCGCGGTCGGGGGTGGCGCCCACGATGGGCGACGGGGCAGGTCGCGAACGTCGGGGATAGGAGTCCTCGAGGTCGCCATCGGAACCGAACTCGGCGGCGAGGTCGGCCCAGCGTCGGCTTCGCCCAGCCGGTACCGACGCCACCGCCGGTACGGACGGTGCTGGCGATGCGATTTCAAAGGCGCCGGTTTCGACCGCGTCGTTCTCGACGTCGGCCGTGCGCGCTTGAGGTTCCGGAGCGGTGAACGCCGGAGTTGGTGTGGGAGGCGGGAGGTCGACGATGGCGGCGATGGGCTCGGGGAGCGCCGGTTCATCGTCGACAACGGACACCGACACGAACCGCGGGGGCGGCGGCGTCGGAGCCGCTGGAGCACTCGGCGCCGCGGGCAGCCGACGGTCGTCGACAGTGGACGATTCGGAGGCGACCGGAAGCCTGACCTCGATGGTTTCAATTGGGGCCCAACTGGCAGCGGGCACCGGGGGCTTCGTAGGCGAGGCATCGAGCATTGCCAGTTCGGGGGTGAACTCATCAGACGGCTCGATTTCGTCGATCTCGAGGAGTTCGTCACGGTCCGGTTCAGTCAGCGAGACGCTCGTCGGGTCGTCCTGAACGGTGAGCGCTTCGAACGTGCTGGGGGTGTCGGCGTCGGCCAGGGCGTCGAGCACATCGTCAAGATCGCCATCGCTGTCGTAGTCCGATACCTCGGTGCTGGGTACCCCGGTGCTCGGGGCGTCGGCCACCGGCTCCCACGTCGGAGACACCTCGTTGGTCTCGTCCGATCGATCCGGCTCGTCGACCTGGTCATCGGCTGACGACGCGAACGGCTCCTCAACGACGACAATCGCCGCTTCCTTGGCCGGTGGTTCCTCGATCGGCGCTTCGGTACCTGGTTCCTCGGGAACGGATACTTCTTCAATTGGTGCGTGATCGATCGGAGCATCGTCGGCGGCGATCACGTCGGGCACCGGTGGAGCGTCGGTGCTTCGACGGAGCGAGGCGAGACCCGAGGCCGGTTCGCGATTCGCTTCGCCGCCCCAGCGTTTGGCATTGAGGCGGGTGGCGGTATCAAAGTCATCGGCTTCGGACTGCAACCATGCGTCGACCGCTTCGGGACGAGGGGCGGCGGCCGCCGGAACCGAACTCCGGAGGTTTCCCGCGGTGAAGTCGTCATCCCAGTCGTCCCAGGCGCTCGCCGACCACGGATCGTCGAACCCGTCGGCGGCCAGGCGTGGTTCCGCGGCGGCGGTGTCGTTGGTGCGGTCGCGGCGAAACAGCCCTCGACGGCGCTTCGGCGTACCCTCCTCGTTCCCCATGACGGACCCCAATCTAGGGTCCGGGGAGTCGGGCCGGAGGGACGGGTCGGATCGGCATCGCTGCGGGGCGGCTCGGAGGGATTTTTCGCCGACGGAGAATGCATCTCCGGCAAAGTGTCACAGGGGTCCTGTCACACTCATCCCCATGAACGAATTGCATCCCCCGATCCGCACGTTTCACCGCCACGCCGGGAATGCCGCCGGAGTTTCGTTCGCCGAGTTTTCCGATCTTGTCGGCACCCTTGGGGGATGGGCGCGGCATCGTGGGCTGCGTGTTCCCGGTATTCAGTCACCGCCACGCGTTCCCGGTGCCGACCGTGTGGTTCGGCGCTTCCACGGCGAGGTGCGGACGGTGGCGGTGGCTGTTCGCGGCCGCACACGTCGAGAGATCGTGACCGATGTCGTCAGCGGCATCTTGGTGGCCAATGGCATTGTTCGGGAAGAATGGCCGGCGCTGATCGACGATGCGCTTGGCACCCTTCCCGGTGCCGTCGTCGGGCCGGTCTGGGCCGATGCGGCCTAGGCTCGGGAGCACCAGCCCGGGTGGCGAAATGGCAGACGCAGGGCGCTTAAACCGCCCGGGTCGAAAGACCTTGCGGGTTCGATCCCCGCCCCGGGCACCCAGCATCTTTTTCCAATGGTGTCTGTCGATGCGCCGTGGGAACACGTCTCTCCCAGCGAGAGCGTCACGTTCGACCGGCGAGTTTGCGGGCGTAGGCCAGCGCGTGCCCGAGCGAGTCGGTAAACGCAAGTCCCTTCCAGGCGATGTCGAAAGCGGTGCCATGGTCCACCGACGTGCGAATGATGGGGAGGCCGAGCGTCACATTTACTCCCGTGTCAAAGGCGAGCAGCTTCATCGGACCGTGGCCCTGGTCGTGGTACATGCACACGATGGCGTCGTAACGACCCCGGTTCACCGCTTGATAAAAGACGGTGTCGGCCGGATGCGGGCCCGAAGCCTCAATTCCCTCCGCTGTTGCGTGCGTAATTGCCGGGGCGATGTGTTGGGCGTCTTCGGTGCCGAACAATCCATGTTCGCCGGCGTGAGGATTCAGCCCGCACACGGCGATTCGGGGGGTATCCAGGAATCGACGCAGCGTGGCATCGGTCAGCCGGATCACATCCAGCACTCGAGTGGTGGTCACGCGTTCGATCGCTTGGCGGAGCGAGCAGTGGGTGCTCACGTGGGTGACCGCCAACGGTCCGTTGGTGAGCATCATCGTCACGCTGTCGGCGCCGCACAGCTGGGCGATGAATTCGGTATGGCCCACAAACGTTGGATCGCTCAGCTGGGTCGCTTCTTTATTCATCGGCATGGTGACGATTCCGGCCACGAGTCCATGCAGCGCGTCGATGGTGGCCCGTTCCACGTAGGCGCGGGCGGCGGCGCCGCTTATCCGGTTCAACTGTCCGGGGGTGAAGTCGATCTCGGCAAGAGCGTCAAGGTCGATCACGTTCAACCGTCCTGGCTGGGCCCGCGACGGGTCCGTAATCACGTCCACGTCGACGGACAGGCCGAGGAGCGCAGCGCCCGCCCGAAGCACCTGGGCGTCGCCGTAGATCGCCAGAGGCTCCCCGTGGGTATGCGTAGCGAGCGTTCCGTCGGCGAAGCTCCGCAGCACGATCTCGGGGCCCACGCCCGAGGCATCGCCCATGGTGATAGCAAGCGGCAGCGGAACGACCTTCACTCAACCATCTTCGCCGAGAACAATTCGATGAGTGATCGCTCCGACCCGAATCCTCCGGGACGGGTCACGAGCACCGCCTGGCCGTCGATGCTCCAGGGCAGGCCGGGGCCGATCGTCCCCTCGATCACCCGGTCACGGTCGCCGAGAATCGCCGCTGCGGTGTCGCCACCGATGATGACCACCGACGCAAAGGTCGTTGTCGTCCGAGCACGGTGGGTCGCTTCGGCGAGGAGCGTGGCCGTGAGACTGGCTTGCGTCGCCCTCACCGTGGCGCGATCTGGGATCTCGGAGTCAATGATTTCGACGCGCGATCCGAGCGACTCCGATCGCAGGGCGGTGAGCTGGCGGCGCGCTATCGGATGCAGACTGCCGCACACCACGAGCGCCGGACCGGGCAGCGGAGGCCGACGTCGTCGAGTCTCGTGGTGGCGGGGTTGGAGCGCTCCAACGGCGGCGGCCACGCTCGCGGCCGTGCCGGCGAACGAGATCCCCTGGTGCGCCGCCCACAAGGAGCCGAGGGCTTCGAGTTCGTCGTCGGTCTGGGCGTCGCACACCGCCACGCCGCGTGGGGCGTAGGCCAACCAGGCGCCTACGGAATCCACCGTCGCCAGCTCCACAACGGCGTGGGCTCCAGCAGCCTGGAGGTGGCCGGCCGGCCTGCTCATCATCACCGGGCGGCGTGGGTCGTGACCGGCGGCGCCGTCGTGAACGGGGCGTTCACCGTCGAACACCACGCCGTTGCGACACGTGCGACCGACCGCCGGGAACGACGGCACCATCATGACCGGTCGGCCGTTTATCGCCGAGGCACGCACGATTTCGTGGGCCCAGTTCCCCCGAAGCGTCGAGTCGATTTTGTGCAGTATCCGCGTCCCGGCGCCCGTTGCCATCCGTGCGGAAACTTCGCCGATGATGGTGGCGGCGTGGTGCGGCTGAAGGTGGCGGCTACCGAGGTCGATCACCCCGTCGCCGGCGAGTTCGGAACCTTCTCCGTCGGGTCGACGTGCCGTGCTGACGACCAGGGCGCTCCCGAGCCGATCGGCGCAGGCGCCAGCCGTCTCCCATGCCCCCGTCCGATCATCAGCAAGGACGACGAAGGTCGGGGTCGTCATGACCCCGGTCTATCGCCACGCGCGAACCGCAGCGAACGGGCGGCGATCAGGCGGCGATCAGGCGGAGTTCGGGATCGATGAGGTGGATCAATTCCTCCACCGTGTCGGCGGCAAGGGCCACGGCCGAGTCGGCATCGAGGGAGCCGATCATCCGGCGTGCGGCACGAGCGACCCGAGTCTCGAGGAGCCGTCGGCCGTTGAAGGCAAAGCCGATATTCGGCACGAGTGCAACGTGGCCACCGAGTTCGAACACCAGGAGAGCGGCGTGAAGCTCGATCAGGTCTGAACGGGCGGCGAGCGGGGACTCAACACCGAGCAGTTCGAGTTCGGTGACGATCGTTTCGAGGATGCGCTTCGGGTCCACCGCGGTCGTCTCGGCGACGAGGACGGCCGGGGTCGTGCTGGGGGTAGCGATGTTGTTCTGCATGGATAAGAGCCTGACGGGTCCATATGAACAAACGATGTCCGACAGGGGCCCTGGCCACATGTCACGCGAGTCTTCCGTCACGCGAGGGTGATCACGCTGAGTCACCGAACGGCCAGGGTATCGATGTCGAGACGGAATGTTTCTGCTCGGCCGTTGCTGATCAGGACACCGATGGTGGCGAGCGGTTGGCCGCGATACGCGTCGCCAACGAGTGGTTCCCCAAATCTCGTACGCGGAAGAAAGCGCGCATACGGAATATCGACGGAGGTCCACGTGCTCGCTGACGGGGTGACTTCGGCCCAATACCACTGGCCGGCCGTTTGCAGCGTCACGTTGAAGGTGGTTGCGGTCCCTCGAAGGCGCACCTGAATCGACGTTCCGTCGGCCAGCGCAGCGTTTGTGGCCGTGCTCAGCGAAGGCGATCGGGCCGAGGCGAATCCGCCGTTGTTCTCAAGGCGAACCCGACCCGACCACCGAAGGACACCGGAACTCGAGCCGACCTTGCTCGACGAGACGCCGCCCATCACGCCGTCGTTGACGACCACCCAACCAGGTTTCGTTGTCGTCCCCTCGAAGGAGAACTTCGTAGGTGTGGGCGCCGCGTCGGCGGGAGACCCGCCGAGCACGAGGGCAAAGAACGTGAGGAGGGCGACAGTCCACGCTGGTCGGTTCACTATCCCAGCGTGTCATGTGGCACGACGGACGACGCCACGCTGAAAGGAATGTCAACGCCGAGGCGCCCTATCGTGTCGCCGCGTGACGACAGCGGCCAAGCAGTGGACGCTCGAAGTCGTCGACATCGATCCCGTGCCGGCAGCGCGCCGCCGAGCTGAGCAGGCCCGACGCATGCTGGGAAACGTCGCCGACCCGATCGAGACGATCGTGCGGACCGATCTGTATGTGGTCGATCGGGAGCCGACGATTCCGGAACGCGATGCCCTCGGCCGCGCTATTGCCGATCCGGGCACCCAGGCCTTCGTCTGGCGATCGGGATCAGCACCAACCGCAGGGAGCGGTCCCACCGTCGAGGTTGCGCTGCGCACCGGCGTCACCGATCCCGTCGGCGATGCGGTCGGACGCGCCGCCGCCCTGCTCGGTTTTCCGGCCCTACGGGCGCGGTCAGGGTCGCGCTACACCTTTGCCCATGGCGTCGGCCAGGAGCTCGTCGAGACGGTCGCGGGCGCGCTCCTGCGCAACGCCATTGTTGACGACGTGGCCTTTAACGAACCCATCGTCGTTCGATTCACCCACGCCGCGGTGTCGCCGCCGGTCGAACTGGTAACGGTTCGGGGGCTGAGCGACGAAGCGCTGGCCACGCTCTCCGCCGATCGCGGCCTGGCCCTCGATCCGGCCGAGCTCATCGTTTTGCGGAGCTACTTCGAGTCGGTCGGCCGGGAGCCAACCGACGCCGAAATTGAGACGATCGCCCAGACCTGGAGTGAGCACTGCTCGCACAAAACCTTCCGCGCCGACATCACCTGGGACGACGGAACGGCTGTAGAGCCGCTCTTGGCCCAGTTGCGCCGAAGCACCAACGAGATCGACGCACCATTCGTCGTCTCGGCGTTCGTCGACAATGCGGGAATCATTTCCTTTGATGACGACGTCGACGTTGCCGTGAAGGTGGAGACCCACAATCACCCGTCGGCGGTCGAGCCCTTCGGTGGCGCCAACACCGGGGTCGGCGGAGTCATCCGTGATGTGCTCGGCGTTGCTGCCGATCCCATTGCCGTGACCGACGTGCTGTGCTTCGGTCCCCTTGATCTGCCGATCGACCAACTTCCGGCCGGAGTCCTTCATCCGCAGCGGATCCGTCACGGGGTGATCGACGGGATTGCCGATTATGGCAACAAGCTCGGTCTTCCCACGGTCGCCGGCGCCGTCTGTCATCACGACGGTTTCACCGCCAATCCGCTGGTGTTCGCCGGCTGTATCGGGCTCCGGCCGAAAGGGCTCGTGCTCGCCGGCCCCGAGCCCGGTGACCGGATCGTGGCGTTGGGCGGCTCGACGGGCCGCGACGGTATCCGCGGCGCCACGTTTTCGTCGGCGACCATGGACGCCACCACGGGCGACGTGGCCGGTGCGAGTGTCCAGATCGGCGATCCGATCACCGAAAAGTTGGTGGCTGACGTGCTCACCGAGGCGCGCGGCTACGGACTTTTCGTGGCCATCACCGACTGCGGAGCGGGTGGCTTTTCATCGGCCATCGGGGAGATCGCCGCCGAACTGGGGGCCGATGTGGATCTTGACGCGGCACCGCGGAAGTATCCGGGTCTGGCCCCGTGGGAGGTTTGGCTTTCCGAAGCGCAGGAGCGCATGATTCTCGCCGTGCGGCCCGGCAACGTCGACGCGTTGGCGGCGATCTGCGAAACGCATGGCGTGTCTATGGCCGACCTCGGTTCGTTTCGTTCCGATGGTCAGCTCTGCGTTCGCGCCGACGGCCAAATGTTGGTCGATCTACCTGGAACGTTCCTCCACGACGGTCGACCGACGAGACAACTCACCGCCACGCGACCGATTCCGCCACCGCCCGCGGCCGACGCTCGTGACGCCGACGCCATTGTGGCTGGCTTGGCGAAGACCGTTCTCCAAACACTGGCCCACCCCGATGTTTGTTCCAATGAGGACATTGTTCGTGGATTCGATCACGAGATTCTCGGCGCCACCATCGGACGGCCGTTCGTCGGCGTGGCTGACGACGGACCGGCCGACGCGGCCGTGGTTGCTCCGCTCGTACTCTCGTCCGAACAAGGTTTGGCGATCGGCATTGGGATGAACTGTCGCACGGGAATCATTGATGCCCGACGTATGGCCGAAGCCTGTGTCGACGAGGCCATTCGCAACGTCGTGGCTGTGGGTGCTGATCCCGATCGGGTTGCACTCCTCGACAACTTCTCGTGGGGTGATCCGAGGCGGCCCGAGATGCTTGGCCGTCTGGTCGATGCGGTGGCCGGTTGCTGCGCCGCCGCTGGAGCCCACCAGGCGCCATTTGTGTCGGGGAAAGATTCGTTGAACAACGAGTACGTGTCGTCTGATGGTTCACGCCGTTCGATTCCGCCGACCTTGGTCATCACCGCTCTCGGGGTGGTGCCGGTGGCTGAGCGTCTGCTGACCAGTGATGCCAAGGGCGTGGACAACGTGCTGGTGCTGGTGGGTGAAACGGCCGACGAGTTGCGAGGCGCGGTCCTCGACGCCGTGCTCGGGATCGATGGTCCGGGCCAGGTGCCAGGCGGCGATCCGTTGGCGCCCGAGCGGTACCGGGCGGTGCATTGCGCCATGGCCGACGGTTTGGTGCATGCGGCGCACGACGTGAGCGATGGAGGCCTGGTCACGGCGTTAGCCGAGATGGCCATGGGCGGCCGCGTTGGTGTTGTCGTCGACCTCGACTCGGTACCTGTCCGGGGCCGTTTTGCGTCGGATGCATCTCGCGTCGTGGCGTTGCTGTTCTCCGAGTCGTCGGGTCGGATCCTGCTCGAAGTATCGCCGGAACGGGCGGAGGAACTCTGTGCGCGAACCGGAGGCAGCGTCATCGCCACCATCACCGACGAGGACCACCTTGTCGTCGTCGCCGCCGGTGGTCCTGTCCTCGAACTCACGATGGATGAACTCCTGCGTGCGTGGCGTGGTCACGTCTCGTGACGAAGCCACTTGCGCTCGTGGTGTCGTCGCCGGGAACGAACCGCGACAACGACGTTGCCTACGCCCTTTCCCTGGCCGGAGCAGATCCGGTGCGAGTTCCTCTTGCCGTGCTCGGACGTCGTCCGCAGCGTCTCCTCGACGCGCAACTGGTCGTGTTCGCCGGCGGGTTCTCGCATGCTGACGCGCTCGGCGCCGGAGCGTTGGCGGGTCTGGAAGTGGCGTCGTCGATCGGTGACGAACTGCGGGCGTTCGCCGCTTCCGGGCGCCCGGTACTGGGCATCTGCAACGGGTTCCAGATGCTTGTTCGCGCTGGTTTGCTGCCGGGGTCGTTGACGCGCAATGCAAGCGGAAACTTCGTGTGTCGATGGGTGACGCTGTCGGCCGAAGGTCTTGGCCGGTCGGTATGGACCGCCGGGCTTGAGGATCCGATCGACTGCCCGGTGGCGCATGGCGAGGGTCGCTACGTGGCGTCGGTCGATATCGTACGTACACATAGTGCTCTGCGGTATGTCGACGATACGAATCCCAACGGTTCCGTTGATGCCACTGCGGGCGTCACTGATGCGACTGGGATGATTCTCGGGCTTATGCCCCATCCGGAGAATCATGTGCTCGAACGACAGCACCCGCGCTGGGCGCGAGGCGAGCACCGCTATCTCGCCCGCTCCCTGTTCGATGCGGGCGTGGCACACGTGAAAGAACGCGGATGAGCACAGATTCCGTTTCGACGGCGATTGATTCCAACGTTCTTGCCGATATCGATCTTGCTCTGCCGGGTCGACGCGAAGGCAAGGTCCGCATCAGCTGGGACCTTCCCGACGATCGCCTGCTGTTCGTCACTACCGATCGTCTTTCGGCTTTTGACCGGGTCCTCGGATGCGTTCCGGGGAAGGGCCAGGTCCTCAACGAGCTGGCGGCGTGGTGGTTCAACGAGCTGGGCGACCTCGTGGCCAACCATGTCATCGCCATCCCGGATCCAAACGTGCTCGTGGCCCGGTCGGTCTCCCCACTCCCGGTCGAGGTGATTGTGCGCGGCGCGATTACCGGAGTCACGACCACGTCGTTGTGGCATCGATACGCCGCCGGGCAACGCCTCATCGACGGTCACCACATGCCGGACGGTTTGCGGAAGAACGCACTGCTCGACGCACCGATCGTCACGCCCACCACCAAGGCCCAGGCGGGAGGACACGACGAACCGTTGAGCGTGTCCGACGTTGTTCGACGCGGCCTCGTCGACGCCGCGTTGTGGGGCCAGGTGGTCGATGTTGCGCTGGCCGTCTTCGTTCGCGGGACGCAGGTCGCCGCGGCGTCGGGATTGGTGCTCGCCGACACCAAGTACGAGTTCGGAATTGATCGCCAGGGAAGACTGATGCTCATCGACGAAGTGCATACACCCGACAGTTCACGTTTCTGGGAAGCGTCGACCTACGAATCGCGGCTGGCCCGTAATGAGGAGCCCGAGAGCATGGACAAAGAGATAATTCGGCGTGCCTATGCCGACCTTGGCTTCCGTGGGGAGGGTCAGGCGCCCATCCTGCCCCAGGGAGTGTGGGACAACGTCGCGAGTGGGTACCGGCGGGCGTACGAACGATTGACCGGTCGGCCATTCGTCGCGGCCTCTACACCGGCTGATGAGCGAATCATTCGTGCACTTACTGATGCCGGTCATTTGCCGGTTGGAGCCTGATCATGTGTGGCATTCTCGGCGTGACGCTGCCTCCCGAAGCCGATGATCTCGAAGCTGCCCGTCAATCGTTCTTCGGACTTTTTGCGCTCCAGCACCGGGGGCAGGAGGGTGCCGGTCTCGCCACCGCCGACGGGAGCGGTGCGCGCATTCACAAAGACACCGGACTCGTCACCCAGCTCCTGACCGAGGAGCGCCTCCGCCAACTGCCCGGCCACCACGCCATTGCCCATACGCGCTACTCCACGACCGGTTCCTCCGTTGCTCGCAACGCCCAGCCGTTCCTCGTCGAGACGCGACATGGTCCGCTCGGCATGGTCCATAACGGCAACCTGCTCAACGCCGGTGAACTGCGCGACGAACTGCTGTCAAAGGGTTTTCCGCTGGCCGCCACCTCGGACACCGAGGTCATGGTGTTGATGCTGGCAAGTGCCGGCGGCACCAGTTGGGAGGAGCGAATTGAACGCACCATGCCAGCCTGGAAAGGCGCGTATTCCCTCGTCGTCTTGGTGTCGGATCGCATCATTGCGGTACGTGACCCGTGGGGCTTTCGTCCGCTTTCGATCGGCCGACTGCCGAACGGAGGATGGTCGGCGGCGTCGGAGACGAGTGCGCTTGCCACCCTCGGCTGTACGCAAGTTCGCGAGGTCGAGCCGGGCGAGATCGTGTCGATGGGCGGCGACGAAATGTCCGGACGGTCGACCCTGTTCGCCTCACCGACGTTGGCGCGCTGCACGTTTGAGCACGTGTATTTCTCGCGGCCTGACAGTGTCTGGGACGGCACCAGCATCCATCACGTCCGTCAGCGTCTTGGCGAGCTGTTGGCCGAGGAGTCACCGGTCGACGCCGACGTGGTCGTGCCCGTGCCTGACTCGTCGATTCCGGCGGCTATCGGCTACGCCCAACGGTCGGGTATCTCGTTCAATGATGGTTTCATAAAGAACCGCTATATCGGTCGAACCTTCATTCAGCCGACCCAAGCCATGCGCGAGACCGGCGTCGCCATGAAGTTCAACGTTCTGCGCGAAAACCTCGTGGGCCGTCGGGTCGTGATGATCGACGACTCGATCGTGCGTGGGACCACGGCCGGTCCGTTGGTAAAGATGCTGCGGGAAGGCGGGGCCACCGAGGTCCACGTGCGTATCACCTGTCCCCCGATAGCTCATCCGTGCCACATGGGACTTGATATGGGCACCTATGAAGAGCTGATCTCGCATCGCCTCGGCGTGGAAGAACTGCGAGAGATGATCGGCGCCGACTCCCTTGCGTTCCTCTCTCTCGGTTCGATGATGAAAGCAATAGGACGCACGGACGGGTACTGCAATGCCTGCTTCACCGGTGACTATCCGTTGCCGGTGGCGGTTGCGATCGGTCGGTCCAAGCGCAGCTTTGAGGGAGTGCTCCGATGAGTGGGCCGGCCAGTGTCAATGTCCTGATTCTCGGAAGCGGCGGACGCGAGCACGCTCTGGCGTGGGCCGTTCGAAAGTCTCCTCGGTGCGGCGAGCTCGTGGTGGCTCCCGGCAATGCTGGCATTGCCGAGCAATGCGAAGCACTCGACCTCACCGATCCCGATGCCGTGGTTGCCTTGGCCACCCGCCTGAACTCGGAGCTGGTGATCATCGGTCCGGATGCCGCGGTCGAAGCGGGCGTGGCCGACGCCTTGACGGCCGCCGGAATCGCTGTCTTCGGACCCACGCGTTCCGCCGGCCAACTGGAGTGGTCGAAGTCGGCGTCGCGGGCCTTTTGCGAACGCCACGGCATCCTCACGCCGCGAAGCCGAAGCTTCGGGGCATCCGAATTGGACGAGGCCATTGCCTTCCTGAAAGACGGGGGAGTGCCGATGGTCATCAAGGCCGACGGCCTCGCCGCCGGAAAGGGTGTGGTGATCGCCGACACCCTTGACGAAAGTATCGACGCAGTGCGGGCGTCGTTGACCGACGGTGCCTTCGGTGTCGCCGGTTCTCGGGTGCTGATCGAAGAACGGCTCGTCGGGGAAGAAGTCTCATTGCTCGCCTTCTGTGACGGCGTGCGGGCGGTGGCCATGCCACC
>JANLQX010000273.1:0-9528 GCA_031368095.1 Actinomycetes bacterium | reverse complement strand
CCGGCCGACGTCCAGATCTTCTGTCCGTTGATGACCCACTGGTCACCGTCGAGCACGGCCTTGCAGCCCAGGTTGCCGAGGTCGGACCCGGCGTTGGGCTCGGAGTAGCCCTG
The DNA here is from genome assembly GCA_031368095.1 of Actinomycetes bacterium. GTDB lineage: Bacteria > Actinomycetota > Acidimicrobiia > Acidimicrobiales > JANYDT01 > JANLQX01. The sequence goes on along the minus strand of JANLQX010000273.1, from coordinate 9,415 downwards.
GCACCACTTGTCGTCGCCCGACAGAATGCGCGGGATGTAGTGGGCCTTTTGCTCATCGGAGCCCCACCGCAGAATGGTGTTGCCGACCATCTGGATACTGAACGCATCATTTGGACCACCGCCCGGAACGCCGGCCTTGGTGTATTCCTCGGCGAGGATCACGCCCTCCATGGCGGTGAGACCAGCGCCACCGAACTCCTTCGGCCAACTCGGCGCGAGGTAGCCGTTCTCGAACAAGATCTTGCGCCACTGCGTCACGAACTCGTCGAGCTCGATGCCCTCCATCGTCCCGGTCCCGCTGAACCCCTCGGGCAGGTTCTCGGCGAGGAACGTCCGAACCTTCGTCCGAAAGACCTCGGCGGCGGGGGGATAGTGCATTTCCATGGCCGATCAGCGTACCGGAGCCCCTCCGGACGGACCAAGACCCGCGGGCTGCGTTCAGCGGAACCCCAGGTAGCGTGGTCGATGTGGTGCCTCCGGACGACGCGGCCGAACGAACGGCGTCATATGACCTGCGGGACTCCGCCGACGACGCCGCCGCGGCGATCAGCCGCATCCAAGACGCCATCGGGACCGTGCTGCACGGTAAGGCTCATGCCGTTGAGCTCGTGGTGGCGTGTCTGCTGGCCGAAGGGCACGTCCTCATCGAAGACGTCCCCGGGGTCGGCAAGACGATGCTGGCGCGTGCTCTCGCTGCGGTCACGGGTGCCACGACCGGCCGGGTGCAGTTCACCGCGGATCTCCTCCCGTCCGACGTGACCGGCACCAGTATCTGGGATCCGCGCACCGGAGATCTGCGTTTTCGACCCGGGCCGATATTCGCCAATGTTCTCCTCGCCGACGAAATCAATCGCGCCACGGCTAAGACTCAGGCGGCCCTGCTCGAAGCGATGGAGGAACGGCGCGTCACCGCCGACGGGACGACCTACGAACTTCCTCGACCGTTCCTGGTGCTCGCCACCCAGAACCCCATGGAACACGAAGGCACCTACAAACTGCCCGAGAGCCAGCTTGATCGGTTTCTCGCACGCGTCAGCCTCGGCTACCCCGACACCGCGTCGGAACTGCGGATGCTCGAACACGACGGCGGCGAGTCCATCGTCTCCACGCTCGCCGCGCAGTCGTCGATCACCGAGCTCACCGCGCTCATTGCCCGCACGTCTCGGATCCACGTCGCCGGTCGTCTGCGCGCATGGTTGCTCGAACTCATCGCCGCCACCCGCAGCCATCCGCAGGTCACGCTCGGCGCCTCACCGCGGGCCACCCTTGCGGTGCAGCGATTGGCTCGGGCTCGGGCGGTCATGGCGGGCCGTACCTACGTCGTTCCCGACGACGTGCTCGGCGTACTGCCCGACGCGCTCGTGCACCGCATGATCGGCGTCGCGCCCGGCCGCACCGACCTGACCGACGTCCTCGACGGCATCGTCCGTCGCATCGGCGTACCGCGGGCGTCGTAGGCGCCGATGAGTAAACGCCTGCGCCGATTCGGGACACCCCAGCTAACACGGCGCGGTTTCGGCACGTTGTTCGTCGGCCTCGGCGCATCGGGGACGGGCTCGGCACTGGGAATCGCCGAAGCCACCACCATCGGGCTCTTGATGTTGGCGCTGTGGTGCGTGGCGGCCGTGCACGCCATCGTGCGGTGCGCGATCCGGCCGGGAATCCGCGTACAGCGAACCGTGGCCGCCGACGCCCACCTTCCGTTCGTCGGTGATGACCTCACGGTCGACGCGATCGCAATCGCCGAACGATGGTCGGGCATTGCCGAGATCACCGAAGTTGCCGTCGACGATCTCGCCGTCCGCCGCGGCGCCCGCGCCGTGCGGATGGCCGTTCGTCCGCTCCGACGCGGCGAGCACGCCACCGCCAGTTATCGCGTCACCCTGCGCGAGCGCGGAACGCTGCGGTTCCTACCATCCACCTGGCGTCGCCAGGATCTGCTCGGTTTGTTCCGGTGGACCCACCAGCTGGGTGAATCGAGCGAAGTGCTCGTTGGCCCGGCCGTCGTCGACCTCGGTCCTGAGGCGCGAGCACTGCTCGATGCACTCCGGCCCTTCGAAAGCACCCGACGCCGCGTGGGAACCGATCCGTTCGAGCTGCGCGAGCTCCGTCCCTACGTGAACGGCGACGACCTTCGACGGGTCCATTGGGCATCGAGCGCGCGTCGCAACGAACTCATCGTGCGCGAACCCGAAGTGATCATGGGTGGCAGCAAGTTGCCCCTCCACGTTGCCGTCGACGCGCGCACCAGCCAGCATCAGGGGACGTTGGAGCTCGCCCTGTCCATGGCGGCGAGCGTGATCGTGGTGTGCCCTCCGCCGGTCCGCATCACGATCGCCACCGACGACACCGTGCACCACCTGAGCTCGATGGACGAGGCGCTCACCGTGCTGGCCGCGGTGACACGCGAGCGCACGGCGCCGACGGGTCGGCGGCAACGTCGTGGCACCGTCGAACCCGCCGACGCCGGTTCCGACGCCGCCAACGTGGTCATTACGGGTCCTGCGTTCGGGACTCCCCGGGAGGCACGTCAACTGGTGTTGGCGGCGGGAACCGCCCCGTTCGACGCACGAACGTGGGAGCCCGGCGACGCCACTCGCGACGCGGTTTCTACTGCCATCGCGTCGCTCCTTCGCCAGGCCGCTCACGGCGACGAACAAGCGGTCGACGTGGCCAGATCGGGGCTCGCATCGTGACGACTCCCTTCGCCGTGGCGACCGGCACCAAGTCATCACCCCGCACCGGCGAAACCACGCGGCGGTTACGTCGCGAGGCCCGCTGGCTACCCGGCGATCTGCTCGTCTCGTGTTCGCTTCTGGCGCTGATTCTGGCGTCGGCCAGCACCCTTCCCCGACTCTTCGTCGAATCCCGATTCAGCCAGCCCATCCTGCTCGCCGGAGCCATCGGCGCCGGGTTCGCCATCCTCGGGCGCTACGCCCGGCTGCCCTTCTTCGTGGCTCCGCTCGTCAGCGGGCCGCTCGTGGTGGTCTGGGCCGCCCGCCTGTGCCTGCCCAGTGTCGTCACCTCGTTGAACCCCGCATCCCTACCGTGGCGCGCCATCGGGGCGGCTATCCGTCTTGACTGGGGTGAACTCTCGGCGACGAAAGCCCCAGTCCTGGGTCGGCCCGGTTTTGCGCTCTCGGCGATCCTCGGCGCCTGGATCATAGGTGCACTTAGTGATGTTTTGGCGTTCACGCTGCGCTCCCCGATCGAGGCCATCGTGCCACCGGCCGTGCTCGTCCTCGTGGGCTCGATCGTGGCGCCGCCATCGGGACGCATCGCCGCCGCCACGGTGTTCGGTGCCGCCGCGGTCTTTCACGCCGCCGCATCAACGGCGGCCTCCAGTCGGCGAACTCGCTGGGCCGATGGGTTGGCGCCACCGCTTGCCCCACAACTGTTGCCCGTCTTGGCCGCCACTGCCTTGGCCGTTCTGGTGACTGCGGTAGCTATACCGCGCAGCGGTCTGGCGAATCGCGACGGGGTCGTCGATCTCCGCACCGCCAACGGTCGTTCGCTCCCCTCAACGGTCACCAGCCCGATGGTGTCCATGAAACGCCAGCTGCTCGACCTACCGGACACGGTGATGTTCACGGCCACTTCGATCGACGCCGACGGTGCTCCCGTCCGCACGTATTGGCGCCTGTCGACGCTGCGGAAATTCAACGGCACGAACTGGACGTCGAGCTCCACCTATCGTCCGTTTCAGCCAGGCTCGGCGCTTCCACCCGACACCGCCGCAGCCACGACCACACGTTCGGAATCGGTCCTTATCGAGGGCCTCCGCTCGTCGTGGCTTCCGATGGCCTACCAGGCAAGGTCGTTCGATGCCGTCGCACTCGACGATTCCGCCGCCCTCGGCTACGACGCCCGAGGAGGTTCGGTTCTGGTTGCGCCGCTCACGAGCCGCGGGGTCAGCTACCGGCAGACTTCGGTCCCAGCAAACCCCGACACCGCGGTGGCCGGCCAGCTCGTGGACCCGGGCGCGAATGCCGACGACCTTGCGTTGCCCGACACCTTCCCCACGTCCGTCCGCGACGTTGCTGCCCAGCTCGCGGCCTACGCCGACAGCCAGGCCACCGGACCCGAGGACACCCTGACCGACCCCACGGCCACCACGCTTCGACGACTGAAAGCCCTCCAACAGTTCTTCCGTACCCGCTTCACCTACTCCACCGACGTGCCGCCGCCGTCGTCGCAAGGCGATCTGGAGCGCTTCGTGCTCACCGACCGGGCCGGATACTGCGAGCAGTTCTCCGGGGCGTTCGCGGCGATGGCCCGTAGCCTCGGGATCCCGGCGCGGGTCGCCGTGGGCTTCTCCCCGGGCCGCCTCGGCGCCGACGGACGGTTCGTGGTCACCGGCAAGAACAGCCACGCCTGGCCCGAGGCCTACGTGGAGGGCATTGGCTGGCTCCCGTTCGAACCGACGCCTGGCCGTGGTATCCCCGGAGCCGAGGCCTATACCGGCGTCGCCGATCAGGACGCCTCGGAAGGCCTCGCCCCCGACCCATCGTCGCTCGCCTCGCCTCCGGTTACCAGCGCCCCGAATACGCCGGCCGGGCCCGTAACCACCGCCGCACCTCCGCCGCCGTCACGTTCCGAGGTGAGCCGGGGAATTCCTATCGGCGTCGCCGCCGGGGCCGTTGCATTCGCCCTTGCGGCCGCCGGCATGGTCCTTGCCCGGCGGGCCCGGCGCGACCGGGTCGAGACACTGTGGCTCGGCGTCGTGAAGCGCCTTCGCCGCCGCGGGATCCTGCGGGTCGACTACGAATCCGAACGCGCCTTCGCCGAGCGTGGGGCGTCGGCACTCACCGGCGACGCGGGCGATACTGGAGACGCAGCGCGCCTGCTTCGCCACCTGGCCGCCCAAGTCGAGCAGCATCGATACGGGCCGACCGGCTCCTGGACCGAAGCCGACACCATTGCCTTCGCCGCCGAAGTCGAGCGTTTGCGCCGCAGCGGGGCGCTCGCCAGGAGTGGTCGGTCGAGCCGCTCAGCGCCCGTCGGCTCCTGACGACGGCGGGCCCTGGTAGCGGGCCATCAACGAATCGATACGAGCTTGGAGCTGTCCACGGGAGTTGCGCACCAACGCCACACCGCCGGCCGTGAACGACGCGAATCCGGCGAGGGCAACGAGCACCCCGAGAAGTCCGCCGGCGAGAACACCGATGATGATCACGGCAAGGGCGCCGACCAGAGCCACGCCGAGCAACGGTGTCGACGAGGGGGGCACCTGCTGGCGAACCAATCGAGGAGCTCTCGGATCCGGGCGCGGGGGCTCGAGTTGAAGTTGGCGCTCGATCTCGTCGAGCACACGCTGTTCGTCTTCTGACAGCGGCACGGACCCATGTTCGCGCAACTTCTCAACCCACGCACCCTGAGCTCCACGAGCGCTTGAGCAAGGTTGCGACTTACCCGTCGCCCGACGGTCCCCACTGGGTATCGCCGCGCCGTTTCACCCGAAGCCCGCCGGTGCCGACAAGCGCCGCGGAGGCGACCGCGGCTTCGCCGAACTTGGCGCGGATGGCGTCGACGGTTTGGGCCAGTTCTCGTTCGTCGGCCCGCTCGGTGAATGCGTGCGCGTCGGTTCCCGCCGCCGGAGCGGGATCGACGGCGGTGGCGAAGAGCCCCAGTTGCTCTGTCTCAACCGGGAACGCGGCAACGGCATCGACCGTCGTGTTGCCGCCCTCAGCCGCCGGCAGAAGTCCGCTCACCGACACGCCCAGCAGTCGCGCCCCCTTGGCGGCGATCCGGTCGGCCACGTCGGGCCGTCGCATCAGCGTGTCGGCAACCCTGGTGATGACCGTGCTGGAGGCAACCGGTTGCGGCGTGGTCTTGGACCTGGTCAGCAGTTCGAAGTCACCGAGCTTCACTTTGAGCTGCACCGTTCGACCGACGTACCCAGCGGCGCGAAGCCGTGAACCAACGGCGTCGGCCATCCGTACGAGCTCCACGTGAAGAACGTCGAGATCATGGTGATCGATCGAGAACGTCTCCTCGTGCCCGATCGATTTGACCCCGCGTTCGGCCTCGACGGGTCGATCGTCGATGGCATTGGCCAGCAGGTGCAGATGGCGACCGTTGGCTTCACCAAGCGCGCGTACCAACGTGGCCTCGGGCAACGCCGCAAGGTCGCCGATGGTCTGGACCCCGAAGCGACTGAGGCGTTCGAAGGTCTTGGGTCCGACGCCCCACAGTGCCCGCACCGACTGAGGGTGCATGAATGCTCGCTCGCCCCCCGGGGCGATCTCCACCACCCCGAGCGATGGACGAGTGCCTCCGGGGATCGGTTGTTCCGCAGCGTTCCCGATCGGCGGCTTGGCGGCCTTGGATGCCAACTTGGCGACGAGCTTGCTGGAGGCCACGCCGACGGAGCATGGGAGCGACATCGACGTGGCGATTTCTTCGCGCAAACGCGCGGCGATCGTGGCGCCGTCACCGTGGAGTCGACGGGCGGCGGTGACGTCAAGAAAGGCCTCGTCGAGAGCGATCCCTTCCACGTTGGGGGTGTAGTGGTGGAACACCTCGTGCAACTGCGTGGAGACCTCGGCATAGAGGCCGTGATCACCGGCCAAGAAAATTGCGTGCGGGCACCGACGCTTGGCCTGCGTGGATGGCATCGCCGAATGGATCCCAAAGGCGCGCGCCTCGTAGGAACACGATGCCACCACGCCGCGCGATCCGTCACCGCCAACGATCACCGGCTTTCCGGCCAGCGAGGGGTTCTTCCGTACTTCCACCGCGACATAGAACGCGTCCATATCGATATGCAGAATGGTACGTGTGCGTACCTCTCCGCCGACGGCCGCGGGTGTCAGCGTCAATGGCGTTCCACCCGAAGCGCGGAACGATCGGCACCATGCAGACTGAAATGGAATGCGCGCGTACCTTCCCAACGATCGGCCAGCCATTCCAGAACCGGTTCCGCAACCCAACGTCCGGCCCCGTCAAGCAACGACGCACAGTCGTCGGGGTGAACAAATCGTGCGGCGACAACAATGCCGTCGGGGTCGTCGCCGGTGGTGACCTCGCCGGTCCAGGCCACGGCCGTGAACACGTCGACACTCAGATGCCAACCCATGTCCGGAGCCACCGTTTCGACGGTGTAGGTGGGACCCGACCACTGGGTGACGTTCAGCCCGGTCTCCTCAACGACCTCCCGCGTGAGACCGTCGACCGGGTCTTCACCGTGTTCAACCACACCACCCGGCGTGGACCAGTCGGTGCGACCGTTGCGACGAAGATTCTCGACCAGGAGCAGGTGCCCGTCCTGCTCCATCAACCCGGCAGCAACGCGCCAGCGACGCAACTCACCCTGCTCCGGAGCGTCGGGAGCAGGGCTCCGAGCGGGGTCGGCATTCGAATGAGCGGCCACGGCAACCATCCTTCCCCATCACCACGCCATTCGACGCCCAACTCGACCCAGCACGACCCAGCAGGGCACCATTCGCCGGACCGGCCGGTACGCTCTCACAATGCATCGGAACGCCCTCGCGGTAACGGACGCGGCCCGCGCCCTCGGTCTCCGCGTCGAGATCGTGGAGTTTCCCGCCGAAGGCGCCCGAACAGCGGCTGATGCCGCGGCGGTGATCGGCGTGGTCGAAGGCCAGATCGTGAAATCATTGGTGTTCGCCGTCGGCGACCCGGGTGACCACGCCACGTCGCGCCCGGTCATGGCTCTGGTGTGCGGTGACGACCAGCTCGACGTAACCCGGCTGGCCCACGCGGCCGGTGCCGCGGGCGCGTGGCGGATGGACGCCAAATCGGTGCGCGACGCAACCGGCTATCCGGTCGGTGGAATTCCACCGTTCGGTCATTCTTCGCTCCTCCCCACCTTCGCCGACCTTCGCCTCCGCCGATTCGCCACCGTCTGGGCGGCTGCCGGAACGCCGTCGCACGTGTTCGAGGTGGGAGTCGACGCTCTGGTCAAGGCCACCGGTGCGTCGTGGGCCGAACTCGCCGTGGGAACCGACGATGCTCTGGCGACCGTCGCCTCCCCGCTCACCGTGACCCACCCCCGGCCGACCGGTCGAGCCGTTCTCGGCACGGTTCCACTCACCGCTCGGCCTCCTCAGCTCAGCGCCCTCCCCTCGGTCACGGCACGGGTCGCGGCGTTCGTCAGCATTCTCGTGGGCGGCGCGCTCGGTGGACTGTTGACCTTCGGCGTGATGAAGGTATGGACGGGTAGGACATCCGGAACCCGCGTTGGCCTATGGACAATGTTGGGTGCCGTTGGGTGCGCGTTTGGCGTGGGCGTGCTGGCCACGCTCGTGCTCCGAGCAATGAGCGAGTGGCGCTCGCTCAACCACGCCGAAGACGTGCCCACCGTCCTCGGCAGCTAAGCCGAGGTCCACCAACGACCGTTTCGACGGGCCGACGACGGTCACCGGCGTTCGTGGCTACTGCACCCGAAACGTCGATACCGCACGGTCGAGAGCAAACAGGTCGTTCTCGTCCTTGGCCACGAACACGATCACGAGGATGTAGCTGGAGTCCGGCGGGGCGGCGATCACCACGAAGGTGCTGGTCTTCGCCGGTCCACAGTCGGCAAAGCTCTGGAATCTACCGATGACGCCGTTGCGGTCGAAGTCTTTCCGATCGCCGGCCGCGCACGTCGACGAGACCGACTTCGAAAACGTGTCGAGTAGTAGGTCATAGGTTCCGTCCGGCATCGCGACACCGGCTGGTACCCCGAACTTCGCGAGTTCGATTGCGGAGATGAACAAACCCGGCGTCGTCGGTTCATCCGCCGACTTGAAGGCGGCGGCGTCAGGACTGGCGATGATCGCCGGAGCCGACCCGCCGTCGAACAGGAACTCGGCCCCGTCGATGTCGGAGAAGACCGTGGGGACGTCAACGCTAATTTTCCCCGAGTCGTCCTGCACCCGAACGTATGTGTACGGATCATCAATCTTGGATGTCGAACCTGCGCTCTTTACGCTGCCGGCGACGTCGGGGGCACTGAAGGAGAAACTCTCCGACAGCACCTGACCACGGAACTCGCCGCTCAATGTCGTCTTCGTGTCCGGCCGATACACCTCGAGACCGATCGCCTCGGTGTCGTTCGAGCTCCGGACGATCTTGCAGTAGTCACGCATCGTACCGTCGAGGCCAACGGGAAGGCCCCGCATCGTCGTGATGATGTCGCCCGCCTTCAGACCGACTTTCGCCGCTGAGCTTCCGTCCTGCACCGCTGCGACCCACACCCCCGACACGTTCTTCTCCGGATCGCGGAAGGCCTGCGCATTGACACCGAGGGTTTCGAAGTCGCCGGCGCGAAGACGTTCGATGACCGGCTGGGCAAGGTCGCTGGCGATGGCAAAGAACTGGGCCGTGCCCGTGCCGAAGGAGTCACCCCCGGCAAAATTGACACCCACCACGCGACCGTCGGCGCTGACGAGCGCGCCACCACTGTTGC